>NZ_CP119421.1:1200000-1516250 GCF_030506305.1 Porifericola rhodea | reverse complement strand
GGAAAATTTACGTGCCCTACAGAGGCTACGCCGTGCTCAGAACGATACCATAAGCGCAGTACCTGAAATGATGGTGATGGGTGATAGAGAAGAGACGCGCACTACTTATCTGCTGGAGCGAGGTAGCTATGATGCCCACGGGCAGGAGGTATCTCCCGGTACACCTGAGACTGTATTTGGCTTTCCTGATAACCTTGAGGCTAACCGCCTGGGGCTAGCGCAATGGCTTACGCACCCAGACAATCCGCTCACTGCAAGGGTAGCTGTCAATCGTTTGTGGCAGCAGTTTTTTGGAGAGGGGATTGTAGGAACACCTGACGACTTCGGAAGCCAGGGAAGTCTCCCTTCCCACCCCGCCTTGCTGGACTGGTTAGCCGTACATTTTGTAGAGTCGGGCTGGGATGTAAAAGCTATGCAAAAGCTGATTGTAATGTCGGCGACCTACAGACAGTCGTCTCAGGCAAGTGAAGACTTGTTGAAGAAAGACCCTCAGAATATGCTGCTGGCTCGTGGGGCAAGCCACCGACTACCCGCTGAAATGATCCGTAACAATGCGTTGGCAGCCAGCGGGCTTTTAGCCAAAAAAATAGGAGGGCCAAGTGTAAAACCTTATCAGCCCGCCGGCCTGTGGAAAGAAAAAGCCTCGGTCGTAGGGGAGCGCGAGTATAAAGCGGGCAAGGGAGACGATTTGTACCGCCGTAGCCTTTATACCTATTGGAGGCGTACTATACCGCCCCCATCCATGCTCACCTTTGATGCAGATGCACGAAATGTTTGCACAGTAGAAAGGCAGGTAACCAGCACCCCCTTACAGGCACTGATTTTACTCAACGACCCACAGTATGTAGAAGCATCGCGCATACTGGCCGAGCGAATACAGAAAGAAGGTGGTAACAAACTGGAAGAGCAGTTGAGTTATGGCTTTAAACTACTGACCGGCAGAGCAGTATTGGCTGAAGAGCTGGAAGTATTTACCCATATGTATCAGGAAGAGCTGAAAAAGTACAGTGCAGAGCCAGAAAATGCGAAAGCACTGCTTAGTGTAGGAGATAAGCCACGAGATCCACAGCTTGACTTGTCCAAAACGGCAGCTTTGGCTGTAGTGTCTAACGTAATGATGAATCACGATGAATTCTACACACTACGATAAAGCTACTTATTTACCGCTTCTACAGCTTGTTTATACAAGCAAGCATACAGAGGCCATCATTTCAATTGTATTTCAACGCTAAACGAAATGGAAGAAAATAACATAGAGAAGTCTTTAGCATACCAGATGAACCGCCGCCACTTTCTTTCTAAAACCAGCCTGGGTTTAGGAGCGGCAGCGCTGTCTTCATTGGTAAACCCCTTATCGTCCATGGCAGCGCCAGGTAGTGGCGGAGTATTAGACAAACTACATCATGCTCCTAAAGCTAAGCGAGTTATCTACCTGTTTATGAGCGGCGGGCCTTCTCAGCTGGATATGTTTGATTACAAACCTAAGCTGAGAGAGATGAATGGCGAAGATCTGCCAGAATCGGTAAGACAGGGCCAGCGCCTTACAGGTATGACAGCCAACCAGCAGTCTTTACCTCTGGCAGGGGCTCAGTTTGACTTTCAGCGCTATGGCAAAAGTGGCATGTGGGTAAGTGAGTTGCTTCCGCATACTGCCAAAGTGGTAGATGAGCTGTGTGTAGTTAAGTCTATGCATACCGATGCCATTAACCACGACCCTGCCGTAACCTTCTTTCAGACCGGCTCCCAGCAGCCCGGCCGCCCCAGCATTGGGGCCTGGATGAGCTACGGGCTGGGTAGCGAAAACGAAAATCTGCCTGGCTTTATCGTAATGCTCTCCAGAAACAGAGATGGGGGGCAGCCACTATATTCGCGTCTTTGGGGTAGTGGCTTTCTGCCTTCTTTACATCAGGGCGTACAGTTCCGCTCAGGCAAAGACCCTGTGCTTTATCTAAACAATCCGCCCGGCGTAAGCGGTACCGACCGTCGTAGGGCTTTAGACTATCTGCAAAAGATATATCAGCAGCAGTTTAGCCGTATTCAGGACCCAGAAATTAATACCAAGATTGCTCAGTACGAGATGGCCTATCGTATGCAGACTTCCGTGCCCGAAGTTATGGATGTCTCCAAAGAGCCGGATTATATTTATGACATGTACGGAGCCGATGCCCGTAAGCCAGGAACTTTCGCGGCTAACTGCCTGCTGGCACGTAGGCTGATAGAACGTGATGTAAAGTTTGTACAACTTTACCATATGGGCTGGGATCAGCACGGTAATCTGCCCAATGATATTAAAGGGCAGTGCCAGGCTACCGATCAGGCCTCGGCGGCTTTGGTCATGGACCTGAAGCAAAGAGGTCTGCTGGAAGATACCCTGGTGGTGTGGGGAGGAGAGTTTGGTCGCACCAACTATTCGCAGGGAAAGCTTACTAAAACCAATTATGGCAGAGATCATCATCCTCGTTGCTTTACCATCTGGATGGCAGGAGCCGGCGTTAAAAAAGGCTTCTCTTATGGAGAAACGGATGAGTTTGGCTACAATGTGACAGAAAATCCGGTTCATGTTCACGATTTTCAGGCAACCTTGTTACATTTACTAGGTGTAGACCACGAACGCCTTACCTTTAAGCATCAGGGGCGCCGCTTTAGGCTTACCGATGTACATGGGCATGTGGTCAAAGATTTGCTTAGCTAGCGCTGCCTGGCTAAACCGAGTTTGTAAGACAACAACCTCTACTTCATGATTAAAATTATCAACACCCGTCTTAAGTATTGGCTTTTGCTTATGCCCCTAGGCTTGTTTTCCTGGGGCTGCCAGCAGCAGGAAGGCCCCGAGGCTATAGCGAAGAAAGTGCCACAAAAAGTAGATTTTAACCTGCACGTCAAGCCTATTCTATCCGATCGCTGCTTTGCCTGCCATGGTCCGGATAATGGTAACAGAGAAGCAGGCCTACGTCTGGATACCGAAGAAGGAGCGCTAAGTGCCCTTAAAGAAAGTGAAGGCCATGCTTTTGTGCCAGGCAAGCCGGAGGAGAGCCAGGCTTTTCTTCGTATGATTTCTACAGACCCGGACTTGGTAATGCCCCCGCCAAAAGCAAATCTTAAACTGACTGACTACGAGATTGATGTCATAAAAAAATGGATTAAACAGGGAGCAGAATGGAAAGACCACTGGGCCTTTATCCCTCCCAAAAAGTCAGCCTTACCCGAAGTAGAAAATGAAGACTGGGTTAATAACCCTATAGATCGTTTTGTATTAGCCAAACTGGAGAACGAAAAGCTAGAACCCGCACCTCAGGCAAAAAAAGAAAAGCTTATTCGCCGTGTTACTTTTGACCTTACCGGCTTACCGCCAACGGTAGAAGAAATTGATAAGTTTGTAAAAGATGACTCGCCCGAGGCTTACGAAAAGCTGGTGGATAGGCTCTTAGCCTCTAAGAATTATGGAGAGCATATGGCTACCACTTGGCTGGACCTTTCGCGCTATGCGGACTCGCACGGCTATCAGGATGACCGCCCCCGCACCATGTGGCCCTGGCGCGACTGGGTTATCAAAGCTTTTAACGAAAACCTTCCTTATGACAAGTTTGTAAGCTGGCAGCTGGCTGGCGATTTATTACCCAATGCCAGCTACGAGCAAAAGCTGGCAACTGGCTTTAATCGTAATCATGCCATTACCCAGGAAGGAGGCGTAATAGAAGAAGAGTACCTTACCGAATATGCAGCCGATCGTACCAATACATTCTCTACCACCTTTTTAGGGCTTACCGTAGAGTGCGCCCGCTGCCACGATCATAAGTACGATCCTATCTCTCAGAAGGAATACTTTCAACTCTATGCTTTCTTTAATAACATCCCTGAGCGAGGCAGAATCGATTATTTGAATGAAGCTCCGCACCCTGCTATCAGAGTGGAGAGCGCAGAACTGGAAGCCAAAAAACAATTTGTAGATAAAACCATTGCGCGGCTGGAGGGTGAACTACAGCAGCTTGAGCAAAAGCCTGACGCAAAATTTGAGCAATGGCTTAGCCAGCAGCAGCAAGCAGCAATAGATACAGAATCAGGCCAAAGCGCATACTTTAAGCTGGATGTTACTGAAGTAGGGCAGTTTAGAGGAGACTACAGCGAGCTGCCAGGAAGAGTTAATATTGGACTGGCAGAGAATATAGTAAAACCAGAGCATGTAGAGGGTAAGTATGGTAAAGCTTTACAATTTCATGGTCCTGACTTCCTGACGTTAGGCGATATTGCTGACTTTGACTACCATCACCACTTCTCGCTGGGGGCCTGGATCAACCATAGCAATGCTCATGAAAAACGTGCCGGGCTATTTAGTCGTCGTAATGGAGAGATTAGCCGTCAGGGTTATGACCTCACTCTAACTAAAGATAATCGCCTCAGCTTAAGGTTGATTCATAGAGAAAACCAGGCGTACCTGGAAGTGCAGACAAAGGCAAAAGTGCCCGCTGCTAAATGGACTCATGTATTTGCCACTTATGATGGTTCATCTAGAGCAGAAGGCGTAAAGCTGTATATCAATGGGCAGCTTCAGGCAGTAGATATCAAGAAAGATAATCTGGGCAGGCGCTCCATCCTTAATGGTAATGATTTTCTGGTAGGCCACTGGAACCATCGTAACCGCTCTACTGATACCTATGGCTTTACAGGAGGAAAAATTGACGAGCTAAGAGTTTATCATCGTACCCTGACACCGCTGGAAGTACAGAAACTTGCCGAAGTAGAAGTAGCTCAAGACAGGGGCAGCCTCTATGCGCATTATTTGCAAACGGAAAATGAAGCATACCAGCGAATGAGTCACCGTTTAGATAGCTTACGTCGGCTGGATGTAAGTATTCCGCAAGTAATGGTTATGCAGGAGAACGAAGAGCCCAAGCCCACCTACCTATTAGCGAGAGGGGCCTACGATGCCCCCACCGAAGAGGTAAGAAGAGCCACACCTGAAGCTGTCCTCAGCTTCGATACAACAGCTTATCCTGCTAACCGCCTTGGCCTGGCGAAATGGCTACTAGCTCCTGAGCATCCGCTTACTACACGGGTGGCTGTTAACCGCTTCTGGCAAATGTATTTTGGTAAAGGCATCGTAAAAACTTCCGAAGATTTTGGCAATCAGGGAGACCTGCCTACTCACCCTGAGTTGCTGGACTGGCTCTCAGTAGAATTTAGAGAGTCGGGCTGGAACGTAAAAGCACTGCAAAAGCTAATTGTAATGTCGGCGACCTATCAGCAGTCGGCACAGCTTAACTCTAAAAAGCAGAAACGTGACCCTGAAAACCTTTTGTTGGCGAGAGGTCCTAATGTGCGTCTAACAGCAGAAATGTTTAGAGACAATGCCCTAGCAGTAAGTGGCCTACTGTATGATAGCGTTGGAGGAAAATGGGTAAAGCCTTATCAGCCGGCGGGCATCTGGAAAGCTATGGCTAACCAGATAGGGGAAAATAAGTATCGCGCGAGCCAGGATGAAGGCTTATATCGGAGAAGCATTTACACCTATTGGAAGCGTACTATACCCCCACCTACCATGGTGATGTTTGATGCTCCGGAGCGAACCCTCTGCGCTGCCAAGAGGCAAAGTACCAGTACCCCTTTGCAGTCACTGGCATTACTTAACGACCCTCAGTTTGTGGAAGCAGCCCGTAAACTGGCGGAGCGTATGCTGTTGCATGGTGGAGCCTCCCTAGAAGAACAACTGAGCTATGGCTTTAAAGCAGTAACTTCTCGTGAGCCTCAGGAGAAAGAAATGGCTTTACTGAAAAGGTTATATGAAGAGAAACTAAGCTATTACCAGGAAGCCGGAGATGAAGCCGAGAGTTTGCTTAAAGTGGGAAACTCGGCATATCATGCCGATTTGGATAAGGTACAGCTTGCTGCCTTCTCGGTAGTTGCAAATACATTGTTTAACCTGGACGAAGCCAAGTTTAGAAGCTAAAAAAACAACTCATGGATATACTAAGCGAACACTTCCATCAAATGAATCGCCGCCACTTCCTGTCCCGCCTCAGTATGGGCATAGGAGGTGCTGCCTTAGGTAGTCTGCTGGGTTGCTCTGGCTCTGCTTCGCAAGGCCCTGCTGCTAACCCTTTGCAAGGTATACTAGATAAACTGCATATTGCGCCTAAAGCTAAGCGAGTAATCTACCTTTTCCAGAGTGGAGGGCCTTCTCAGATGGATCTCTTTGACTACAAACCCATGCTCAGAAAGATGCATGGACAAGAACTACCCGACTCAGTACGACAGGGGCAGCGTCTTACAGGTATGACCGCCGGACAAAGCTCTTTCCCGTTAGCATCTTCACTCTTTGAGTTTAAACAAAGAGGGCAAAGCGGGGCCTGGGTGAGTGAGCTTATGCCTCATACAGCCGAGATAGCAGATGAGTTGTGCTTCATAAAGTCTATGCATACCGAAGCGATTAACCATGACCCGGCAATCACCTTCTTCCAGACTGGTTCGCAACAGCCTGGCCGCCCCAGTATTGGCTCCTGGATGAGCTATGGACTGGGTAGCGATAACCAGAACCTGCCTACCTTTATTGTACTGCTCTCTCGTGGAGCTATTCGCCCGCAGCCTATTTACTCTCGCCTTTGGGGCAATGGCTTTCTGGCCTCATTGCATCAGGGGGTTCAGTTCAGGTCGGGGAGCGATCCGGTGCTGTACCTCAACAATCCAGATGGTATTAACGCAGGTACCCGCCGTAAGGTACTAGACTACCTGGCAGAACTTAATGAGATGCGTTTGCAGGACTTCGGTGATCCTGAAATAGAATCGCGCATAGCTCAGTATGAAATGGCCTACCGTATGCAAACCTCTGTACCCGATGCGCTAGATCTCTCCGATGAGCCTGACGATGTTTTCAAGATGTATGGAGAGAGCGCTCGCAAGCCAGGAACCTATGCGGCCAACTGCCTGCTGGCACGACGACTGGCAGAACGTGATGTTAAATTTATTCAGCTCTATCACCTGGGCTGGGATCAGCACGATAACCTGCCTCACCAGATCAGCTCACAGGCACAGGATACGGATCAGGCATCTGCGGCACTCATCAAAGACCTGAAGCAGAGAGGCCTGCTGGAAGATACACTTGTGGTATGGGGAGGAGAGTTTGGTAGAACAAATTACTCTCAGGGTACGCTTACACCTACCAATTATGGCAGAGACCACCATCCACGCTGCTTTACCATCTGGATGGCTGGCGGAGGTGTCAAAAAAGGAATGACTTACGGAGAAACCGACGAGTTCTCCTACAATATTGTTAAAGATCCGGTACACGTACATGACTTTCAGGCTACGCTGCTCCACCTTATGGGGGTGGATCATGAGAAGCTTACCTTTAAGCATCAGGGCAGAAGGTACCGTCTCACAGATGTACATGGCAAAGTTGTAAATGATATTATAGCATAAAATTAATTTTACTGAATAATCAAATGAAGACTACTATACCTAACCCTCGCCGTAGCTTTTTAAAAGGTGGCGCTGCCCTGGCTGGAGGCATATTTTTACGTCCTGATCTTAATTTTTATATACAAAAAAGCAAGCCAAAGCTGGGCAAAGATGTATTAGGTCATAATGGGTTTAAGTATCGGGTACACCAGGAGTGGGGTAACCTCAACCCTTCTCAAACACCCGTAAACAACTGCCATGAGATGGTAATGGACTCTCAGGGTCGCCTTATTATGGTAACGGATGAGACCAAGAATAATATCATTATCTACGATAAATCGGGTAAGCTGCTGGAAAGCTGGGGCTCCGACTACCCCGGTGGGCATGGCTTAAGCATCTTTGATGAAGGAGGAGAAGATCGCCTGCTTATCTGCGACCCTAACATTGGCAAAGTAGTAAAGACTGATCTTAAAGGAAAAGTACTTATGACTTTGCAGACACCTCATGAACTTGGTGTTTACGAAAAAGATATGCCCTTTAAACCTACAGAAACTACCGTAGCTCCTAATGGAGATATCTACGTAGCTGATGGATATGGTTCTCAGTACGTGATACAGTATGATGCTGAAGGAAAATACATTCGCCACTTTGGTGGTAACGGAGATGAAGAGGGGCAATTTAGAACGGTACATGGCGTATGTATAGACCAGCGTAATGGTGCAGAGCCTACCTTATTGTGTACTTCACGTGCACATAATGCCTTTAAACGTTATTCTCTGGATGGCAAGTATATGTCTACTATCTTTTTGCCGGGTGCGTTTGTTTGCCGTCCTGTAATAGACGAAGATAATATTTACTCTGGTGTATGCTGGTCAAGGTTAAAGTATCTCAACCAGACTCCCGATTCAGGCTTTGTTACTATTTTAGATAAAAACAACAAGGTAGTCTCCAACCCAGCGGGTACCAAGCCGGAGTATCGGAATGGTGAGCTACAACTTATGGTACAAGAGACGCCACTCTTTAACCACTGCCACGATGTATGCATAGACGAAGATAAAAATATCTACGTCTGCCAGTGGAATGCTAACCAAACCTATCCAATTAAGCTGGAAAGAGTATAAGTTGCACTGTTTCGCAGAGGTAGCTACCCCTGCTTTCTCTCTTTCCTCTTTTTGCGAAAGGGGAAGGGGAGATTAGCTCAAGCTATCTGTGCTCATTTACACAGTAAAATGCCTCTCTCTTTAAACCCCTTCGTAGGGAAAGAAGTTTGGGTAGTATAATTCAAATAATTATTTGAATCCGTGAGGCTAGCGATGTATACTTGTATAACAACCTAAAATTCAAGTCAATGCATTCTAAACGACGTCACTTTCTTAAAAGCTCGCTGGCAGCAACTGCCTTAGTCTTACCAGATAACATCTTTGGCAACTCACACGCACCAGCTGGAAGACATATTCAGGAAGTAAAGCTCGCTGCCAATACACCTGAATCTCCTAAAGAGTCTATCCGTTTTTCTGTAATTGGACTAAACCACGGCCATATTTATGGGCAGGTAGAGGCCCTCTTAGGTGGCGGTGGCGAACTCGTAGCCGTTTATGCAAAAGAGGCTGATTTGCTGCAAAACTTTGTGAAGCGCTACCCCAAAGTAAAAATTGCTCAATCTATAGAAGAAATACTGGAAGATGAAAGCATACAGCTGGTAGCCAGTGCGGCTATTCCTGTAGAGCGTGCTCCTTTGGGGATACGAGTTATGCAGCATGGAAAAGACTATATGGTAGATAAGCCCGGCATAGTGAATATGGAGCAGTTTAAAGAGGTGAAGACAGTACAAAAGGAAACCCAGCGTATTTACTCCATAATGTATAGTGAGCGTCTGGCCAATCCTGCTTCTGTTCAGGCAGCTAAGCTGGTACAGTCAGGAGCTATAGGTAAGGTGGTGCAGACAATAGGTTTGGGACCACATCGTATGCGTCCACACACACGACCTGAGTGGTTTTTTGATCCAGACAAGGCCGGAGGAATCTTATGCGACATTGGCTCACATCAGTGTGATCAGTTTTTATTCTATACTAACTCCAGAGAAGCAGAAGTTGTAACTTCTCAAATTGGCAATTTTGACAATGCGAAATATCCTGAGTTCGCAGATTTTGGCGATATGCAAGTGCGCAGCCCCAAAGCTACTGGCTACATCCGGATAGATTGGTTTACACCCGATGGGCTGGATACCTGGGGAGATGGGCGGCTGACTATCCTTGGAACAGAAGGCTATATAGAGTGCCGTAAGTATATTGACATTGCCGGACGTAAAGGTGGAAACCATTTATTTCTGGTAGATCAGAAAGAAACTAAGTATTATGACTGTACTGGCCTGCATATGCCATACGGGGAGCAGCTGGTCAGTGATGTTGTTAATCGTACAGAAACAGCTATGACGCAAGACCATTGCTTTCTGGCTGCTGAATTAGCGATTCAGGCGCAGGAAAGTGCTTACCGCCTACAAGTCTGATACAATGAGTTATAAACTTTAGTTAACAACTGAAGACTACAAAATAGCTTGATGATTTTGACTTTCTTGTTTTGCAAGTCATAGACTTGCCTTGATCTATACCCTTCAGTCACAGACTGAAGGGAGGGGTTGAAAAACTGAACATAGAAAAAAAGTTAAACTTAACATTGGGATGGAGCAAGTTTTAAAAGAGCCAATTGAATCTCTCTCTGGCTTCAGTTTGCAACTGAAGACTACAAAATAGCTAGGCTTGAAGTTTTCAACTTCTTTAATTAATCAAGGTTATGTCTAATAATCCTTTACCGCCTGCATAATCAATAGCACTACTATAGACATAATGTTGACTTCATATACCAGCCCTGCTGCTACAGTGTTCTGATGAATATAATCTAACCTTTGATCCATCATCTGATTGTTTGATAGCTCAACAGGGTGATTATCCTGTTGCCAGAATTGATAATATTTATTGTTGGAATTACGCTGACCCGCAGATCGGAAGATCCAAAGCATCCAGCGGTTACGGCTTTCCTGCGGATTTTGGATAATAGCTTCAATTAGTCTTTTACTGGTAAACTTTTTCAAATCCCGCAATATGTCAGATAGGTTAAACCCTTCCTGAGCAGAAATGATCAGATGTATATGATTACTCATAACAACATAAGCACATATTATTAAACCCTTTTCCTGAGTGCAGTATCTTAAACTTTCTACAACAACATTTTTATAAGCAAGTCTAGGTAGGGCATCTATCCATTCTACCGTGGTGAAAGTTACAAAATATAAAGCCTGGTGATCACTGATGATATATCTGGAAGGCATCGTTGATAATGTTGTCCTGAACTGCCTTTCCAAAGATCGTATCTAGCTTCAGTCTGCAACTGAAATTTAAAAAATCAGGGCGTAGCTTTTTCTTTATTAAGCTGCAAGTCGCAGGTTTGCTTTGAGCTGCCCACTTCAGTCTACGACTGAAGCGAGGGGGTATAGTAAGAGGAGGGATCTGCAAACATTTGAAGGAAGCGAAACCAGTTTCAACTGTCATTTTGTCTATTTCTTAAGGCAGGGGTTATAAGGTTACGTATGGTGATTGGCCTTACACTAAGAGTAAAGCACAATCAAACCCCTAATTATATGAAGTTCTATTTAAGAGGGCGATTGCACGCGATTATTTGCGACGACCGCCAACACCCCATCTCACACACCACTGTTAGACTGTATGTTCAGGAGAAAGAGGGCTCCTCACTCATTAGTGCTCCGGCTAAAGAAGCTTTTCAGATGCTGGAAGAGAAGCAGGTGAAAGCCAAACAAAAAAGGTTGTTGGCAGAAACTACTACCGATGCCGTGGGTAACTACACTTTTGAAATTGATGGAGACAAGCAGAAGTATAAAGGTGAAGCGCTGGAGTTTGACCTTTACTACCCCGATGTTCCAGACTATGGGCAGGAAGATAGGGAGAAACCTAAAAACTTTACTCCTTTCCAAGTAACGCTGGACGTATTACAGCCACGCTGGCGCGAAACCAATGATGGATTATTTGCCCAATGGAATCACCGTGCATCACGCAAGTGGTGGTGCACTATCCTCAAGCGTCTGGATATCTGGGTTATCTGTGGTACTTTGCGAGACTGCAAATCGCAACAGCCACAGGCTGGCATAGAAGTGATTGCGATGGATGATGACGTAATCAGCGACGATACCCTGGCTAGTGCCATTACCGATGCTCAGGGGCGTTTTTGTATTTACTACCGGTCCAAAGACTTTAAGAAAACCTTTTTATCTCCTTTTATAAATGTAGAAACGCCTGTTTTTCCGCTAGGCAATGGTCCCGATATCTACTTTAAATTTGCCCTGGGTGGCTCTGTCTTTTATGAAGAAGACTCCTCTGAAGCACGTAAACCTGGGCGTGAAAATGTAGACAACTGTCTTTGTGTACGACTATGTATAGAGGGGAGCAAAGGAGAGCCTATCTCTTCTTTTTTTCATATAGGAGAAAGCAGAAGGTACCACGCTATCCTTAACATTAATCCAGCGGATGGGCGTACGGCCAACAAGATGGAAACCGGATGGAATGAGCTGGCTTTCTATGGTACTCTGGCACTTCTGGGTACGCTGGAAAAGACGCTGAATGGCCAGCCTATGGAGTATATGTTTCAATATACCGAATTGGCAAACCCTGGCGATCCTATTCCTAGCAATGAATCAGCCTGGACCGATGTGCTCAAAACTGATATAGGGGATGGCACTATAATAGGGCTTACACCTAAGTTTGTGAGCATCCCCAACTACCCCTTCTTTTACTACGATCCTGATATCTATGCCATTAATGCCAAGGCAGGGCAGATAGATGTTAACTTTAATGGTAACTGGATTATTGTTCCACAGGCAGCCCAGTCACTTACCGGACGCCTACTCAATCTTATTTCTAATAAGTTGGCGGTAGGAGCAGTAAATATGGCCTCTTTAGTACCAGGAAACAGTACTACCACGGTGGTAGCTCCTTTACAAAAGAATCGCTACTTCAGCCTGCGGATGAAGAAAAGGCAGGCCGGCAATATTTCCAGCGAGGTGCTGGCAGGTACTTCAAGGCCTATTGCTGTGTTTAACACCCTTTATCAAAATGTGCCACAAGGAGGTTCCTGGGCGCCTGGGGCAGTAAGTACGGAACTGGGCGTTGCCAGTCTTGACCTAAAAGAACTGGAAAGCGAAGGCGGCTGTAGCAAAATCACCGATGCTATCAGTGTAGCTTATACAGCAGCAAATCCCAATCTGGGAGATGTAAGCCTCACATTTAGCGGGCCGGGAGCAACAAATAATTTTGAACCTATTGTATTTCCTAGTCCTGGAGAGGAGGCGCATGGTACGGCCAAGTACATTGGTAATTTTGGTGATCTAAAAAATTGCGCTTACGAGATTAGGTTAAGTGTGGGGTTGCGGCTTACCAATGGTGAGCAGACGCATCATCATATCTGGGACCGTGTGTTATTCTGCCGTTAGGGCTACTACTCTAAGCTTTACCTACTTATTTACTATTTTACTGTGCCAATACATATATAAAACTGACTTATTGATAAGATACTAAGGCATAAAAAAACCGCTCTGCCGAAGCAAAGCGGTAAAACAAATGAGTGAAAACAAAGACTATTTTCTTTCAAATTCATAAGTTCCTTTAATGCTATACACCGTAGACATACCTCCGGCAGACATATCGTACTCATAGTCATACTTTAACTTTAGTACTTTTTCGCTTAGTTCTACAATAGTAGCCTCTTGCGTCTCCTGCCCGGCAGTAGTGATAATCAGCTTGTCGCCATCCTGTTCCCAGGTCCCGCCCAGAATAAAAGGCATCATGGGTATTTCGGTCTCCTGCGTCTGACCATTGGCAGAGACTTTCATCATTGCAGTATAAGAGCCGCTAGAAGTATAATTGTTTGGCTCTTCTGTAAACTCTGTAGATAGAGCTAAATCCTTTCCTGTAACTGTAAATTCAGAAGTGGTTTCCTGTCCATTGTATTCTACAGAAGAGGAGCCCTCTCCTTGCATATCAATTAGGTTCCAGCTACCTATCAGACTGGCATTAGGGTCAATTTTGTCCTCTTCTTCTGAGCACGATACTAAAAAGGCCAGGCAAAGAGCAAGGGACAAAAGTACGTTTAATGATTTCATAAGTTTGATATTAATAAATGGTTTAAGAGTGTAATTTTACTCAATGTAGCTTGCTGGTATGAGCATGTTGCAAATATGATAAACCTTAGGACAAGCTCATTTTAAAAGATAGGACTAAACTTGCGCGTGATTTATTCACAGTGTTATACTATAATTTGTATAGGTGTTTAAGAAAATTGACTAGAAATGCGCTAAACTTTAGCAAAAGGTAGTCAGCTTTACCTGAGCGTATTAGCAAAAAGAGAGGGAGGGCTTATAATATTATCATCAAAAAAATAGCTTTTGGCTACCTGGTATTACCTGAACCACAGAGTTGGATGAAAAAAATTGAGTGAGACTGGAATCGTATGAGTACGAATAGGGTGAACAGGCATAAAAAAAGCCACCCTAAAAAGAGTGGCTGGTAAGGATGAGTTAATGCTTATCCCATATAAGGGTAGCGGTAATCTACCGGCGGCACAAAGGCCTCCTTAATAGTACGAGGAGAAACCCAGCGTAATAAGTTGATCATAGCCCCAGCCTTATCATTGGTGCCAGAGCCACGAGCTCCTCCAAATGGCTGCTGGCCTACTACAGCTCCTGTAGGCTTATCGTTAATATAGAAGTTTCCGGCAGCATGGCGAAGTTTACGCATGCCTAATTCAATGGCAGCTCTATCCTGAGAGAAGATTGCCCCGGTAAGCGCATAAGGAGAAGTCTGGTCTACAAGTTCCAGTGTTTCTTCAAAGCGCTCAGCCTGGTATAAATAAATGGTAAGCACAGGTCCGAAGATTTCCTCTTCCATAGTTTTAAATTTGGGGTCATGTGCTACAATAATAGTTGGCTGTATAAAATAGCCTTTAGACTTATCATACTCCCCTCCGGCGATTACTTCTGCCATATCACTCTCTTTGGCGTAGTCTATATAACCGGCTATCTTATCAAAAGCCGTCTCACTGATTACTGCTCCCATAAAATGGCTGAAGTCCTGCACATCACCTACCGTCAGGTTTTTGTGGTCGGCTAGTACGTAACCTCTGATCTCTTCCCACAGATTGTTGGGTATGTAGGCACGAGAGGCCGCAGAACATTTCTGGCCCTGAAACTCAAAAGCTCCTCGCACCAGGGCGGTAGCTACAGCTTTGGTGTCGGCAGAAGGGTGAGCTACTACAAAGTCTTTACCTCCGGTCTCGCCCACAATACGGGGGTAAGAGCGGTACTTATCTATATTGTTTCCTATTGTTTTCCATAAGTGTTTGAATACTTTAGTACTTCCGGTAAAGTGCAGCGCGGCAAAATCAGGATGATTAAATACAACTTCTCCGGCTACCGGACCATCCACATTAACAAGATTGATAACCCCATCGGGTAGTCCTGCTTCGCGAAAAATTTTCATCAGCAGATTAGCTGCATAGATCTGGGTTTCAGCAGGCTTCCATACAACTACATTGCCCATCATGGCAGGTGAAGCAGGCAGGTTGCCAGCGATAGCTGTAAAGTTGAAAGGCGTAATTGCGAAGACAAAACCTTCCAGTGGACGCTGCTCGAGGCGGTTCCAGATACCTTTTGGAGAGATTGGAGGCTGTTGGCCATAAATTTCAGACATATAGTGCACATTAAAGCGCAGAAAGTCTATCAGCTCGCATACAGCATCAATCTCAGACTGGTGGGCAGTTTTAGACTGACCCAGCATGGTAGCCGCATTCATCTGGTAGCGATAGGGGCCGGAGATAAGCTCCGCTGCTTTTAAGAAGATACTGGCACGATGCTCCCATGACATATTTTCCCAGCTTTCTTTCACATTCAGTGCAGAATCTATTGCCTGCTGTACATGAGACGCATCACCCTCATGGTAATGGCCCAGTGTGAACTGATGATCGTGAGGAGGAGCAAGTCTTTTTTTATTTTCAGTTTTTATCTGTTCGCTTCCAATGTAAAGAGGAACCTCTACGGGTGCTTCTTTCATAGCTTTCAGGGTAGCCTGCAAAGCCTCTCTCTGGGGCGTACCAGGCGCATAATCGTATACGGGTTCGTTGCTTGGTGTAGGAACTTTATAAAATCCTGTAGACATATCAGAATAATATTTTAATACGTTAAAAAAATTTGTGTGCAATTTACATTTTTTCTAACGAAGGCCTAAACCCTATAGGTTCATAATATGTGAAAGGATCTGCTGAATACTGCTCATGCAGAAGCTACAGGAAATCTTATACTTTTCTATTCACAATTTTTTAAAGCATAAAATATACTACTTAATCCAGTGCTTTGAAATTATTGCTTTAGTACAAAAAAATATTTCTATGGTAAAAGCATATGCCCAAATGACACTATAATAACCTTTCGGGATATAGTAAACCATACGTCCGTACTATTGCAAATGAGCTTTATATACTTAAGTAATAACACCTTTGTAAATTTGTCATGCTTATTTAATAATTTACATATGAGCTTAATTCAAAAACTCACTTCTATCGGAGCTTACTCTGAGCTTGACGAAGAAGTAAGGAGTAAAATTGTACTGGCCAATAAGATTAATCTATTCTTAATTACAGGCTGCCTGTTTCTGGTACTTATTATTTACCCTCACAAAGAAATATTAGCCCTTACCATTATTGCTGCCAGTTCCTACATGCTATTTATGTTGTTTAGCTATTTAAAGCTGAACGGGCTTTCGCGATTTATGACGGCAGTAGCTGGTATATTTGTTAACAGCTATACACATGCGGTAATGTTGCCTCCTGGTCATTCGCCTTCTCCCAGTCTTATTGCTATGAGTATGGCACAGATTCCTTTGGCTTTTGTGCTCTTCCACTATAAGGAGCGTAAAAAGATAATTGCCGCTATTCTGGTAGATATACTACTGATTGGTAGCTACAAATTTGCAGGGCCCTGGCTGTATCATGGTTACGAATATGTACAGAATGATAATCCTACCAACCACTACTACATAGTAATGATGAGTGCCTGTATAGCGGTAGGCGCTTTGTACCTGCAACTGGTTTCTATTATCAAGGCTACACAGACCAGCCAGAAGGCGCTGGCTAGTCTGGAAGAACACAAAGTTGAAATGGAGCATACCCAGCAACAACTACAAAAAACATTGGAAGAGGTGCAGGAAGCGCGCAAAGAAGATGATAAAAGAAACTGGGTGTCTACAGGTTTGGCCAGGTTTACAGAAATGCTTCGTACTCATAATGAGCTGGAGCAGACTTATGATGATCTGATCTCAGAACTGGTTCGGTATGTTAGTGCCAACCAGGCGGCGCTTTTTGTGCTAAATAAAGAGGAGGATGAACGCTCCTATCTTAGTATGGCTGCCTGCTATGCCTACGATCGTAAAAAACACATAGAAAAGCATATTGAAATTGGCCAGGGCATGATAGGGCAAACATTTCTGGAAGGGGAAACATTAAAGCTGACCGAAATACCGCAGGGCTACATACAAATTACTTCCGGACTGGGCGAAGCTCCTCCTGATCATTTACTAATTGTGCCTCTTAAGGTAAATGATGAAGTAGAAGGTATACTGGAGGTTGCTTCCTTTCAGTCTTTAGAGCCTTACCAAGTTGCTTTTCTGGAGAAGTTGGGAGAGACTCTGGCCTCAGCCATTGCTAATAACCGCATTACTGCAACTACTCGAAGTCTGCTGGAAAAGTTTAAGCTTCAGTCTGAGGAGTTGCAAAACCACGAGGAAGAGATGCGGCAGAATATGGAGGAGCTGCAAGCCACTCAGGAAGAGATGCAGCGCAAAGAACGTGAGTACATTGAGCGTATTCAGCAGTTAGAGCAGCAATAATGCGACTAGCAGAACGATTGACTCCCTGAAGCGTTTCGGGGAGTTTTTTGTTCATGAGTTAATTCCCAGGTGTAGTAAAGCATCCCCCTGGTTGACTACGGGATTATTATTCAGGCCAATCACGTGCGCATGTTCTGGAGATTTTACAAACATCTCAAAGTCTCCGATAGGGTCAGTAATATAGCCCAGTTTTTCGCCTTTTTTAACGGTTGCTCCCAACTTTACCATAGAATGAAACAGCCCGGCATGGCGAGCTCTTATCCACTTTCTTTTATGAATTACTATGCTTTTAGCAGGACTTTTAGGTTGCGTTTTTAGCATGCCCAGGTACTTCATAAGTCTGCGTGTACCATTAATTCCTACCTGTATGGCTCTTTCGTTTAGGCGTAAAGATTCTCCGCCTTCATAAATGATAATACTCTTTCCTTTTTTATGAGCGGCATGCCTGAGCGAGCCTTTAATTAATTTGGAGTGCAGCATATAAGGCGCATCAAAAGCCAGCGCCAGCTCTTTACTGGTTTCATTCTCAAAGTTGCAACGCACCTGGGGGATATTGGCCCGGCTGGCTCCTCCGGTATGAAAATCTATACCATAGTCTATGTGCGGAATTACTTCATTCATCAGCACATAGGCAACCCTGCTGGCCAGCGAGCCGTTTTTTGCGCCGGGGAAGGAGCGGTTAACATCCTTGCCATCTGGTACTGTACGAGAGAAATGCACAAAGCCAAAGATATTGAGCAGAGGAATACAGATTACAGTTCCTTTTTTGGGCTGATGAAATCCCTGATCACGTATACGACGTACAATCTCTATTCCGTTAATCTCATCGCCATGCAGGCCTGCCATCAGCAGAAGTGTAGGTCCCGGTTTTTTTGCCCGGCTTATTAGTATAGGAATATCTATTTCGGTACGAGACGGCAGGCGGGCAAAGCTCAAATCTATCATTACTTCTTCTCCGGGTAAAATAGGCTGCCCGGCAATATGAAGCACATTGGTCTGTTGATTTTCTGGACGTTTACTTTCTTCTGACATATAGTAAAATTGACAAATTCTAATTACAAATACCTACCTTCAGCTAAGGTAAAGTTTTTATGCCTTTAGCAGTTGTTCAGGTGAGGTATGGGTCATTTTTTTCATTGCAAGCTACATACCGCAATTTGTTAAGTAAGAATAAATATTTGCAGCAAGCCCTTTGCATACTTTAAAGATTAAAATGATAATCTCATACGTGCTAAGTAGGTGCTAGTATAATAAAACGAGTGCTGCCTTGTAAAAGGGAATTATTACACCTAAATTTTATACCGCTTTCTACTACTACAGCCTATGAGAAAAATACTGCCAGGAATTTGCCTTTTCTGGATCGTATACCTGCCACTATGCGCGCAGAGTATTGAAGAAATACGCTGGACTGGCAGCTACTCAAACACAAAATTGCCCACTATATTTGAGGCTATAGAAGCACAATATCCAGTACGCTTTTTTTACCGACAGGAATGGCTGGAAGATATTGTCTTTACCGGCACCTTCAGTCAGGAGCCGCTCCCACAGCTTATGCAAAAGCTGCTACAAGGTACGGAGCTCACTTACAAACCCTACCAGGGACCGTATATTATTCTGCTGCATAAAAATCCCAATACGCTTAACCACGGAAGAGGGCGCGAAGGAGAGGATAATCTAATCGTGATTGGCGACTCTCTAAGCAATCAGGGGCAGACGAGTGCTACAGTAAGTGGCTATATTCGTGATGGAGCTACAGGGCAGGGTGTAACCGGAGCTACTATTTTTGCTCTGCCACTAGAAAAAGGGATTTCTACAAATATCAACGGCTATTTCTCGCTGAGCCTTCCAATAGGTAATCACCGCTTACAAGTTAACTCTCTGGGCTTTGAGGAAGAAAGTAGAAATATTAAAGTAATTTCTGATGGCTCCCTTTCGGTAGACCTTTATGAAGAAACTGCTCGTCTGGAAGAAATTACTATTACTGAGAGGGCAGAAGATTATAACGTAAGTAGTGCGCAGATGAGTGCTACGCGTATGGATATACAAAAAGTTAAGAAAATGCCCGCTTTTTTGGGAGAAGTTGACCTAATCAACTCCATAGAGCTGCTTCCGGGAGTAAGTGTAGCTGGTGAAGGTTCTGCTGGGTTTAACGTAAGGGGAGGGGATGTAGGGCAAAACCTGATATTACTGGATGGCATTTCAATCTTTAACCCTTCACATCTGTTTGGGTTCTTCTCTGCCTTTAATGCAGATTTATTAAGTGATGCTACATTGTATAAAGGTGGTATTCCTGCTCGATATGGCGGAAGGCTAGCCTCGGTCTTGGATGTATCTGTTAAAGAAGGAAATTTGCGTCAAATTAAAGGAAGCGGTGGTATTGGACTAGTAGCTAGCCGTCTGTCTCTGGAGGTGCCTCTGGTAGAAGAGAAAAGCGCGCTAATTATTGGAGGTAGAGCTTCTTATTCTGACTGGATACTGAACAGGGTTGATGACATGGACCTTCGTCAGAGTGAAGCCTCTTTTTATGACGCTAACCTAAAGTGGACATACCGCCTCAACGAGGCACATAAAATAGGCCTGACAGGGTATATTAGTAATGATGACTTTACCTATACTCGCAATACTTCTTACGGCTACCAAAACAAAGGGGCTGCTTTTAACTGGGATTTTCTAATATCTCAAGACTGGCTTTCTTCCCTTACGCTCAGCCACTCGCGTTTTTCTTATGAAGTAGGTGATCTGCAGGATAGTACACGGGCCTCTTTGCTTCAGGCAGGTTTTGATATCTCTGAGGGGCGCTGGAATGTGACAAGGTTTTGGGGTGAGCGGCATCAGGTAGATGCCGGGCTCAGTTTGTCTTATTATAGCTTTGAGCCGGGAGAGCAACAGCCCTATGGTGATTTTTCTTTACTAACTCCTGAAACCCTAGCCGAAGAGCAAGCCTGGGAAATGGCTGTGTACCTGAGCGATGAGTTTACGATTACGCCCGCACTTAGCCTGAATATAGGGCTGCGCTACAACCAGTACCGGGCACTAGGCCCCGCTGATGTCACGATCTACCAGAATGGAAATCCCTCGGGCTCAGGCAGAGTCGTGGATACGGTAAGTTATGCTTCAGGAGAAACCATAGCTCAGTACCAGGGCCTTGAGCCTCGCCTCGCCCTAAAATATAATTTAGATGCCAGAAGCAGCATCAAGCTCAGCTATAACCGTATGCGGCAAAATATGCATCTGATTTCTAATGCTACCTCCATTACCCCTACCGATATCTGGAAGTTGAGTAACAAATACGTACAACCGCAAATAGGTGATCAGTATGCGATTGGTTACTTCCGCAATGCGATTGGTAATGTCATAGAGTCGTCTCTGGAGGTTTATTACAAAGATATTCATCAGTTGGTAGAGTATAAAGATGGAGCCGAAATACTGATGAATGATCAGCTGGAAACAGAGCTGCTTACAGGCATTGGCAGAGCTTACGGGGCAGAATTATATGTAGCTAAAAATTTAGGACGCCTTACCGGCTGGCTCTCATACACCTATTCTCGCAGCTTGCGCAAAGTAGATGGTCAGTACCCTGATGAGCGTGTTAATCAGGGTAGCTGGTATCCTTCCAACTTTGATAAGCCGCACGATTTTACAGTCGTAGGTAATTATCAGTTTACCCGGAGGTTACGCATGGGTTTTAATTTTACTTACAGTACCGGACGTCCAGTGTCTTTACCAGAAGGTACCTATAAAGTAGGAAATCAGGATATTGCACACTTTTCTGCTCGCAACCAATATAGGGTGGCAGACTACCACCGCCTGGATATTTCGTTTTCAGTAGATGGAAATTTAAAAAAGAAAAAGAAGTGGGATTCCAGCTGGACCTTTGCGATTTATAACTTATATGGGCGTAACAACCCATATTCCATATTTTTTAGGAACAATGCTGGAGGATCTCTTACAGCCTATCAATTAGCTATTCTAGGGCGTCCATTTCCTTCGGTTACATATAACTTTAAATTCTGATGAAGCAAGCGCTAATATGTATAAGCATTCTTTTGCTCCTTAGTACTTGTATTGAGCGTATAGACCTGAGCGAGTCTTTGTCAGAAGACTCCCTGCTTGTGGTAGATGGAGTTATTACAGATGCTAATGAACCCTATACAATCAAGCTTTCGTATACATCGCCCAGCTTGCAGACTTACGAAGGCAAAGCACTTAGCGGAGCGCAAGTGTATATTACAGATGAGGAAGGCAATAGAGCAGATTTAATAGAGGTAGATGAGGGTGAGTATGAGACGCTTCCTGAGCAGTTTCGGGGAGAAGCCGGTAAAACTTACCGCCTACACATTCTTACTCCTGAGGGTAGGGAGTATGCATCACTTACGGAAACTATGCCGCTAGCTTCACCTATAGATAGTGTCTACTTTGAGTTGGATAGTCGCCCTTATGAAACGTCAATAGGGACCATTTTAGATGAGTGGGGGCTACAATACTATCTGGATACTGGCAGCGGTATGGCAAAACCTGCTTATTACCGATGGAGCTGGCAGGAAACCTACGAATTTACGGCCCCTCTTACCAGACCCATGCAGCTTAATGTGCCTGTCTGTTATCAGAATGGGTATGCTATACGTTATTTAAATATCGCTTCTACCCGTGAGTTAAGCAAAGATCAGATCAGAAGGAGAAAAATCAATTTCGTAGAGATAAACGGTAGAAAGCTACAGCGTAGGTATAGCCTTCTGGTGAAACAGTACGCTCTGACAGAAAGAGCATATAACTTTTGGGAGAATGTGCAGGAACAGCAGGAAAACGCAGGCTCTGTATTTGCGCCACCTCCTTCTCCAATACCCGGTAATGTTTATAATGTAAATGACGATAGAGAATTAGTGCTAGGCTTTTTTCAGGCCTCTTCGCTTACCGAAAAACGAGTGTTTATAAGAAGGTCAGAAGTACCACCAAGCCCGGATGGCTCGCCCGGAGGTTTTAGCGAATGTATAGAAGGAGAAGAATACGATACCCCTGATCATTGCTATGACTGTAGCATTCTGACGGGAGTAAGCACCGAAACCCCCTCATTCTGGTGAAAGGTTTAATAACGATACATATACTCTGTCTGGCGCTTTTGTGGACGAGCGAAAGTACTGCCAGGCACATACAGGCTGAAAAAGCTCAGCCAAGTTTATTTCCCGAACAAGTGCATGTACAGCTTTCTGAGGAAGTAATATCAGTAGGAGAGTCTCTTTGGTTTCAGGCGAGCCTTACGGGAGAACAAGCCAGAAGTAAGGTGCTGTACCTAGAACTGTTGAATGAGAAAAAGGCAGTACTACAGGGAATTTATAGCATAAAAGATGGTTTTACCACTGGTCAACTATCCATACCCGATACGCTTAGGGGTGGTTGGTACCAGATAAGGGCCTACACACAGTGGATGCGAAATTTTGAAGAAGATTCGTATTGGTCGCAGGCAATCCTGATTGTCAACCCTTACGAAGATAGCATACATACAGCTTCATCTGACCATGCTTCGCAACATAGCCCGCTGACTATTTACCCTGAAGGAGGAGCATTTGTGACAAGCTTACCTAATCGTATGCTGGCACAGCTTGCCCTCCCTACAAAGGACCAGGTAAGCACAGCCCAACTGGTATGCCTTCAAGATAGTGCACAAAATACAGAGGTCACGTTTCAGTCCGGTCAAGCTACTTTTACAGTAACTCCCAATGCCGAGTACAATTATGCACTAGAAGTTTACCTTACACACCAGGATACCATAAGAAAACAATTACCGGCCGCCCAGTTTCGGGGAGCTACCCTACAGGCTCGCTTTAGTACTAACAAGCTGCAAATAGAAACTTACCATACTCACAAAGAAATCTACAAGGTAGAGTTACGTGATAAAAACGGTTTATTATACAGCAAATTCTATAACGATAGTATTAATGCTATTGAGCTTGACCGTAACGATATTGGGGAGGGGATAATAGAGCTTTTTGTACAAAACCAGGAAGGAGAAACTATAGCACAGCGAGTGCTTTATAATTCTTCTAAAGAGTCCATCCAGATTTTGTTAGACAAAAATGTATACAAGGCCCGGGAAAAGGTATCTGCAAAAATTTCTGTAGCAGGGGCCTTAAATACTAGTAAGGTTGCTGTATCGGTAAGGAAACTCAATTTACTGACGAATCATCTTCGTCTATATCAGCAAACTTCCGGTTTACTTAGTCAGGCAGTATTACCAGAAAAACTTCAAGAAGAAGAGAAATTTAAGTGGATAAATGAGTCTTTAATAGCTGTACAGCCTATTTCTCAGGAAGGTGATAAGCACACACAAAAGCAAGGCGATCAGTATAAGCCAGAAGATGAAAGCCTGACCATTAGCGGAAAAGTAGAAAGCACTAATGCTACACGTATAGGAGGTAAAGTAGTGGTTTTATCTGTTCCCGGAAGCAACCCCTACTTTGAGTATGATTTTGTGGACAGTGAAGGTGATTTTGAGATACCTATTAAAGAAAGTGTAAGAGGCATGAAGGATATTGTTCTTCAAATGGCCGATACCAGTTTACAGGTAAATTGGACGTTAGACGAGAAATTTGCACCCACTTCAACTTTAAAGCCGGGAGCACTCCCTAGGTTACCGGATAGTTTGCTACAGCAGGCATTACAGGACTACATCTTGCGCACCCAGGTACATGCTCAGTACGACCTTTATCTGGAACAGGACTCAAGCTATAAGCAGCAAAAGAAAGATTTTCGCTTTTATGGAGCACCTAATTATGAGATCAAGCTGGACGACTACATTACTCTACCCAATTTTGTGGAAGTTAACCGAGAGCTAATGCCTGGTATACGTCTGAGAGAGTCTAAAGGCAGTTATGACTTAGATGTGTTTGATGCTTCATCTCGTACTTTTTTAACAGGAGAGCCTTCTGTCTTTCTGGATGGTGTATTGATTCATGATTTGGACTATTTGGTTAATTTTTCTCCGTCAGAGATAGCGCTGATAGAGATGGTTAATCGTCGTACATATTATGGGGAATACCGTCTGGATGGTACTATTGCAGTCTACTCAAAGCAGGGAAATGCCTATCTTAGTGCGCTCTCGCCTACTGCAAAACTGAGCAGGCTTAGTTTGTATAGCCCTTCTAAGCCCTTTCCAAAAAAGGAAAGCCCTCCGGCGAACCAACCGGATTTTCGCACTTTGATTCATTGGGAACCTGGGCTTACGTTGAATGAGGATGGCATTGTACTAAATTTTGAAAACTCAGATGAGCTGGGAATTTTTGAAATAGTAGTTGAAGGGATAACGCAGGAGGGACAAATTATTCGGGCAGAAAAGACCTATAAAGTTTCTCTGACGGCTTTGCCATAAAAAAACCGGAAGTGAAAGCTTCCGGTTTAAAAGTGTAAACTATTAGTTTACTTCTTCAGAAATTTGAGTGAGTAACTTTCACCCTTATGCCTAAGCTGAAGCTGGTAGTAGCCACTGCTCAAATGTGCTAAGTCGCAGCTTACTTCCTTTTCGCTAGCCAGGCTTGTATACACCTGCTTGCCATTTGTATCGAAAATAACAAGCCTACAGCCTACCAAGGTTTGAGGTAATTGTATGTGCAACAGTTTTTCTACCGGATTGGGAAAAAGTCTTAGCTGCTGTTTCACCTCATCATCCAGGGCAGTAACCATGTCAGGCGTTTTCTCTTCTGCGGTAAGTTCAATTTTGCTTCCTGCTATCAGGCTCAACTCCAGAGCCTGCTGGCCTACCTCAAAGCTGGCAGAGGCTCCCATTGCCAGGCCTTTATGGTCTGCCTTAACACTATACGATCCCGGAGGAATATTTTTAAACTCAAATCTACCATCTCCATCCGTAGTTGTAATGGCCACAACTTCCTGAGAGCTGTCATCAATCAGGTAAATACTTAAACCAACAACCGGTATACCTGAGGCTTTGTTAGCTAACATGAGCCTGCCATTTTCTACCTGATCAGACTGGACAAACACACCGGTAATACGAATGCCTATTTCTTCCAGAATGTCGGGTATACTAATTGGGCTAATACTGACGGCTTTATTCTCATTAAGGTTTAGCTTATCAGCTTCGGCTAAAAGCAGGTGCTGACCCAGGTAAGTAGGAAGGTATATTGGGTTGGATGACTTGACTTTGATGGTGTACAATCCTTCAGCTAAATTATCGTATGATACCTCAGAAGTGTAAATACTCTCCTGACTGAGTAACTGGTAGATTCCATTTTGGTAGCGGTACAGGCTCAACTTAGCGGGCAAATACGCCGCTCCCTGGCTCCCTATACTTATGCTCAACTGGTGCAAGCTGTCTTCCTCTTCCACTATTTCTTCACTGATGCTAAAGCTAAGAGTAATGGCCTCAGCTGGCAGATAGTTGTTGTTACCTGCCTGACTAGCTGTAATACTAGCTACACCTGTACCCAGTAAGCTTACTGTTTTATTACGAATACTGATTGGTCCGGTGACGCTAAAACTAAGAGCCAGACCAGAACTGCTACTAGCTTCCAGGTTGAAGCTTCTGTTGCTTAGCAATTGATCAGTAATTTGTTTAACAGAAATGGTCTGTGTAGCCTTGTGTATTGTAAAGCTACGAGTAACAGCTTTTGCAGCTGCATACTCTTTATCTCCTTCCTGTTTAGCCTGTATACTCACTTTGCCTGTACCCAGAATAGTTAATTCATCACCATTGATATTGACCAGGTTTTTCCCTTCGGTTACTTCAAAATTAATAGGCAAACCTGAACTGGCAGTAGCCATAAGCTGAAAGCTTTTGCCAAAGACCTTATCAGCAATACTGTCAAAAGTGATAGTTTGAGCTTGAAGACGAGTATCTATCACCAAAATTTCTGCTTTAGCCTCACAGCCAGTAGGGTTGTTTACTGTTACACCATAAGATCCGCCTTCTTTAATCCAGATCGTATTTTGATAGCCTAGGCTGATATGCTTCTGACCTTCAATTTTATACCATTCAAAAGCCAGTGTATCAGCATTGTACCCATCAAGGGCAGTGAGCATCAATGAGTCGGCATTGAGATTGGTAGAAGGTTCTAGACTTAATTGAGGGGAGGCTTTGACCCCTATATAATCTATCAAGACAGTGTCTGAAATATAAGGGTTGCTTAACCTGAGACGTAGCTCGTAGCTTCCGCTTTCTGTCAGGCTAAAATCAAACGTCTGAGCTGTAGCCATAGAGTCTGGTATTCCTATACGGGTATTTCCATTCATACGAATAATTTCCCAATGATAAGTATCGTATTCATTTCTGCCAGTTGCTAAAAAAGGAATATTCTCTCCTACACAATTTTCTCTTTTAGAAATAATAATCTTTGGATCTTTGTTTTTGGGAGCTACGTAAATGCTTATCGGATAACTGTAGAGTGTAAGATCAGGAACGCCGGCGTTAGTTACCTCACAGGTATATCTACCTTCATTCCGGATAGCTAATGACGAGAAGGTATAATGATTAACATGGGTAGTATCAAAAGCAACATCATCCTTAAACCAGACATATTGATTATCGGAAATCTCCTCGTCTATGCCTAAGTTAATGGTATAAGATTCACCTTCATCAAAATATAAGGTAGTGTCTACGCCAATAGCCTGTTGGGGAGCGTATGCACTAAAACCAAAATAAGTATCAAAATACACTATATTGGGTAGGATATCATCAAACGTAAGCTTATTATTTTGTACAAAGTGCATTATCGAAGGATCCAAAGCGCTTGGATAATTTGGTAGTTTCGTAAGATGATTATTCTCTATTGCTAAAGAGTCATATTCTGTATTGTTATTAACAAAGATATTAAGTATCTCTATCGGGAGTTCTCCTCTAAATTGATTATGGGATAATCCAAGATTGCTCAAATGCTCCAACGCTTCTAATTCTTTAGGGATTAGTCCTTCTAGCTTATTGTAGCTAAGATTTAGTTGGCCTAAATTAGTTAATTGGGCTAATTCAATAGGCATTTCACCTTCCAATTGATTCTCAGGCATCCAGAGAAAAGATAAACTTGTAAGCTCTCCTATTTCTGAAGGTATTGATCCGGATAAATTATTATTGTATAATGATAAGAGTGACACTCGGTTATTCCATTCACTTACCGTTACCCCATACCAAGTATCAAGTGGTCCAGTGAGCCAGTTGTCATTTCTAGTCCAGTTATCTCCATTAGTAGCATGATAAAGGGCTACCAGAGCTAAAGAGTCAGTGGTTAATGAATAGGAGTTTGACGAACCAGTGCTGACCTCTATAGTTGAAGAAGGACCGGCGCCACACTCATATTCAGCATTTAATCGTATGTAATATGTAGTATTTGCATCAAGACCACTCACGTGTATACTATTTGCCCAATGATTCATGTCCATATAAGGAGATGTAAAAGAAACATCATCATCTACTTCTATATGATAATCCATAGCAAACTCCACAGTATCCCATTCTATAAAAAACTCATTAGGAGTAATGTGTGAAGCTACAACATTTGTAACTTCTAATAGCGGGCCCTCCAATTTTACAGAATCTGTAGTATAGGCGGTCATACAGTCAGAGATGCTACCTACTCTAAAGAAATAAGTTCTTCCAGCTATTAAATTACTAACCCTGAGCCACTCATTTGAATAACTAATCGTGTCATATACAACTGTATTAAACCTTTCATCTTCTGAAACTTGAATGTGGTAGCTATCCGGACTATTGAAAGGTTCTTTGTCTCTCCAGCTCACCGTAAACTCATTACAACCTATGAAGTAGGGGGCAATAAGTGTGGCAGGTGCTGATGGCTTAATTTCAATGATCTCTGAGCTACTGCGAGGGCATACCCAAGGAGTGTTATAGCTAATCATATATGTACCTGGTGTACTTTCAGATAGGTCAATTTCTCCAGTATTTGTATCTAAGAATACCAGCCCAGAAGTAGAAGAGAATACCCCTCCGGAGGTCATTATAGTTGGCAAAGGGTTGTTGTCACTCTGACAGTAGGTATTTTGTGTATAAAAGAAGGTAGCACCTTCTGTAGGTACGATAGTGACATCAAAGCTATTATCTTTTACACAAGATGAATTGTGAGTGTAAGTAATAGTATAATTGCCTGATGTACTAGCTGATAAGTCTATCTCTCCGGTATTATTATCTACAAATACTAAGCCTGGAGAAGATGAGAAAGTGCCTCCCGTGATATGCACCTCAGGGATAGGGTTGTTGTCACTCTGACAGTAGGAAGAGTGTGCATAGCTAAAAGCAGCGGATGCAATATCCTCCGTAAGATTTATTTGCTTACTCACTGTACAGCCTGTGTTTTGTCTGGTAGCCACCACTGTATAGATGTCAGTAAGATTGGTGCTCAAAGTATCAGGAGTAATCGCACTATTCGCAATTATTTCGGCGGTAGGGCCAGAAGTCACAGTGCCTCTGTACCATACAAAATCATACATATCCGGATTAGCAATTTCAGCCTGCAATTGCCCATTGTAAGGGGGAGCGCAAGCAGTTTGAGAATTAACAACTTCTACCGAAAGCCCATCAATGCTGATTTCCTCCGTTATCTCTATTTCTATACCCTCCGAATACAAGCCGCATTGCGTATCAGGGTCATAAGCCCTTAGTTCATAAAGATCAGCAGCCAGATCATCAAAGGATGGGTTATCACTATATAAGGTATCGCCCACTATCGGCCTAAGCAGCATGAAATGATAGTCATTAGTGTCTCCTGATAATAGTTGAGCAGTAATACTTCCGTTGGGAGAGTCGCAACTGGTATTATCTGTAACAACAGGGGGAGCCATTTCAGGTCTATCCAATGTCATATCAATAGTTTCACTATCCTGACAACCAGTGAGTTTGTTGGTAACCGTTACATTGTAGAGAATAGGTTTGAGATTGGTCGCAGTATCACCAATGGCTAATACTCCAGCTTGCTGCTCATCTTCCCATTCAATATCATATTCACTTTCATCAGCGACTTGACCATTGATCAATACTCTGGCAATTCCATCCGCTGTACCAGGATCACAAGAAGATACTGGCTGTAATTGCTCTACAGTAATGACCTGTGTATCAGGCCAAGCTTCACACTCATTATTTCTTGCTTCAACTTCATACTTTCCGCTAATTAACTCAAGATCAGGTACACGAGGATTAGTTATAATACAAGTATAAATCCCACTTTCGTTAACTGTTAAGCTGTCTGTAGAAGTAGTCTCATACAGCTGATTATCCTTATGCCATACATATTGATTATCGTTAATCTTATTATCTATTTCTAAGTTAATTGTATAAGACTCAGCTTCATTGAGGGACAATATGGTATCTTTTGAAACTTTAGCCTGAGGAGCATAATTAAAATCCATAAGTCCCTTACTTTTATAAGGAATGATATCATCAAAGCTTAGGTTGTTGTTGTAAATATCTAAGTTGTATAACATGTCAAGACCACTGGGAATTTTAGTGATCTTGTTATCCCTAAGATCTAAATGATATAGATTGGAAAGCGATTCAAACTCATTAGGAAGTTCTCCCCTAAGTTTATTGCCTGATAAGTCTATATCGTACAGTGCAGTTAATTGCGCCAACTCTGATGGTATACGACCTTCCAAGGCATTCCCAGCTAAATTTAGTTCAGTCAATGCACTTAAATATTTAAACTCTTTGGGTATTTCACCCGAAAGTCCTGATACGTATGCAGAAAATCGAGAGAGCTTTGTCAAATACTGAATTTCAGCAGGAATAGGGCCAGAGAAATTATTAGCGCCTATATCCAGAATTTGTAGTTCAGTTAAAGCCTTGACTTCTTTAGGAAATTCACCCTCAAAGTTGTTTACAGATAGCTTCAACTCCCTTAGTTGGGTCAGGTTCTCAATTGACGTAGGAAGTTCTCCTCCTATTTCGTTTAAAGTGAAATCTAGCTTGCTAAGCTGATTAAGATTTCCTATTTGCTGAGGCAAGCTTCCTTGTAGATTGTTATCACTTAGGTGTAATTCTGAGACACGCTCGTTGGTCACAGTTACACCAAACCAGCTACTTACAGGGACTTCAAGCCAGCCTTCATTTTTCTTCCAACTATCTCCATTAGTGCTATGGTACAGCGCAACTAAAGCCAAAGAATCTGATACACTTACGACTGAAGGCTCATATACTTTGAGATCTACTATTCGGCTAACGTAAAGTGTAAGCTCACTAGCATCAGGATTCGTGACAGTACACTGATAAGTTTGAGAATCATCTAGGGATAGATTAGTTAAGGTAAGCTTATTGACATTAGTAGTACCTTTAGAGATATTATCTTTTCTACTCCATTTGTAAGTGCTGTTGATAATTTCGTCATCAATATCTGCATCGATGGTATAGCTGCTTCCTACAGGTCTCATCACTACTGTATCACTTTTGAAAATGATTTTCTGGGGGGCATAGACAATACTATCAACACCTGTATTTGGTACAATGTGTTTGAAAGTAAGTTGATTATGCATGATATTGAGGCCTTCTGGTAAGCCGGTAGGAATAGCTGTAAAATCAGGTACTTCAGTGAGATAATTATAGCTCAGGTTGACATATTGTAAACTATCCATCTCGGTAATTTTTGCTGGAACTGTTCCTTTAAGATTATTATATTCAAGATCAATACCTGTAACTCTTCCATTAAGCGTATTAATACCAAACCAGCTACGTACATCTCCATTAAGCCAGTTGTCATTTTTCCTCCAGTTGTCTCCATCCGTAGCATGATAAAGTGCTACTAAACTCAAGGAATCCTGAAGGTTAGTGGCTAAGCCATCACAGGCATAAATTCTAATTTCTTCGCTAGTTTCGGAAGGGCAACCATTTTCGTTGACACGGTATGTAATTGTATGTTTTCCTATTCCTGCATCCTCGATAACAAGAAAAGGCTCATTATTAATTGTAGTGATTCCTTTTCCTGTAAAGGTTCCTCCTCGGGGATAAGCTGATAGCTGGATAGTATCTTTTTTTAAGCAATATGTTGAAGGTAGGTTACTTATATATGTAAAAGAATGATCTGGATAAAACGTAATTGGTACAGCAGAACTACATTTTCCATTATCTATTAGAGCAAAAAATGCTCTTTCATGCTCAATACGTTCAAAGCTTGCCGGAGAAGTAAGTTCAAAGTCATGGTACCAGTATATGTTAGCATTATTATTTACTAGACTATCATAATCGTTTAAATTGACATATCCATAATCGCATGTAGCAATAGTAGTATTTTTTGCTTGAGGTTTAGAATAAATAGTATAATTAAGTACAGCGGTTTCAACTGTATCTTTATTATAAATTTTTGCAAAAAAAGAAGATCTATTACTTGCAGTTGCGGTTTCAACTGAGGCTATATAGTTCTCGTAGCCAGGATCATAATACCAGATTATTGAATCCTCATTAGATATTCCTAATTCTGTATAATACTCATTAAGATTTATCTTGGCCTCATTTGTTCCCACTATATTCTCACAAATTTCAATAGTTAAAGCCTTGTCACAATGAGCTTGACAGTCATTATCGTAGTAATCGGTTAATCCATCTCCATCGTCATCATAACTATTGCTGCAATTAACTTCAGAACAATCGAATCCCAAAAATTCACAAGCAGCTCCGGGATCTTCACAATCTATGAGACCATTTCCATCATCATCAATTCCGTTTCCACATATTTCAAAAGCCTGTTGAGCATAAAGCATGTAAGGAAGGCACAATAGTAAAAAAAGATAAAGCTGTTTCATGCAGTAAGTGTTTTTTATGCAATATTTTAACTTTAAATAGGATTAAAAAAATAATTAATAGTTAAAAGATACATGAACTAACACCTACATTAAATTGTGAAAATCTATATGCGCACAAAAAAACCGGAAGCTCTCACCTCCGGTTTAAGTTAAGTTTAAGTACTTATTTATGAAGTAGCCCAGGTCTTTCCTCCTGCTTCTTCTATAGAAATGCAACCTTCATAATAGCCAGGCACCTGCTTGTACTGTAGTACCTCTGTAGCTCCTACTTCTGAAGTATAAAAGCCCAGCATAACCAGTTCTTTCGCCATCAAAAAGAAAGGAGCTCCTTCGCCTTCATAACCTTCTACCTCATCTGCCTGCTTCTGTATAATAGCATCCATCTGTTCGGGTTGTAAGAAAGCAAACGCATCTCCGTATTCGCTCTTACTATCCTCATCAAGTTTAGCCAGGCCATCCATAAAGTGCTGCTGCTCTTCTTCGGTATATACGTCGTTGAGCATCATATCTATAAACTCAGGTACACCTACATCTTTAGCACCAGGGGTATCAGTTTTAGGGATTATACGCTCCGCAAGTTCAGCAGTAGTTACTGCCTGATCCTCGCTAAGAAAAACTGGCTTCCAGTCTACCTCCTTTTTAGCAGTACATCCATTAAGCACTCCCGCAATGGCAGAAGAGGAGAGAACTCCTCCCATCATAAGTGCGGTTCTTTTTAGTGCGGTTCTTCTATCCATCATATGTTGTGATCGTTAAAAGGTCAGAATTAAATATTCATTTTTTTCAATTCATTTACCGCATGTTCTGCTGCGCGGGCAGTAAGGGCCATGTAGGTTAATGAAGGGTTTACACAAGAAGCAGAAGTCATACAGGCACCATCTGTTACATACACATTTGGTACTTCGTGTAGCTGATTATTCTTGTTAAGTACAGAAGTTTTAGGGTCTTTACCCATACGTGCTGTACCCATTTCATGTATTCCTAAACCTGGCCAACTACCGGCATCGTAAGTGTTGATGTTTTTAAGACCGGCAGCTTCTAGCATCTCTGCAGCAGCTACTTCCATATCTTTACGCATAGCCTTTTCATTTTCTTTAAAATCGGCATCAAAGCGTACAGTAGGCTGCCCCCACTTATCCAGATTATCGTAGTCCAGCGTCATTTTATTTTCGTGGTAAGGCAGACATTCACCAAAGGCAGTCATACCTAGTGACCATGGTCCGGGAGTCACTATTCCTTCCTTCATGCCGGCACCAAAGTTAAGTTCTCTTACCGAGCTTGTCCAATTTTCGCGGCTGGCTCCTCCCTGATAACCGTAGCCTCTGAGATAATCTTTCTGCTCAGTGTTTTTGTCCAGATTACGGAAACGAGGAATGTAGAATCCGGTAGGGCGGCGACCATAATAATATTTGTCAGAAAAGCCTTCGTATACACCGCTGGCTCCTACACGGAAGTGGTGGTCCATAAGGTTATGCCCCAGTTCTCCACTAGTGTTCCCCATCCCCTCAGGGAAGGCATCAGACTTAGAGTTTAAAAGTATAGAGGTGGAAGGAATGGCAGAAGCGCAAAGGAAAATTACTTTAGCATGAAACTCCAGCTCTTCCATAGTCTCCTGGTCAATAACACGTACGCCAGTAGCCTTTTTAGACTCTTTGTCATAGATAATGGAGCTAGCAATAGAGAAAGGTCTTACGGTAAGATTGCCCGTAGCAGCTGCTGCTGGCAGGGTAGAAGAGTTACTGCTGAAGTAGGCTCCATAAGGACACCCTCTGATACATTTATTACGGAACTGACACTTGGTACGGCCGTTATGGTCTTGTGTAAGGTTAGCAGTACGGCCGATGGTCACTATTCTGCCATCTAATTTTTCGGCTACTTTATTTTTAAAATGATCTTCCAGGCAGTTCATCGGAATCGGCGGTAGAAAATTGCCGTCTGGTAGTTGAGAAAGCCCTTCTTTCTGACCCTGTATACCGGCAAAACTCTCTACATAATCGTACCAGGGTGCTATGTCTTTGTAGCGGATAGGCCAGTCTACTCCGTAGCCATCGCGAGCGTTGGCTTCAAAATCAAGGTCGCTCCAGCGGTAGCTGTGGCGGCCCCACATAATTGAGCGACCCCCTACATGATAGCCTCGCATCCAGTCAAAACGTTTGTCCTCCTGGTAAGGGTGTTCGCTGTCTTTTACAAACCAGTGCTTGCTAGACTCCCGAATGGTATAACCGGTACGGCTTTGCTTGGGGTAATGCTCTTTAATTTCTTCAGGAGAAACTCTGTCACGGTGAGGAAACTCCCAGGGAGCTTTAGTTGCAGTGGGGTAGTCTTTAACATGCTCCACATTTCGGCCTCTCTCCAGCACCAACGTCTTTAGTCCTTTTTCGGTGAGCTCTTTGGCGGCCCACCCACCGCTAATACCAGAGCCGACGACAATAGCGTCGTAGGTATTCGCCTGTTTTGCTTTTGCGTTGATATACATTACTTAAATGTAAATTAGGTGAAGTATAATTACAATATTAGGATTTCAATATAGCAGTTCGAGACTGATTTTGAAAGAAATGTAACAGGCGAACGGGTAGGTTTAATATCAGCAAAAGCAAAAAAACTACTACAGTATTCCTTTAAGATCGCTTAAACAGTGTATTTCGTAGGTGGAGCTGGCTTTGTGGGGTGTTTTTTTAGGGTTAAAATAGACACAATCTATATTAGCATTCTGGGCTCCTGCTATGTCAGTCAGCAGGTTGTCGCCTACCATAAGGCAGTCGGAAGCTTGGGTACCTATTAGTTGCAGGGCGTGCTCAAAAATAGCAGCATTAGGTTTACGCAAATCTGCACCGTTTGAGGTAATTACATGAGTGAAGTACTCGTGGAGGCTTGCACTTTTAAGTTTAATATGCTGCACATCAGAAAAACCATTGGTAAGTATATGCAACTGATACTTATTCTTTAGGTATGTAAGCATATCGTGCGCAAAAGGAAAGACATGAGGTTTGGAAGGACAAAGTTTAAGGTATGCCTCTTTTATATTGAGCGGCATATGTACTTCGGCTACGCCCAGTTCGGTAAAAATTAGTTTAAAACGATCTGCCCTCAGGCGGGTTTGGTCGTACTCGCCACGCTCATGCCGCTCCCACAAATCGTAATTAACCTTATGAAAAGTTTGGCAAAACTCCTCTACACTAAAGCTGCCTACTTGCGTAAGCTGATACGTACCATAAAGTTCGCTCAGGGCTTCGGTGGCATTCTTCTCAAAATCCCACAGAGTGTGGTCCAGATCAAATAAAATATGTTTATATTTTGGCATATAGCGTAGATTCCCTCATCCGTTTACAGTCATTGCACACATAACCTAATCAATCAAAATATAAAATTGTTAAGCCTGAGTGCTACTAAATTAATCTGTATCTGTATTTAGAGTAAAAGTAGTATAAAATCATCGTGTTTTTAAGCTCAACTAAACCTTCGGCTTACCGTTATTTACTGGGCATTGATGATGTACTATACCTCTCAATGTACCCAAAGCATATTTTGTTAAGAGCTTAAATCAATTATTTTTGCACCAAACCTATCCAATACAGAAAAATTATGGCTGATAAAAGTTATGATCTCATCGTCATCGGGAGTGGACCGGGCGGTTATGTAGCAGCAATTAGAGCCTCACAACTAGGAATGAAAGTGGGTGTTGTTGAAAAAGCAGAACTTGGAGGTATTTGCCTTAACTGGGGCTGTATTCCAACTAAAGCTTTGCTTAAGAGTGCTCAGGTATATGATTATATCAAACATGCAAAAGACTACGGTATAGATATTAAAGACCATTCGGTAGACTTTCCAAGTATGGTGACAAGAAGCCGTAATACCGCTGCCAAAATGAGCAAGGGTATACAGTTTCTGTTTCGTAAAAACAAAATAGATACTCTGGTAGGCCATGGTAAAGTTGTAGGCAAAGGTACTGTGGAAGTTAGCGGAGAAGGCGACAAAAAAGAGACCTATAAAGCTAAACACGTTATTTTGGCTACCGGCGGACGCTCTCGTGAACTGCCCAGCTTACCTATAGACAATGAAAAAATTATTGGCTACCGTAAGGCAATGGTTATGGAAAACCAGCCTAAAAAAATGGTAGTGGTTGGCTCAGGAGCTATCGGAATTGAATTTGCCTATTTTTACCATACCATTGGTACTGAAGTAACTGTAGTAGAATACATGCCTCGTATACTACCGGTAGAGGATGAGGAAGTATCCAAACAACTGGAAAAAATCTACAAAAAGTCTGGTATCAAAATCATGACAAACTCTGAAGTTACCAGCGTAGATACTAAAGGAGAAGGCTGTAAGGTAAAAGTGAAAACCAAAAAAGGAGAAGAGACTATTGAATGTGATGTAGTACTCTCTGCTGTAGGTGTCGCTACCAACCTGGAAAACCTGGGAATTGAAGAGACAGGTATAAAGCTAAACGATAGAAAGAATCAGGTATTGGTAGATGAATACTACCGTACCAACGTAGAAGGCGTATATGCCATAGGTGATATTGTTAAAGGCCCTGCGCTGGCACACGTAGCTTCGGCAGAAGGTATTGTCTGTGTAGAGAAAATAGCCGGTATGGATGTGGAGCCTATTGACTATAACAACATCCCTGGTTGTACTTACTGCTGGCCAGAGGTAGCTTCAGTAGGTTATACTGAGCAGGCTGCTCGTGATGCAGGTTATGAGGTGCGTGTAGGTAAGTTTCCTTTCTCAGCCTCCGGAAAAGCAAGCGCCGCCGGTGCCAACGATGGATTTGTTAAAGTTATTTTTGACAAAAAGTATGGCGAATGGCTGGGTGCTCATATGATTGGTGCTAACGTAACTGAAATGATTGCCGAAGTAGTAGCAGCTCGTAAGCTGGAAACTACCGGTCATGAAATCATCAAATCAGTACACCCTCACCCGACTATGTCAGAAGCAGTAATGGAAGCCGCTGCAGCAGCTTATGAAGAGGTGATCCACCTCTAACAACTGCTGTAGCAAACAGATATATCTAAAGCAGCCTGCCCCCAGGCTGCTTTTTCTTTTTGATAGCCAGCCTAAAATCCTTAAAACTGATACGAGTTCATTTCGTACCCTAATGCATAGGCTTTGTTAAGCAGGCAAAACTGTATAACACAAGCAGCAGTTAAATAATTAACCTGGCCTAGAGAATAAGAAATAGATAATGGCTAATATTGTTGAATAAGCAATACTGCCTAATTTTGAACCTATAAAACCATTTTTTTATATGAAGTTCGGAACGAAAACCATTCATGCTGGTGTAGAGCCAGACCCAAGCACAGGGGCTATTATGACGCCCATTTATCAGACTTCTACTTTCGTACAGTCCTCTCCCGGCAAGCACAAAGGGTTTGAGTACGCACGTTCACAAAATCCTACCCGCCATGCGCTGGAGAATAATCTGGCTGCCTTAGAAAACGGAACGCATGCGCGCTGTTTTGCTTCAGGTATGGCTGCCACCGACGCGGTAATTAAACTGCTTAAACCCGGTGATGAAGTAATCAGTACTAACGACCTGTATGGCGGTACCTACCGGATATTTACTAAAATTTTTGCTAACTATGGCATTAAGTTCCACTTCGTGCCCATGAACGATTTGGAGCAGATTAAAGCCAAGATTAATAGTAATACTAAACTCATCTGGGTAGAAACGCCAACTAACCCGATGATGAATATTGTGGATATAAAGGAAGTAGTAGGCTTAGCCAAAGATCATCAGGCCAAGGTGGTAGTAGATAATACTTTTGCAACGCCTTACCTTCAAAACCCACTGGATATGGGTGCAGACATTGTAGTACACTCTATTACAAAATATTTAGGAGGGCATTCAGATACTGTAATGGGCTGTACGGTAGTAAAAGATGCCGAACTGGATGAAAAGCTTGGTTTTATACAAAATAGCTGTGGTGCTGTACCCGGACCTCAGGATTGCTTTTTAGTGCTTAGAGGTATTAAAACGTTGCACGTGCGTATGCAGCGCCATTGCGAAAATGGACGTATGGTAGCAGAATATCTTAATGCACACGATAAGGTAGATCGTGTATACTGGCCTGGCCTACCCTCTTTGCCTGGGCATGAGGTGGCTAAAAAGCAGATGCGTGACTTTGGAGGTATGATTTCATTTGTACTTAAGGGAGATAAGATGGAAGATGCTTTTAAAGCTTTAGAGAAGCTGAGAGTATTCTCGCTGGCTGAATCATTGGGTGGAGTAGAGTCTCTGGCTGGACACCCTGCAAGTATGACCCATGCAAGTATTCCTAAAGAGGAGCGTATGAAAACTGGTTTGAGCGATTCGCTGATCAGACTAAGCGTAGGAATAGAAGATGCAGAAGACCTGATTGCTGATCTGGAACAGGCAATAGGCTAACTTAAACTTATATTAAAATGCCTGCTAATTTTAGCAGGCATTTTAATTTTACAGGCTAAAAGACAGTGTTTAAAGTGTACTTTCCTCTAGTAACCCCAAAATGGTATGCATACGTAAAAATACTGTTTTTCACGCCTTTATAGCCTTGTAAGGCTTATATCAATTGTGGATGATTGCCAATCAGCTATTTTAAAATTAAATTATACAGATCGACATCCTTACCTAAAGCGAGTGTAGCTTCCTGCACAGCTTATTTTGCTTGCATTAAATAAATAGCAGATATTTGTAAGATTAGCTTGAATATATTTTATGGAATTTTTGGTAGTTGCTTACGATGCCGAAGACGAAGAAGCCCTGGCTCGTAGACTGAAAGTTAGAGAATCTCATCTGAAACATGCTGAGTTAATGAAAAAGAAAGGGCATCTGATAGAAGGAGGAGCCATTCTGAACGACGAAGGAGAAATGATCGGATCTACACTGATGTGTCGCTTTGAGTCCCGACAGGAGTTGGATCAGTGGTTTGCCAACGACCCCTATTGGTTAGGAAACGTATGGATCAAGCTTGAGGTCAAATCTATCCGACTGGTTAAGTTTTAAAACTCACTGCCCTTAGCTGAATGGAAAATTCCATTTAGTGTTTAGTTTTCAAAAATTCTTTCCTTTTCCGTAATTTTGCGGACTTAAATTTTGTTCTGGCTTGTTGTAACCAAAAATGAAGATAGCCTCAAAGCTAATATTACACAAGCCAGAGAGCAATACCTTCGCACACTTTAAAGTAAGCGCATTTACATGGCCAATCTAGTACAGGAAATAGCAAAACGCAGAACATTTGGTATTATCAGCCACCCCGATGCTGGAAAAACCACACTAACCGAGAAGCTTTTGCTTTTTGGAGGGGCAATACAAACTGCCGGAGCTGTTAAGTCTAATAAAATAAAGCAGCATGCTACCTCTGACTTTATGGAAATAGAGAAGCAGAGAGGTATATCGGTGGCTACATCGGTAATGGGTTTTGAGTATCATAATGGCCATGCTGAGCCTGTTAAAATCAATCTTTTAGATACCCCTGGTCACCAGGACTTTGCAGAAGACACCTATCGCACACTTACCGCGGTGGATAGCGTAATTATGGTGATAGACTGTGTAAAAGGTGTAGAAACCCAGACCGAAAAGCTGATGGAGGTATGCCGTATGCGTAATACGCCTGTTATTGCCTTTATCAACAAACTAGACCGTGAAGGCCAGGACCCTTATGATTTGCTAGATGAAATTGAGGCTAAACTTAATATTAAGGTTCGTCCACTAAGCTGGCCTATCGGGATGGGTAAGCGTTTTAAGGGGGTGTATAGCTTGTACAACAAGAGTTTGTTGTTATTTCAGCCTAGCAAACAAAAACTGCAAAACGAAGGTGTGAGTATTTCAGATATTAATAGCCCCGAACTTGAGAAGCATATAGGAGAAGATTTTGCCGCCGAGCTGCGTGAAGATGAAGAGTTAATAAATGGTGTATACCCAGAATTTGATATTGATGCCTACCGTAGGGGAGAGGTAGCACCGGTATTTTTTGGTAGTGCGGTTAATAATTTTGGAGTAAAAGAGCTGTTAGATACTTTTATCAAAATTGCTCCTTTTCCTAAAAGTAGGGCTACAGAGGAGCGTGAAATAGCACCTGACGAAGAGAAGTTCTCAGGCTTTGTGTTTAAGATACACGCAAATATGGATCCCCGTCACCGCAACCGTATTGCCTTCCTACGTATATGTTCAGGAAAGTTTGAGCGTAACAAAAACTATTACCATACGCGCCTGGATAAGCAATTCAAGTTTTCCAACGTAACTGCCTTTATGGCTCAGGATAAAGAGATTATCGAAGAAGCTTTTCCCGGAGATATTGTAGGCTTATATGATACTGGTAATCTTAAGATAGGAGATACGCTTACCGAAGGAGAAAAAGGCGCATTTAAAGGTATTCCCAGCTTCTCTCCCGAGATATTTAAAGAGGTAATAAACCAGGATGCCATGAAAACCAAGCAACTGGATAAAGGCCTGAAACAGCTCATGGATGAGGGAGTAGCACAGTTATTTACTTACGAAATGGGCTCTCGCCGTGTGGTAGGTACTGTGGGTATTCTACAGTTTGATGTTATACAGTATCGTCTGTTACATGAGTATGGCGCTAAATGTACTTTCCAGCCAATGAATTTGTACAAAGCCTGCTGGATTAGCAGTGAAGACCCCAAAAAACTAAGAGAATTTATCCGATCTAAAGAGCGCTATATTGCCAAAGATAAAGACGGTAAGTTTGTCTTTATGGCTGAAACCAAAGCTTGGTTACAAATGGTGCAGGATAATTTTCCAGACATTAATTTCCATTTTACTTCAGAATATTAAAATCAAATACAGCTAGTTGGTATGATAGTCAACTGAAGAATTCAGGTGTAATATGTGATTATTTCAATTAATATCGGAGAAATCCAATTTTAATGAAATTATTTAGCAACACTGAGCCTGTTCTTTAGTAGTTTATAGGTATAAATTTTTAAGAATAATAAGACTATCGTATGAAGACTATGAAGCGTAAATTTTTTGCCCTGCTTTTTGGAGTTCTTGGAGTAGCGGCAATTGGGGCTAGTAACCTGTCATATGCTCAGACACTACCAGGAGCAGGCCAGCAGCAGCAACAGGTACAGACCGATTTTTCTGAGGAAGAACTGAAAACTTTTATCCAGGCTAACAAAAGTGTGGTAGAAGTACAGCAGCAGGCTGAGCAGAAGATGATTCAGGTGATTGAAGAAGAAAACATGGATATTAACAGGTTCAACGAAATTGCTACTGCTCAGCAGGATCCTAATCAGGAAGCTGACGCTACCGCAGATGAGATGGCTACCTTTAATCAGGCCGCTCAAAAGGTGATGGAAGTGCAGCGCGAGACTCAGTCAGAAATAGCTGAGGCTATAGAATCTGAAGGGATGCAGTTTAATGAGTACCGTCAGATTATGATGGCTTACCAGAGTAGCCCAGAGGTACAGGAAAAAATAACGAAGCTGGTTCAGGAAGATCAGAATAAAGATCAAAGCCAGAACTAATTTGCATATAAGCAAGATCAGATTAAGGCTGTTTTCCTGTTGTGGAAGCAGCCTTTTTTTGTAAAATTTAGTCTATAGTTTTAAAGGCAATCGTAGTTTAGGAACTTAAGTTATAGCATTCTTCTTAGTTTTGATCTAAGCATGCCACAATTAGATATATTATACGAAGACAATCACCTGCTGGTGGTCAACAAAAGAGCAGGTATGCTGGTACAAGGTGACCAGACGGGAGATGAACCTCTTGTAGAAGCTGGTAAAGCTTATATCAAAGAGAAATACGATAAGCCGGGCGCGGTATTTTTAGGTGTGGTTCACCGGCTGGACAGGCCAGTAAGTGGTGTGTTGGTACTGGCACGTACATCTAAAGCTTTAAGTCGTATGAATAGGCTTTTTCAGACAAAGGAAGTTCAAAAAACTTATTGGGCAATAGTATCTTCAAAACCGCCACAGTCAGTAAGCACCCTGGTTCATTGGATGCGCAAAGATAATACGCGCAATATTAGCAAAACCTACAATAAAGAAGTGCAGGACAGTAAAAGAGCGGAGTTAGAGTTTAGTTTAAAAATGCACAAACAAGATCAATATTTACTTGAAGTAAAGCCTCTAACCGGACGCTCTCATCAGATTCGTGCACAGTTGGCTTCTATGGGTTGCCCTATTATGGGAGACCTTAAGTATGGTTATCCTTCGCCTAATGCGGACCAGAATATTGCTTTGCATGCTCGCCACCTAAGCTTTATACACCCGGTAAAAAAAGAGAAAGTACATTTTTCGGCACCTCTGCCGAGTACACCATATTGGGAGGCTTTTCAAAATATTAATTCGTAAGCAAATGGGCTGGATACAGAATCTACAATCTCGTTGGGAAGTTAAAAGTACCTGGCAGGTTATCGTTATTTTAATTGTGTTTGCCTGTACAGGCTTTACAGTAATGTTTTTAAAACAACCCTTGTACAAACTGGCAGGAATTACCGAACAAACTTCTGCCTGGATTAAAGTTCCATACTATATGTTAACAGTTTTACCTGTATACCAGCTTGTACTACTTGCTTATGGCTTTGTTTTTGGCCAGTTCCAATTCTTCTGGAAGTTCGAGAAGCGTATGTTTAAAGGTATGGCTAAGTTGTTTGGAGTGCGTTACGATAGTGAAAGTAAAAGCGCATAAAAAAAGCGAGCTTTCTCAAGCCCGCCTCTTCTCTAAATCAGTAAGTCTTACTTAGACGCTTTTTCGGCAAGTACCGAAATATTATTGTTCAGTACCTCTACTACACCGCCTTCTACATAAACGGAAGAAGTAGTGTCTTTAGTACGGTAGCTGATATTTCCTTTGCTTAATGAGCTAATTAAAGGAGCATGGTTATTTAATACCTGAAATGAACCATCGCTACCGGGAAATGTAGCCATTTCTACCTCACCGTCAAAAACCTGCTTATCTGGAGTAATGATCGTCAGATGCATACTTTATGATATTAATAAAGCAGGGAAATAACTCCCTGCTATAATGTTGCAAAATTACTTGGCTTCTGCCAGCATTTTTTCACCAGCCTCAATTACCTGCTCTATAGTACCTTTAAGGTTAAACGCAGGCTCAGGAAGGTGATCAAGTTGACCATCAATGATCATGTTAAATCCTTTGATAGTATCTTTAATATCTACCAACTCCCCAGGGATACCAGTAAACTGAGTAGCTACGAAGAAGGGCTGAGATAGGAAACGCTGTACACGACGAGCACGGTGTACTACCTGTTTATCTTCTTCAGAAAGTTCATCCATACCCAGAATAGCGATAATATCCTGTAGCTCATTGTAGCGCTGAAGAATCTCTTTTACACGTTGAGCAGTGTTATAGTGCTCTTCACCTACAATTTCTGCAGAGAGTATTCTAGAGGTTGAGTCAAGTGGATCTACCGCAGGGTAGATACCAAGCTCAGAAATCTTACGAGAAAGTACAGTGGTAGCATCCAGGTGAGCAAATGTAGTTGCTGGAGCGGGGTCAGTAAGGTCATCCGCAGGTACATAAACGGCCTGTACGGAAGTAATAGATCCACGCTTTGTAGAAGTAATTCTTTCCTGCATCGCTCCCATCTCAGTAGCAAGTGTAGGCTGGTAACCTACCGCTGATGGCATACGTCCAAGAAGTGCAGACACCTCAGACCCTGCCTGAGTAAAACGGAAAATGTTATCAATAAAGAAAAGAATATCACTTCCCTGATCGGAGCCGGCACCATCGCGGAAGTACTCAGCCACTGAAAGACCAGAAAGGGCCACACGGGCACGTGCTCCGGGAGGCTCGTTCATCTGACCAAAGATTAGCGTAGCCTGAGATTCTTTTAGCTCCTCAAGGTTTACTTTGCTCAAATCCCAGCCGCCAGCTTCCATAGACTCTTTGAACTCATGGCCGTATTTAATAATATCAGCTTCGATAAATTCACGTAGAAGGTCATTCCCTTCACGAGTTCTCTCTCCTACACCAGCAAATACTGAGAATCCTGAGTAAGCTTTAGCAATATTGTTTATAAGCTCCTGAATCAGTACAGTTTTACCAACACCGGCACCACCAAACAAACCAACTTTACCACCTTTAGCGTAAGGCTCTAGCAGGTCAATTACTTTGATACCCGTAAAAAGTATTTCTTCAGAAGTAGTTAGATCTTCAAATTTAGGGGGAGTATTGTGGATAGAACGCCCTGTACCAAACTCAGGCTGTTTTAGTCCGTCAATAGCTTCACCTACTACGTTAAATAGCCTTCCGCGCACTTCCTCAGAAGTAGGCATTTTAATAGGTTCTCCGGTATCTATAACTTCCATTCCTCTTACCAGACCCTCAGTACCTTCCATAGAAATGGTACGAACTCTATCTTCACCCAGGTGCTGTTGAGTTTCTAATACCAGCTTAGAACCATCCGGGCGATTAATGATAAGCGCGTCCAGGATATTAGGCAGCTTAGAGTTTTCTCCTTCAAAGCTAATGTCTACTACAGGACCAATTACCTGTACGACTTTTCCTTTATTTGCCATTATTCAATATAAGGTTAGATGAACTTTCTGATTCAAGGCGCAAAATTAGATGTTTAGCACTTGGATTCCAATCTTTACGGCCTCAAAATCAGGATGAAGAGCGTTTAATTTCCGGCTTCCACCCTAAATTTACTAGAGAGTGCCAGCTCTTTACCCACGCAGCGGATCAGGTATACAGACTGAGGAAGCTGCCCTACATTAATTTCGTAAACTTCTTTAGCATCAAGCTGTACATTCTGCTCATAGACTTTGCGTCCGCTCAGGTCAGATATCCAGAGCTGATAATCGCCAGCCTCTATAGCACGAGTAAAAAGTTTGAGGTGGCTTTGGCTAGCATGCGCATAGGCGGTAATCATGGGCAGGTCATCCCCATTAATATTAACCACAGTAATATCAGAGTACTCAAATGAACCGTCAAAATCTACAGTACGTAGGCGATAAAACACTGAGCCAGACAGGCGATTGGCAGCCTGCTCGTCTATGTAGTTATATTGTAAAGGAGTATCAGACTTGCCTGCTGCTTTAAGTTTACCAATTTGGGCAAAAGTTTTACCATCTTCGCTACGCTCTATAGCAAAGAAGTTTGAATTAATTTCTGAAGCAGTCTCCCACTGCAACTCAACGTGTGGCTCTGATAAAAAAGCAGAAAAACGCGTAAGTTCTACAGGAAGGGGATTGGTCTCATTAGAAACTGTCCATTGCGAAAAAGATGTAACATTCGCTACACTGATAGATCTGATATTGTTATCAACAGTTGCCAAATCTTGGGTTACTGCTTCCCACGAACTACTTTCGTCCTCTCTTTTCCAGACTACAGCGTTAGCAACCTCGAAGTCTAAGCTATTATCATAAAGAGTATTCCATGTAAATGTTAAGTCTCTAGGCGAAAACTCACCATTGTTTACGCTGATATCCCATTTTACACTAATAGACTTGTTATCATTTAATGTAACAGGTTCTCCTGTTGTCCTTCTAATGGTTAATTGATTAAGTGGATCTGCGCCTTCTGATGGAGAGATAGCTACCCCTAAAAAATTAAATGATTCGTCTGCAGCTAAGCTAAATGGTTCTAGAACTATATTTCCGGTTATATAAGCATTTGCACTTTCACTAAAAGTAGCATCTTTATTTGTTGTGATCTGACCAAGCACTTCAATATTACCTTCTTGAAGGTCAAGGTCATTAACCTTTACAGTGTTCTCAACCTTTAGTTTGCTACCATTAGTAGTTATTTTATTTATGTATGGTATTCCAGAAGGAGCTTTCAATACAAAAGCTTTAGTGTCAACTATGAAATCATTGTAAATAGCTGAGCTTGTACCCAAAACAGCGGGGTGTAGCTGTATTTGGCTTTCTACAAAAGGGTTGGTTTCCAGAATATCATAAGCTTCTTGAAGGGCATTTGTGCTAACATTAGTTTTAACAGTACCCAGACTGATAAAAGACCCTTGGAAGCCTTCCTGATCGGTCTCCAAATCATTGCTGTTAGTAAGCCAAGGAGAGTAGTCTATTCTAGCTATACCCGTGACTTTATCAGCAATATCACTAGGTTTAATAACGCTGCTTCCTAGGTTTGCTTCCCCCCACCAGTTGGCTGAAGCATTTATGACAGAAACAGTAGAATTATTGATAAGAGACTTGTTGGCATTATTAGACAAGTTATTGTTACTGATGCTGGATTGCGCATCAAGGTTTACAAGGTTTTCAACTACTATACCATTGGTATTATTAGTAATAAAATTGTTGGAGATAGAAAGGTTGGTAACCTCTGCATTAGTTTCAAATACAATTCCAGAATTAAAATCAGAAATAGTATTCTGTGCAATGTTTATCCCATCAACAGCTTCTCCCTCTACTTTTTTAAGCAGTATGGCTATGCCACTTTTAGAGGTTGCAGGTTGTAGGTTTAGGCCTTCTATAGTAATGCTGTTCCCTGCTATACTAAAAAGTGGGTTAGCAGATGAAGCAATTACTGTAACAGTCTGACCTATACCGGAAACTGTCAGAGATTTGTCTATAAGAATAGGACCTTCATTATAAGTGCCTGTTAATACATTGATAGTGCTATTAGCATTTGCCTGTTCTACAGCATACGCTATAGTTTTCCAGGGAGCTGCCTGGCTTCCGTCGCCACTACTATCATCTCCTGTTTCATCTACATAGTAAGTATTTTGAGCAAATGCACCAAGACTTAAGCAAAGCCAGGCTGCTAAAGAAAAAAATATTGCACTTTTCATAGCCATAGTTTAGTTAGTTCCAGAACTGTGCTGACCTACAATTAACTAAAAATCAGCTGTATGTTCTTATATATGTAAGTAAAATATGCTCTAAATCCTTGTAAAATTTAAAACAGCTCTTTATTGCAAGTATAGCTAGATTTATATAATACCCGGAAAATTTAGCTACACAAAAATAAATTTTTTTATCCGAAATATGGTAATTTTTAGATAAAATATTACATAAAAATTATCCATCCTAGGTGTTTCTTATTAAGGGCCTGGTGGAGGTTTACTCATTATAAAAAAAATTATAAAGCCTTATTTTAGGTGGGTGTAACAAATAGTACGTATTGTGGGAAAATTTTTAATGAAAATTGCTTTACGCTATATATTATTTAAAAAGTAGACTTTCTTTTTGCAAAAGCTGTAAATTAAGACTATTTCAATGAGCCTGCAGAAAACTATTGTTCTCTCATTATTTATAGCTATTTTTGTCTAGTTTTTGATAAATTCGTATTAGTTTATTAAACACTTGTCCGGAAACTGAGTTAGCCGGATACATTTATTTACACAAGTTAATTAACAGCTTATGAGAATTTTTACACAGCTTAGGTATGCCCTAACGCTGCTCGGTGTACTCTGCGTCGCCAGCGTTACGTATGCGCAGACCACAGTTTCCGGTAGAGTAACAGCTCCTGAAGAGGGAGGATTACCGGGAGTAAATGTACTGGTAAAAGGCACCTCTACCGGTACAGTAACTGACATGGATGGTAACTATCGTTTAACTGTACCTGAAGGCAACGATGTGCTCGTTTTTTCATCTATTGGTTATATAAGTGAAGAGGTTACAATAGCAGGCCGATCTACAATAGATATTGAGCTTGCCCCAGACATTCAATCCCTTAGCGAAGTAGTAGTAATCGGTTATGGTACTCAAGAAAAAAGAGATGCTACCGGAGCTGTTTCTTCAGTGAAATCAGAAGATTTTAATGGTGGTGTAGTAGTGTCTCCTGAACAACTTATACAGGGACGTGCTGCTGGTGTACAAATCACTCAGGCAAGCGGAGAGCCTGGTGCAGGAGTGAATATTAGAATTCGTGGAACCTCTTCGGTAAGAAGTGGCAACAATCCTTTGTTCGTAGTAGATGGTGTTCCACTAGCAGGAGATAATATTAGCGGTGGGGGTGCAGACACAGGTTTTGGTACCTCCTCGGCAAGAAACCCGCTTAACTTTCTAAATCCTAACGATATAGAAAGTATAGATATCCTTAAAGATGCTTCTGCTACAGCTATTTATGGTTCACGCGGTGCTAACGGTGTTGTACTTATTACTACCAAAAAAGGTAAAGATGGAGAGGGAACGTTAAACTACTCCTACAACATAGGTGTAAGTAATATTAGTAAGAAGTATGACCTACTTAATGCAGACGAATTTGTAGAAGCATATGCTGACATTAACAATCTGTCTCCAGGGGACGATGCTTTAGCTACTCTTGATTTAGGTGCAGATACAGACTGGCAAGATGAAATTTTTAGAACAGCAGTAACGCATAACCATAACCTCTCATATAGTGGTGGCAATGAGATGGGACAGTATAGGCTTTCTTTAGGCTATACAGATCAGGAAGGTATCGTAGAGAGAAGTGGACTAAGAAGGCTGACGGCACGCTTTAACGGTTCTGGTAATTTTATCAACGACCGTCTAAATATTAGTACTCAAATTACAGTATCTGATATTCGCGATGATAATGTACCTATTTCAGATAATGCAGGTGCAACGGGAGACTTACTTGGAGCTGCTCTTAAGTTGAATCCTACTTATCCGGTTTATCAGGATGGAGAATTGTACCAAAGAAGCGTAACGGAACTAAATCCTGTAGCTTTTCTAGAGCTAAGTGATGACTTTACTAATACCCTGAGAGCATTAGGTAATGTAACCTTCGATTTTAAAATTACTGACGATCTTTCTTTTAATACTGTTTTAGGTGGAGATCGTTCTGCTTCTACCCGTAAGGCAGGATACTCTCCAGGTCTTGTTGTTCAAGGAATTGTAGGGCAGGGCCGTTCTGCCTTCGAAGATATTGTTAGCATTAACACTTTAATGGAGAACTACTTTTCATATAATAGAGAAGTCTCTAATAACTTAACTATTGATGCCGTTTTAGGGTACTCATATCAGAGGTTTCAAAGAGAAACAAAAACACTACAGGCAGCTGGCTTCAGAGTGAATGATTTAGATGTAATTATCAACAATCTGGCTGCTGTAGATCAAACTACTGGCAATGGAGGAATTGTAGGAAACACTTCTTATAGAGTTGATGAGCTACAATCGTATTTTGGAAGAGTTAACTTTGATATTGCAGACAAATATTTGATTACTGCTACTGTTAGAGCCGATGGTTCTACCAGATTTGGAGGAAACAACAAATATGGAGTATTTCCTTCCTTTGCGGGGGCGTGGAGACTTTCTGATGAGCTTTTTGTTCCTGAAGCGTTTAGTGATCTGAAACTTAGAGCCGGATATGGTATCACGGGTAATCAAGAGATTCCAAGTAACTTATATACAAACCGACAGCGCTACAGTGGAGAAGGGCTTAACGTTTCTCCTACCGGTGTAACAATCAATAATAGTAGCAGGTCAACAGTTGCTTTCCCTAACCCTGACCTTAAATGGGAGTCTACCTCTCAAATCAACGTAGGTTTAGATTGGGGATTTATTAATAATAGGCTAAGAGGATCAATTGATTATTACAAAAAGAATACTAATGATCTGTTATTTCAGGTATTTAGTGCTCAGCCAGCTCCTCAAGAATTTATTTGGAGGAATTTGGATGCAGACATTATTAATGAAGGGGTAGAGTTCACTGTAGACGCAGATATTGTAGACCAGAATAATTTCTCTTGGTCACTTTCTGCTAACGCATCGTTTAACGATAACCGTGTAGAAAACTTTGCTAGTTTGGTAAATACAGGAGCCATCAGCGGTCAGGGCTTATCAGGAGCTTTTGCACAACGTATAGCAGAAGGTCAGCCTCTTTTTGCTTACTATCTGAGACCATTCAGTGGGTTTGACGATGCTGGGCAAAGCATTTATCCAGAAGGTGATGTTCAGCAATTTGTGGGTAGAGCTCCATTGCCAAAAGCAACTACAGGCTTTACTAACAATTTTAAATACGGCAATTTTGACCTTAATATCTTCTTTGCAGGACAATTTGGTCAATATGTATATAATAACACTCAAAACGCTTATTTTACAGCTGGTGCGCTTGGTGGTGGAAATAATGTAACTAAAGATGTTATCGGAAACGGTGAGTCACGGGCTAATGCTCCTGAAGTATCTACTCGTTTTTTAGAAGATGCATCGTTCGTAAGGCTTCAAAACATGACATTAGGATATAATTTTAATGTTGACAATGTTGAATTCTTATCAGGAGTGAGAGCATATGTTACCGGACAGAATCTGTTTGTCATTACAGATTATAGTGGACAAGACCCTGAGGTAAATGTCAATAAGGCTTTAAATGATATACCATCTTTTGGTATAGACTACACCCCTTATCCTCAGGCAAGAACATTTTTGCTTGGCTTAAATGTTACATTTTAACTGATTAAAGAAGTTTAGATATGAGTTATAAATTATATTTTAAAAGCTTATCACTACTTGTAGCTATAACCTTTGCCTATACAGGTTGTACTGATCTTGAAGTTGAAGAGGTAGAGTCAATAGTAGCTGAATCAGAGTCAGGAGAGTTTTCAGGTGATGCTGAAGCTCTGTTAGAGTCTGCATATAACCAGCTGAGTTCATTTGCTGACCAAGCCAATGTATACTCTTTATATGTTCATACTTCAGACGAAATGATACCTCCTACCAGAGGTACAGACTGGGGAGATAATGGTGTATGGCGTTTGTTGCATTCACATAACTGGGATCCTACTCACCAATATGTACTCAATTCTTGGAACCAGCTAAACAGTAGAGTTTTTCTTACTAATCAGGTGTTAGCCTCTGATAACCCTGCTCCAAATGCTGAGCAGGCTGCCGCTGCGAAATTTTTGAGAGCATTTTATATGTGGCACGTTATGGACCTATATGGTCAGGTGCCTTTCAGAGAAGTTAATGAGGGTGCCGAGATAGACCCCAGAGTGTTGAGTAGAGAGGAAGCTTTTGATTTTATTGTCAATGATTTGGAAGAAGCTCTTCCCGACTTGCCTTCAACCGGACCTTCACCTATCAATGATAAGGCATCTAAAGCTTCCGTAAATGCATTGCTTGCAAGACTTTATCTTAACAAAGGAGTGTATATGGCAGATGTTAACGAAGAAGGAGCTTTAAACCCTACATTTGATCAGGCCGATATGGCAAAGGTTATTGAATATGCCGATGCTGTCGCGGCAGACGGATATGCTCTAGAGGATGATTATTACAACAATTTTTCTGTAAACGCAGAAAGTGAAATTATCTTCACCAACCCTGAAGGTGCAGGAGACCCACAAAATAGGTACTTTATGACCTTACACTACGATCAAAATCCTAGTGGATGGAATGGTTTTACTACCATAGCCGATTTCTATGCTAAGTTTGAAGACGGTGATGTCAGAAAAGGTATAGAAGCTACACCTGATGGGACTGACTTTTCTGGAATTGGTCGTGGTTTTCTTACCGGACAGCAATATAGCGACAGTGGAACTGTAATAACTAATAGCAGAAACAACAAGCCTTTAGCCTTTGAGGCCGATGTGCCCTTAATTGGAGCCGATACTGACGATGGTTATCGTGCCATCAAATATCACCCTGCTGATAAAGGTAGATATATACAGTTGCGATATGCGGATGTGTATTTAATGAAAGCAGAAGCTTTGTTTAGAAGTGGACAAACAGCAGAAGCACTAGAAATGGTGAATGAGCTAAGGGCTAAGAGAGGTGCAAGCCAGCTAAGTAGTTTAGACGAAGCTACGCTATTAGACGAAAGAGGGAGAGAATTATATTGGGAGGGTATCAGAAGAGTTGATCAAATAAGATTCGGAACTTTCGACGATACATGGCATGAAAAAACAGTTACTGAATCATTTAGAGTGCTTTACCCTATACCTCAGCAGGCTTTAGACTCTAACCCTAACCTGGTGCAAAACCCTGGTTACTAGAATTTTATCACTATAATGTCTTAATTGGAGCAGGTTGAATATTTCAACCTGCTCTATTGCTTTTCTACCCTTTGTATTCGGGAGATAATAATTTTGTACAAAGGAACTCCTGCTTCTCTATACCCCTTAAAATATACACACTCACACAATTATAGTATTATGAGATATACTATTTGGTTCATAGCTATACTCCTTATTAGCTGCACCGGAGCAAATGACGACCTGCCCTTTACTAAAATGGCAAGTAGCCATACAGGCATTTCATTTGAAAATGAGCTACAGCTTACCAAAGATTTTGATGTTTTTAGATACCGTAACTATTACAATGGCGGAGGTGTAGCCATAGGAGATGTTAACAATGATGGCTATGCTGATGTATATCTGACAGCCAATATGGAGGAGAATAAGCTTTTCCTCAATAAAGGAAACCAAGAAGGCAAAAGCTTTAAATTTGAAGATATAAGCAGTATTGCAAAGGTAGGGGGGAATAAGGTATGGTCTACTGGTGTAAGTATGGCAGATATAAACGGCGATGGCCTGCTAGATATTTATGTCTGTAACTCTGGCGACATTAGTGGAGGCAAGAGGGAGAACGAACTGTTTATCAATCAGGGGGCTAATGCAGAAGGTATTCCTGTATTTGAAGAGATGGCAGCTGATTATGGTCTTGACGACAAAGGCTTTAGTACACATGCCGTATTTTTTGACTATGATAAAGATGGTGATCTGGATGCATATGTTCTCAACAATTCTTTTCGTCCGGTATCTACTTTAGGTCTGGAGAACATAAGGCATGTGCGAGACAGCACAGGTGGGGATAAGCTTTACAGAAACGATAGCAACAAATTTACTGATGTAAGCACTGAAGCCGGTATTTATGGAAGTGTTATTGGGTTTGGTCTGGGAGTTACCATTTCTGACGTAGATCAGGATGGCTGGATGGACATATATGTGTCTAATGATTTTTTTGAAAGGGACTATTTATACATCAATCAGGGCGATGGTACTTTCAAAGATGAACTACCGCAGAGAATGGGCCATATCAGCCATTTTTCTATGGGAGCAGATGCCGCTGATTTAAATAATGATGGTTACCCAGAAATTTTCGTCACCGATATGCTTCCAGAGTCTGATGAAAGACTCAAAACCATGACGCATTATGAGTCTTACGATTTACATCAGACCAAACTAAACCATGGATATTACGAGCAGTATATGAGAAATACCATGCAGCTTAACACACAGCATGGTGCGTTTAAAGAGGTAGGTCAGTTTGCCGGTGTAGATGCTACAGATTGGAGTTGGGGTGCTTTGATCGCAGATTTTGATAATGATGCACATAAAGAAATATTCGTAAGTAATGGCGTTTTCAAGGATGTTACCAATCAAGACTTTATTGCTTACATTGGCAGTGATGAAGCCATACTGGAAGCTATGCGTAAAGAGTCTATTGATTTTCAGGAATTAGTAGATAGAATGCCCTCCAATAAGCTGAGCAACTACCTGTTTAAGCAGACTTCAGGTTTACAATTTGAAAATGTATCTGAGAAGTGGGGGCTGAACGAACCCTCATTTTCAAATGGTGCCGCTTATGGAGATCTGGACAATGATGGAGACCTGGATTTGATCGTCAACAACGTCAACCAGGAAGTTTTTGTTTACAGGAATAACAGCGAAAAACACTTCAACAATAACTATATTAAACTAAGCCTCAAAGGCCCAGATAAGAACACATTTGGAGTTGGGGCGCGTGTACATGCCTATACTACAGACCAACATATAATGCTAGAAAATATTCCTACCAAAGGTTTTCAGTCATCTATGGACTATGCTATGCTTATAGGAATGGACAGCCTCCAAATAATAGATAGCCTGATCATACAGTGGGGCTACGATGATAAGGTGCAAAAGCTATATAATGTACAGGCAAATCAACACCTGACCTTGAACATTCAAGACGCTCATAAAGAGGCTCAGCCTTATCAAAAGCAAGAACAACAGCTTTTTGAAAAAAAAGAAGACTTAATAAAAGAAGTATTTCAGCACAAGGAAGACTTGTTTGTAGATTTTGACTACCAACGTCTCATTTATCATATGTTATCTAAAGAAGGTCCTGCGCTGGCAGTTGGAGATATTAATGACGATGGCTTGGACGATTTTTTTGTAGGAGGCGCCGCTGGTCAGGCAGGAAGTATATATGTGCAAAATAAGTCGGGACAGTTTGAACTAAGCCAACAGCTCTCAATACAAGAAGATAGTGTATACGAAGATGTAGATGCTACTTTTTTTGATGCCAACAATGATGGAAATTTAGACTTATACGTGGTCAGTGGAGGTAATGCTTTTAGAGAAAATGCGCCGGAATATCAGGATCGCCTGTATATGTTAACAAAGAATAAGCAAGGTGAGCTGCAATATGTGCGGAGCACTACAGCTCTTCCCTTAGTCAGAGAAATGGGAGCCTGCGTAAAACCGGCAGATTATGATAATGATGGTGACCTGGACTTATTTATTGGTAATCGGGGCGTGCCATTAAAATACGGCCTGCCCGCAACTAGCCGAATTCTCAACAACGATGGACAAGGTAAATTTGAGGATGTTACCGCTACTGTTTCTCCCCGCCTAAATACAGTAGGTATGGTAACAGATGCTGAGTGGGTAGATTTTGATAATGATGATGATCTGGACCTGGCAATCGTAGGCGATTGGATGCCTCTTACTCTACTGAAAAATAATGGAGCCAATCTGGAAAGGTTAAACAACGTGCCCGGGCTTACACAAACTAACGGCTGGTGGAAAAGCATCCACGTCGCAGATATAAACAAAGATGGAGAACAGGACTTTGTATTGGGTAATTGGGGTACAAATACCATGTTTGAAGCTTCTAAAGAAAAACCTCTGGAGCTTTATATCAATGATTTTGATCAAAACGAAACCATAGACCATATCTATGCAACCTACAAAGGAGATAGTTTGTACCCTATGGCTCTTAGGCATGACCTTATAATGCAGCTTACTTATCTTAAAAAAGACTACCTCTACTATGAAGATTACGCGGGTAAAACGCTGCAGCAGGTGTTTTCGCCCGAACAGTTATCCTCATCCATTGTCAACAAAGTACATCACCTGAAGTCTAGCCTAGTGCTTAATAATGGTGATGGCTCATACACTATAGAAGAGCTACCTGATGAAGCCCAGTTTTCTCCAATATATGCGATAAGCGAAGTGGGTAAGCATGCCGGAAGTACCCAGTTGGTTATGGCTGGAAACTTTTCAGGAGTAAAACCAGAAGAGGGAAGGTATGATGCTAACACAGGATTGCTGCTGCATTTTCAGGAAGGCAAAGCTCTAACTGTCAATAATAGTGGATTTAATATAAAAGGCGAAGTACGAGATATGAAAACCCTAAGATCTATCAAGGGTAAAGTGCTTTTGCTTATTGCTAAGAATAACGATACACTGGAAATATATGAATATCAGGATAATACAGCCGATAAGTCTGTGCTTTCTTTATCTGCTCATTAGTTTTGGCTGTAGCCAAAGGCAGGATGCTGAACAGCTTTTTGAACTTCATCCTGCCTCATATACTGGAGTAGATTTTCAGAATACACTTACTGAAACGCCACAAATGAATATCTTCAGCTATCTCTACTTCTATAATGGAGGTGGTGTAGCTGCGGGAGACCTAAATGGAGATAACCTGCCAGATCTTTACTTTACCTCCAATCTGGAAAATAACAAGTTATATTTGAACCTGGGAGGCTTTAAGTTTAAAGACATTACCGAACAGGCCAAAGTAGAAGGTAAAGGAGGGTGGACTAGTGGGGTAACTATGGCTGATGTTAATGGAGATGGCAGGCTGGATATCTATGTGAGTCAGCTAGGTGACTACCAGAACATCAGAGGTAAAAATCAGCTTTACATCAATACTGGAAATAATGCAGAAGGTATCCCTGTTTTTGAAGAAAAAGCTCAGGAATATGGGCTAGACCTTAAAGGTTTTGCTACTCAGGCTGCTTTTTTTGACTACGATCTGGACGGTGACCTGGATATGTATATGCTGAACCATTCGGTACACTCAAATGGTACCTTCGCCAGGTCTAGTCTACGCTCAAAAACACATCCGCTGGCAGGTGACAAACTGTTAAGAAATGATGACGGAAAATTTATAGATGTAACGGAAAACAGTGGTATTTATAGTAGTGCTTTAGGATATGGGTTGGGTATCTCTACGGGCGATGTAAACTGGGATGGCTATCCAGACATTTATATCGGGAATGATTTTCATGAAAACGACTATCTGTACATCAACAACGGAGATGGTACCTTTACAGAAAGCTTGGAGCAATACCTCAGGCATACCAGCCGCTTTTCTATGGGTAACGATATTGGAGATTTTAACAATGATGGTTTACCCGACCTCGTTTCTCTGGATATGCTACCCTCAGATCCTGTAAAACTTAAGACCTCTGCCGGAGAAGATTCTTATGATGTTTACAATTACAAGCTGAAGTACGGCTACAATCATCAGTTTGCGCGCAATACGCTACAGCTAAATATGGGCAATGGTAAGTTTAGCGAGATTGGTCTTTTAGCCGGTATAAGTGCCACAGACTGGAGCTGGTCGGGGCTTATGGCCGACCTGGACCTGGATGGAAAGCGTGATTTATACATTGCTAACGGTATTAAAAGAAGATCAAACGATCTGGATTACATCAAATATATTTCAAATGATGCCCTGCAACATCGTTTGGAGGGGGACCTGACAAGCGAAGATATGGCACTGGTAGAGAAGATGCCTATTGTTAAGATTCCGAATGTGGTCTATAAAAATAAGGGAGACTTAACCTTTGAGAACGCATCGGAAAGCTGGGGACTCGGTCAGGAATCTTTCTCAAATGGTGCTGCGTATGCCGATCTGGACAATGATGGAGACCTGGATTTAATAACTAATAACATAGACCAGGACGCATTTATCTACGAAAACAAAACGATAAATAACAGCGCAAAGTCAGCCAAGGTACACTACCTTAAAATCAGGCTGGAAGGCAATACCGCCAATACTTTTGGCATTGGCACTAAAATTATCATTCCGCAAAAAAACCAAACCATTATTCAGGAACTGTATACTACTCGTGGCTATCAGTCATCAGTACCTACCGAGCTACTTATTGGCCTGGGAGAGACCACAGAGCTTGACTCATTAATTATCGTTTGGCCAGACTTAAAGTATCAAACCCTAACTAAGGTGGCCGTAGATACCACACTGAGCATACAACAATCCCATGCTGAAGGGAAGTACGAGTTTAAGAAATCAAAACACACTCTTTTTCAGCAATATGATGATAGTGTAGAGTATGTACACGAAGAGAATACATTTATAGAATTTAATAGAGAAGCCCTCATCCCTCATATGACCTCTACCGAAGGTCCTAAAATGGCAGTAGGTGATATTAATGGTGATCAGAAAGAAGACTTTTTTGTAGGTGGCGCAAAATGGCAGCCTGCAAAAGTGTTTGTACAGTCTACCAATGGGTTTAAGGAGCTTCCTCAAGCGGCGCTAGCTTCCGATAGTCTTTCAGAAGATGTGGGTGCAGAATTAATTGATGTAGACAATGATGGAGACCTGGACCTTGTGGTAGCAAGTGGGGGTAATGAGTTTCAGGGAGAAGAAGACGCATTGCTGGTCAGGCTCTACCTCAATGATGGTAAGGGTACCTTTAGCAGAAGCAGAAATAGCCTGCCCGAAATTTATCTGAATGCATCTGTAGTTAGAGGAGCAGATTATGATCAGGATGGTGACATAGATTTGTTTGTAGGAGGAAGGGTAGTGCCCCGAAAGTACGGGAAGATACCGCAAAGCTACCTCTTAGAAAATGATGGTACAGGTAAGTTTACCGATGTGAGTGAGAAGGTAGCTCCTGAAATTTCTGATGTGGGTATGGTTAAAGATGCTGTTTGGACAGACCTCAACGGAGATAATCAACCTGACTTAGTAATTGTAGGAGAATGGATGGCTCCGCAACTTTTTATCAGTCAATCAGCCAAGTTAGTAAAGCAGGAGGAGGCAACAACTAATGAGCAAAAGGGATGGTGGAATACGGTAGAAGCCAAAGATATAGATAATGATGGAGACCTAGATCTTATTTGTGGCAACCTAGGACTAAACTCTAAAATCAGAGCAAGTGAAGATGAGCCTGTTCGCCTGTATGTAAAAGATATAGACAACAATGGAAAAATAGAGCAGATTATGACCTATTACCTGGAAGGCAAAGAATATCTGTTCGCTACCAAAGATGAAATCAACTCACAGCTGACCGATATTAAAAATCGCTTTGTGAAGTATCACGATTTTGCGATGGCAGATCTGGATGAGATATTTCCCTCGCAAATGATGGAGGGGGCCGAGCAGTTAAGTGCCAGCGAATTTCGTTCAGGAGTTTTTGTAAATGAAGGGGAACTAAACTTTGTATTTAAACCCTTTCCTCTGGAGGCTCAGGTTTCTCCAGTACAGTCTATTTATACAGTAGATGTAAATGCTGATGGGCTGGAAGATCTACTACTTGGCGGCAACTTTTACGAAGTAAATATTGAACGAGGCCGCTATGATGCCAGCTATGGCACAGTGCTGATCAACAAAGGTGATCACACTTATCAATGCTTGCCAAACTATAAATCAGGTATATATATAGAAGGACAGATCAGAGATATACAGCCAATTGTAATAAATGGTGAAGTTGTTATCGCATACGTTAGAAATAATTCATCAATTGTATTTATTAAAAAGAATGAAGGTCAAGAACAGTCTACGCATCAAGAAAACATGGCTACAGTTTACAGTAACCGCTAGTTTGTTTTGGAGTTGTAAATCTGAGCCTGAATATCGCATCAGCTTTTGTAGTGATTTTGAGCAACAGGAGCAATGTGATCTGGAAAAAGAGCAGTTTCAGTTAGGGCAGAGAGTAGATGTAAAGTTTGAGTTTGGCTCTGCGTTTAAGAAGGAGCAAATTATTGGTAAAATTTGTAGAATAACGGAAAGAGATACCATTGTGCTGGGCGAAAAGATGTTTAAGATAGAGGGTAAAGAACAATTTATAATTCAGAATATCCCTTTTCAAGAGTTTGGTATGGAGGCTTTAGGCACATTCATGATTAGGTTTGAGGATGGAGAAGAAAAGCTATTAGCCAAAAGAGATTTAAGTATCACAAGCTCTTAGCCTTGTAAGAGTTAATGGTAAGTGATAAATACGCAGTGGAAACTAACTTGCCAAATAGTCCTGTTATTAAGAAAACTACTCATATCAAGCTGCTTTACAACAAGAAAATAGCATCTTTGTAGAACGACTATATAATTCCGAATAAACTGATTTCACTCCATGAAGTCTATGAAACAACTATTACTTGCCGGTATATTTATAACAGTATTAGCTTGCCAGCCCAAAACAGAAATGAATTTTCAGGAGGGTGAGCTAATTCATGGGGCCATGCAAAGGCTTACCGATATTATGGTGTACGATATTTTCTCTCCTCCGGTAGCCAGCCGTATTTATGCCTATTCCAGCATTGCCGCTTACGAGGCTATGGTTCCGGACCATCCAGAATACCAGAGTCTGGAAGGTCAGCTTAATGGCCTGGAAAATGTGCCTCAGCCAGAAGAAGGCAAAGAGTACAATTTCTCGCTGGCAGGCATACATGCTTTTACATCAGTGGGGAAAAACCTGATTTTTTCAGAAGAGAAAATGGAAGAGTATCAGACTCAACTATACGCTAAATATGAAAATGCTCTCTCTTCAGAAGTATATGAAAATTCTATAGCATATGGGCAGCAGGTGGCCGATCATATTATGGCCTGGGCTGATAAAGACAATTATAAACAAACGCGTACTTACCCGAAGTTTACCGTAAAAGATGAGCCAGGGCGTTGGCAGCCTACCCCTCCTGACTATATGGATGGTATAGAGCCGCATTGGAGTTCTATTCGTGCTTTTGTTATAGACTCAGCTCAGCAATTTAAGCCTGCGCCACCTACCCCTTTCAGCTTGGAAGAAGGTAGCCAGTTTTATAAGGAAATGATGGAGGTATACAATACTGGCGTTAACCTTACGGCAGAGCAGGAAGAAATTGCCAAGTTTTGGGACTGTAACCCCTATGTCTCACATCATCAGGGACATGTGATGTTTGCTACGAAAAAAATTACTCCTGGTGGTCACTGGATTGGTATTACAGCTATTGCTTCCAGAAAATCGGGTGCAGATCTTATGCAGGCGACCGAAGCTTATGCCCTAACTTCCGTTGCCCTTGCCGATGGCTTTATCAGCTGCTGGGATGAGAAGTATCGCAGTAGCCTTATTCGTCCGGAAACAGTTATTAACCAGCATGTAGACCCAGACTGGGTACCTTTGTTACAAACGCCTCCCTTTCCTGAGTATACCAGCGGACATAGCGTGATATCAGCTTCTGCGGCTACTACTCTTACTCATCTGTTTGGTGATAATTTTCAGTTTCATGATACCACAGAAGTAGCTTATGGCTTACCCGCCAGAGACTTTGAGTCTTTTAAACATGCTTCTGAAGAAGCTGCCATTAGTCGTTTGTATGGTGGTATCCATTATATGCCAGCCTGCGAAGTAGGAGTAAAGCAGGGACGGAAAGTAGGGACCTATGTTATCAGCAATATTTCTACTAAAAAAGGGCGAACCGTAGCTACTGCTATGTTGGAAGATGAAGAAGTAAATATTAGACCTTAGACACTAGCTAGAAACTCCAAAAAAGTATAAGCCTCTGAAGATAGTTTTCAGAGGCTTTTTTATGAAGTGGCTACTTCTCCTGTGTGAGTTGTATTTTGTTTGTGCTTAGCGTAAAGAAGTACCAGGCCAATAATAATAAACGGAGTACTTAACCATTGCCCCATATTAAGAAACATATCCGCTTCAAAAGCAGACTGATTTTCTTTAAAAAACTCTACTATAAATCGGGCAGAGAAAACAAGTGTTAAAAAGAGCCCAAAAATATATCCCTGCGGTTTTGGTTTGTACTGAGAAATAGCGGATAAAATTGCAAAGATGATGAGGTAGAGTATTGCTTCGTATAGCTGTGCAGGATGCCGTGGAAGTGAATCAATTTTACTAAAAACAAATGCCCAGGCTACACTGCTGGGTTTACCTATAATCTCAGAATTCATAAGATTACCCAGTCTGATAAATGCCCCCACCAGAGCCGTGGCTATAGCTACTACATCAAGTACCCAAAAAAGTGAAACTCTCTCTCTTCTGGCGTACATAATCAAAGCTATAATTAGAGCAATACCTCCGCCGTGGCTTGCCAGGCCCTGAAATCCAGTAAACTGAAATGTAGGAGAAAACTGTACTGGCAAAAAAATTTCTGTTATATGTTGTGAGTAGTACTCAAAGTCGTAAAAAAGGCAATGCCCTAAACGTGCGCCAACCACAGTAGCAATAATCAGGTATATATTAAGCCGGTCTAACTTTTCCTGCTTTATTCCTTCTTTTTTAAAATAGTGCTGCAAAACCTGATAGCCAGCTATAAAGCCTAAAGCAAAAAGAAGAGAATACCAACGCAAGGCGAAAAAACCTAAATCAACAATGATCCCATCGGGGTTCCAAAGAATATATGTGTACATAAGGGCAAAATAATATAGACAGCTACCTACAAAAAAAGACCCGAAATACGGGCCTTTTATAGTTTTTAGTCAATAAAAAGCATGTATGCTTTATGCAGTAGCAGCTTTTCTTTTTTCTTGCGGCTTATTGCCTTTGTTCTTATGCTTTTTTACTTCGTCTCTTTGCATCACAAACTCTTTGTATCGGCGATTGACGGCGATACCAAAGCCAACCATCAGCAGAATAGTACCTGCCCACAATACATTAATCAGCGGCTTCTCAATCGCCTTTAATACTATATATTCTTTTTGGGTTGTCTCTACACCTACGGTAAAGGAGTTTTCTTCAGGTTTTATGTTGAGTAGGGTTAAACGTACGCCAAGCTCATTAGAAGTAAAAGGTATACGACCGACCATACGATCACGAATCAAATAATAGGGCGTAAGTACGTATTCTTCGTACTCACCAAGTACTCTTATATTAGCCTTTACTGCCAGGTCACCATCTTGTATAGGTGTCCCTTCCACTTCATCTACCCGTTCAATATTTTCCAGAGTAGCTACATAGTCATTAATGAAAAACTGCTTGCCAATCTGTACTTCCATCTCTTCACGTTCACTCCATTCTTTTTCTTCTTCGTCATTAGGAATGGCCGAAACGTGCGTGTACAAATCCTTACCGAAGCTACGGCGTATATCAGGAGAAGCAATTAAGCCCATATTAGGGTTTACCTGAGAGCGAGGGTATAGTGAAAATTCTTTTCCTGTTTCTTTATGCTTGTACAGCACTTCATGAAAAGTGTTTTCTGCATATACCCCTACGGTATCACCTTTCTGGAAATACACTTTATCCCCATGAGCCAGATTATTTCTGGCAATGGCGATATGGTCATTGTTAGTACGAATAAGATCACTCTTTTCTACATAGCCGGGCATTCCCTTCACTTCCATGCGGGAGCCTTTGTAAGTAAGCTCGTATTCGTCCATCTCACGGGGTTCATTTATCCACAGAAGGAGATTCTCTACATTAGCATCATCAGGAGCATCTTTAAAAAGCAGTAGGCCTGAGTTGTTAATAGAGACAACATTAGAATAACCAGAAGAGAACAAAATGCCAATTAGTATCATGGCTATACCGATATGCGATACAGAGCCTCCCATAAGCTTAAAATTTTTACTACGAACAAAACGAAGTAAAATACTCGTATTGGCTACTACCGCATATATAGATGCGGTAAGAAGTACGATGTAAGCAGGCTCAGTAACTTTGGCTACTAATATGGCAATGGAGCTTACTAGTAATGATAATACCACAGGAACGGTAAGCTCGCTTTTAAGCTTACCCTTGTCCATCTTCTTCCAGAAGAAAAACTGACCGGTACCAGAAAGTAAAGCAATTGCAATACCGAACCAAAGCTGAAACTTAGTATAAAACTCTACCTGATCTGCCGGAGGAGCCATATTAGATATTCCTCCAAACAACTCTACTATAGCATTCCATACAGGAATAGAGGTGGGAATAAGCACCTGAAAGCTCATCAGACATAAGGTTGTTACGCCTATAAATATCCAGAACTCTCTACTATAGGCTGAAGCTTCTTTTTCTGAGGTAGGGATGTTTTTCCAACGGATAGCAGCTAATACTATAGCGCCCAAAGCGAAAAACAGTAAATACAACAAAAGCTGGCCTGACAAACCCAGATCAGTAAAGCTATGTACTGACGACTCGCCTAAAATTCCACTACGAGTCAGAAAAGTGCTGTAAAGTATTAGTACAAATGTAGCGATTACCAGTACTATAGATGTCTTAAGCGCGGTACCATTATTTTTAAAGATGATTAAAGTGTGGATACTGGCAATGAGAATAAGCCAGGGAATATAAACGGCATTTTCTACAGGGTCCCAGTTCCAATAGCCACCAAAGTTTAGAGTTTCATAAGCCCAGTAGGCGCCCATCATAATGCCTAGCCCTAGTACGGCGGCAGCAAAAATGGTCCAGGGCAAAGCAGGTTTTACCCAATTTTCATAATCCTTTTTCCACAGGCCGGCAATACAGTATGCAAAAGGAATAATAGTAATTGCAAAGCCTAAAAAGAGGGTAGGAGGGTGAATTACCATCCAGTAATTTTGAAGCAGAGGGTTTAGCCCCGTTCCATCTTCAGGCACAAACTCCGGGTTGGTAGCAAAAATAGGTGCATCCAGTGCATCTCTAAGTAAAATAAAGGGTGAGCTACCAATTTTAAGGTCACCAAACACAACTCCTAAAATCATAGAAGCCAGGAAAGCCTGTACAAAAGCAAATACAGCCATAACTGGAGCTTCCCACCGCTTATTGGTATTGATTACAACTACGCCTAACAATACGTGCCAGAAGATCCATAGCAGAAAACTACCTTCTTGACCCTCCCAGAAACTGGAGATCATATAATAAGCTGGCAAACTGCGAGAAGAATGACTCCAGGCATAATGGTATTCGTAGTGATTGGCATAAATGATATAAAAAAGCATACCAACTACCCCTAGTACACTGATACCATGCAGGTAAAAAGCACCACGAGCATAAGATTTCCACTGCTTCTGTTCAAGATCATTATGCGCATTGCTCGCTTTAATATAAGCGAATGCTACTACTAATGAGGTTATAAAAGATGTGATGACAAAAAGGTGCCCCGCATCTCCTAGGAAGGCGTTAAACATATTTAGCTAATTTCTTTTTCCTGATATTTAGAAGGGCATTTCATTAAGATCTGATCGGCAACAAACACATCATTATGGTAGGAGCCAATTACTACTACTTGCTCTGAACGGGTAAAATCTGCAGGCATAGGCTCGTTATAGAAGACTCTCTGCTCTTCCTGATTTTCATCTACCATCATAAAAGAGAATGATAACTTGTCCTCTGAAGGTTGTATACCTGAAATATTACCCTCATGGTCCTTATACAACTGGCCTACTACATGGATTTTTTTGTCTTCACCGTCTTGTGCAAGGGCTTTGGCCTCTTTAAATGATACATAGGTGCTGGCATCACCGGCAGTGGACATGATAATAGTTACGCAGACTGCAATAATGATAATGCCAAATATGTGAGTCTTCTTCATGATGAACTTAAAACGTTTGAATACGAATTTAAGGACAGTAAGCTTAGTAAACTAACGGAAACAGGCTGTTTTTAATTTCCATTATGGCCTACAAATCCGAGTATTTTCTTTACTTATCCAACTCCTTTTCCAGACGGCTTAGCTTACGATCGATATTAAACATATAAACCACCATGCCGGCAAAAATTAAAAGGATAACGGCAACTACCACATAGATCTTGCCCTCTGCGCGAAATGTATCGGCCATACCTATTTCTTCGGCAGCTTGTGCCACAGCAGCTATACTACTGGCACAAATCAAACACAGGCTAAGCAGAATGCTCGGCAGTAGGTTCAGTCGGGATATACTGTTCTTCAACTTTTTCATCTATTTTCTGATTTAAGGCTTTGATACGAATTCTGAGGCTAGCCAGCCAGACTCCCATAAGTGTCCACCCAAGTACGGCAGGGTAAAAAACAAGGCGCAGTTTACTGTCCAGGTCATAGGCATTAAAGCCTGGGTTTCCTCCATTTCCAGGATGAAGAGAGTCAGTAAGGCGTGGTAGAATAAACAATAATGGAATAAGAGCTGAGAAAGCAAAAATATTGTAAATAGCGCTAATTTTGGCGCGCTGCTGTTCATCTTCAAGTGAGTTTCTTAAGATAAGATAAGCAAAGTAGATGAGAAGGGCGATGGCAGAAGCATTTTGTTTGGGGTCTCCACTCCAGGGGGAGCCCCAGGTAAAATTTGCCCAGAGTGCGCCCGAAAGAACTCCTAATACTCCGAAAACGATACCAGCATTGGCAAACTCTATAGCGTAGCTATCTACTCTATGCGAAGGACTGTTAAGATATTTGATAGAATATACTACCGATACTGTAAGTAAGATGAGCATGCCGAACCACATAGGCACATGAAAATACAGTACACGAATAGTTTCATTAAGAATAGCCAGGCGAGGTACATCGAAAAGCAGACCTGCTGTAATGGTGTAAACCATAAGAGCTACAGCAAGAATTTTCCACCAGCTCTTTTTTAGTAGTGTGTTCATAGTAAAGCGTTAAACTCTATTCGTATCTGCAACAAAATCTGTTGCAAATTATACTCAAAATTAATGCGTCGCAATAAAATTACTTGCTAATCTATTGGTCTTGAGGATGTTGTAAAACTACTAATTTTTACAAAATCTTAACTCCTCCATAAGTAAGGAAACAGTATGTATGAGACCGTACCCACAATCACATTTACGGCCACTAAAATAATGAGGTCGTCATAGCTTACACTGACATCCAGCCCATCAATGGCATTTTTAGAAACTCGTATCACCATTAGAAGCGTAGGGATAATTACCGGAAACCCTAGTATGGCCATTAGTGTACTGCTGTTATTTGTTTTAGAGGCTATTCCCGATACCATTGTCAGGGTAGAGGAAAAACCCGTTGCTCCCAAAAGCAGGTTTAAAATGAACAAACCCAGATTTTGTATGGGGTTTCCTAATACTAATGTGTATACGAGCAGACAGATAGTGGCTAGTACCAGCATCAGTGCTATATTATACAGCATTTTAGATAGAATAATTCCCTGCGGGCTGCTGATCGTATAATAGTAAATCTGCCTGCCAAAGCGCTCCTGCATAAAGCTTTTGGCAATAGCATTAGTAGCAGCAAACAACATGATAATCCAGAATAGTGCATTCCATGTAACTACCTGCAAAGCGCCTCTTTGCAGATTAAAGCTCATATAACAAACAAAAACAGCACTAACAACATATAAGAGTATGCCATTAAGGGCATAACGTTGGCGCCACTCTAACAGTACTTCTTTTCTAACTAATAATTTTACCTCCTTCCAGAGCATAGTTTTTGTTTAGCTTGCAGGAGGGCAAAGATATTGATAAATCGTGCTTACGTATATTTTTAGCCCACTAATTTGCTATAGCTGTAAAGAATACAGTAAATAGTACATAATATACTGACTCAGTGAAGATTTTCTATTTTTGTATAGTTTTAAACTAAAAACCAATTTTTTATGAAAGGGATCATTCTGGCCGGCGGTTCAGGAACACGTCTGCACCCCCTCACACTTTCGGTGAGTAAGCAACTTATGCCGGTATATGACAAGCCTATGATCTACTATCCATTGTCTAACCTGATGATGGCTGGTATTCGCGATATTCTAATTATCTCTACCCCTCATGATATGCCCCTCTTTAAGAAATTATTGGGCGATGGTAGTGAACTGGGGTGTAACTTTGAATATGCCGTGCAAGAGAAGCCAGAAGGATTAGCCCAGGCTTTTACAATAGGGGCAGACTTTATAGGTGACGATAAAGTAGCCCTGATACTGGGTGACAACATCTTCTACGGTAGCGACTTAGCCAGGCTTCTGCAAAGTAATGCAGACCCGGAGGGCGGTATTGTATATGCTTATCATGTGCATGATCCTCAGCGCTATGGTGTAGTAGAATTTGACGATAACGAAAAAGTAATATCCATAGAAGAGAAGCCCAAAGAGCCTAAATCTAACTTTGCTATCCCGGGCATCTACTTTTATGATAACGATGTAATAGAAATTGCCCGTAACCTGGAGCCTAGTGCGCGTGGTGAGTATGAAATTACAGACGTTAACAAAGAATATTTAAGAAGAAGTAAACTAAAAGTGAGCATTCTGAGTAGAGGTACAGCCTGGTTGGATACCGGAACATTTGACTCTCTTATGCAGGCCGGAACTTTTGTACAGGTTATAGAAAAAAGGCAGGGGCTCAAAATCGGCTGTATAGAAGAAATCGCTTATCGTATGAAATTTATTAGTAAAGATCAGCTTAAGCATCTAGCTCAGAAGCAACTCAAAAGCGGGTATGGGGAGTATCTTCTCCATCTGCTAGATGTTAACATAAAATAAGTACAGAAGCCCTGCCTCCGGCAGGGTTTTTTTTATTCCAGATAAACTACGTGAGCTACTGTTTCTCCTACAGCTTTAAGCGTTTTTTTACTGATAATGTCCATATTATCCTGGTGTGTATGGTGGAATGCCGGAAAATAGCCTTGTGTACCCGGAGCGTGCGCTATAATATCAATCATAGGGATTTTGGCGTTATAGTTCACATAAATATGGTCATCTACCACCTCAGGACTGTTCTCATAAACGAAGTATCTGCCATGACCTAGCTGTTGGGCTTGCCCCCATACCTTCTTAACAATACTCGGCGCGGCCCGCATAGATACCCCTTCGCGATAAAACTGTGCTCCTTCTGCACCTACCATATCCAGCAATATACCATAGTATGCCATATAGTTTTTTTTATGCTTGTTTTTAGACCAGTACTGTGAGCCAAGGCACCACCATACCTGATTACTGCTTTCACTACTTGCCTGGTATCCTTCAGGTTCTCCATAGTCTTCACCATCAAACAGTATAATATCAACACCCACCTGCGGGGCCTGTAACTGGAATATGCGCGCCAATTCAAGTAGTATTCCTACGCCACTGGCGCCATCATTAGCTCCATCAATAGGCTCATCACTGCGTTGATTATCTTTATCAGCAAAGGGGCGCGAGTCCCAATGAGCTGCCAGTAAAATACGTTTGTTGCTTTCGGGCTTATATGAAGCTATAATATTTTGTAAAGCCAGAGGAGTGCCATCATATGCTTCTGCTTCAAAGGACTGTGTCTGTACATCTGCTCCATAAGAGCGTAGCTTCTCTTTAAAATAGTTAGCTGCCGCACTATGGGCTGCTGAGTTGGGTACACGGGGGCCAAAGTCTACTTGCTGCTGTACAAAATGGAAAGCAGAGTCAGCGTTAAATTCAGGAACATTAACTTGTGGGGCGGTCTCCTCCGGTAGCTGTTGCTGAGCAGTTTGTTCAGTATCCTGCTGGCAGGCAGTACATACTAACAAGAAGAAACCAAATAAACTTAAAGTAATCCGCATGGGTAAGTGATATAGTTATAGTGCAAAAGCAATAATTGCTAAATAATAGATTTTAAAAAAGGTTTAGTTCATAATGCGACAAAAAGCGCTAACCCTAACAAAATAAGTGACATATGAATCTATTTGCAGCTATCTGTGTTAATAATCTTAGAAAATCCAATGTTTATACCAATCAGGCGCTTAAATAGCTTTCTGATTTGATTTAGGCAGAATTTTCACTACCTTTGTGTTGTAGTTTCAAAACTAATACAGAGGGGGCAAAAGTCCCCTCTTTTTTATTATTGAACACAAAATATGAACATAGAGGTACAAATAGAGCAGTTGGTGCAGCAGATACTGGAAGAGCAGCAAGATCCATCGCTCTTTTTGGTAGATGTAAGTGTGTCAAGCGCTAAAAATAGCCAGAAAGTAATTATACATCTGGATGGTGATGAAGGCATTTCTATTGACACCTGTGCACTGGTGAGCAGAAAACTCGGAGCTATTATAGAAGAGCAGGACCTGATCAGCGGTAGTTTTACACTGGAAGTATCGTCGCCTGGTCTGGACCTCCCACTCAAAATGCACAGGCAGTACACCAAAAACATCGGAAGAAGAGTTAAGGTACTGCTACAGGATAATACCACTGTAAAAGGTGAGCTGAGCAAGGTTGAAGAGGGCCAGATTATAGTGCAGGAAGAACTTAAAAACAAGAGTAAGGATAAATCAAAAAAGCAGGGAGGAACTAAAGAAATAGTAATTCCTTTTCAGGATATTAAGAAAACTAACGTCTTAGCTTCATTTAATTAAAATGATGGATACTACAACATTAATAGAGTCATTTGCGGAATTTGCCAAAGGTAAAAATATAGACCGCCCTACGATGATCCGTATATTGGAGGACGTGTTCCGTACAATGATTCGGAAGAAGTATGGTGTAGATGATAACTTCGACGTCATCATCAATGCCGATAAGGGTGACCTTGAGATCTGGCGATTTAGAGAAATTGTAGATGACAATTCTGAAGATATCTGGGATCATGACAAAATTAGCCTGTCTGAAGCGCAGCAGATTGAGCCCGACTTTGAAATTGGCGAAGAGGTAGCAGAAGAAATTAAATTGGAAGACTTTGGTCGCCGTGCCGTCATGACTGCTCGCCAGACCCTGATACAGAAAGTAAAAGACCTGGAAAAAGATATTCTTTTCCACAAATATAAAGATCTGGTAGGGGAAATAATCGTTGGCGAAGTATATCAGATACTAGGACGTGAAATATTACTGATTGATGCTGATAGCAATGAGCTTATATTGCCTAAGTCTGAGCAGATACATAAGGACAAGTTTAGAAAGGGCGACACTGTAAGGTCCATTGTGCATCGTGTAGAGATGGTAAATGGTAACCCACGCATTATACTATCGCGTACTGCTCCTAAGTTTTTGGAAAGGCTCTTCGAGAGTGAAGTTCCTGAAGTTTATGATGGCCTGATTATGATCCGTAAAACTGTACGTGAGCCTGGTGAGCGTGCCAAAGTAGCTGTAGAGTCTTATGACGATCGCATAGACCCGGTAGGGGCCTGCGTAGGTATGAAAGGTTCTCGTATACACAGTATCGTAAGAGAGCTGCAAAATGAGAATATTGATGTTATCAACTATACTGATAACCTGGAGCTGTTTATTACACGTGCCCTTAGCCCGGCCAAAATCAGTACTATCAAAATTGATCCTGAAACAGGTCGTGTATCTGTCTTCCTTAAACCAGATCAGGTATCTTTGGCGATCGGTAAAGGTGGGCAAAATATTAAACTGGCCAGCCGCCTTGTAGGCTATGAAATAGACGTGTTTAGAGAAACTGCCGGTGTAGAAGACGAGGAAGATGTAGATCTGGAAGAATTTTCTGATGAAATAGAAGGCTGGGTAATAGAAGAATTAAAAAGAATAGGTTTAGATACAGCGAAGAGTGTTCTATCGCTGACAAAAGACGAACTTGTAAGAAGAACCGACCTCGAAGAAGAAACTATTGAGGACATTATCAGGGTTCTTCGACAAGAATTTGAATAATATTTTTATTTAGAATAGAAAATAATAGATATTTGAGTATGGTAGAGGAAAAAATGATGAGGCTCAGCCAGGTAGCAAGGAAGCTCAATGTAGGCTTATCTACGATTACTGAGCATCTTGCTAACAAAGGCTTTGAGGTCGATAATAAACCCAATGCGAAGATTCCTATTGCCCAGTTCAATATGCTGGCCAAGGATTTTGCGTCTTCTGCTTTGGAAAAAGAAGAAGCCTCTGGCCTCACCATTGGAAATAAGCATTCTGAAAATCTGGTTATTGACTCTTCTAAAAAAGAGAAACAAAAAGACCAGGAAGAAGAAGAGCTATTTATTAAAGGGCTTTCTGGCTCACAGGAAGAATCAGAGGATGCCTCTGAAGAAGAGGAAACCTCTGCTCAGGCTGAAGCAAAAGACAAAAAGAAAGAACAGCCTGAGGAGCCCGAAAAAGTATCTAATCGTCTGCAAGGGATTAAGGTAGTAGGTAAGATTGACCTGGATAGCCTTAACCGTAAGAAAAAAGCAGCCGAACCTAAAAAAGAAGAAAAAGCTAGTAGTCAGGAAAAACCTGCCGCACCTGCGCCTGCACAGCCTAAAGCTGAAGAGCCTAAGCCAAAAGAAGAAAAAGCTCCCGCTCCTACTGAGCCTGAAGCTAAATCTCCATCTCCTACTCAAGATAACAAAGAAGAAAAAGAGACCTCTACCACCTCTCAAGATACAAAGGAGACCGCTAAAGCGAAGGAAGAACCTAAAAAGCAGGAAGCAAACCTAGATACGCAGAAAAAGGCCTCTGAAGAGGCTAAGGCTAAGCCTGAAATTGAAGCTAAAGCTTCTGAGGAAGTAGTACAAAAAGCTGAACCTAAAACTGAGGCTGAGAAGCCGAAAGAAGAAGCTAAGGAAAAAGCTGCTCCTCAAGAGAAAACCAAAGAAGAGAAACCAGCAAAAGAAGAAAAAATAGAGACCGAGACACCTACAGCACAAAACAAAACGAAGCAAGAGCCTGGCAAAGCTGAGCAGAAATCTGCTGAGCAGAACGAAGCTAAAAAAGAAGGCTCTGATCGTATCAACGCCAAAGCAGATCAACTTAAAGGGCTTACCGTATTGGGTAAGATTGAACTGCCCGAAGAGCGTAAGAAGAAGGCGAAACCGGTTGCTTCCTCTGATGAAGGTGGTAACAAAAAGAAAAGGAAGCGTAGACGTAGAATCAAAAGCCAGGATGATAAGCCTGCCGCGTCTAACACCAGTAACACCAACAACAATAGGGATAACAACAATAACCGTGGCCGTGGACCTGCCTCTGGCAAAGGAGGAAGCGACAAACGAGGACGGGGGGCTAATAAGAAAAAGCCTAAAAAGGAGGAGCCTTCAGAGAAGGAAATCCAAGAGCAAATTAAAGAAACACTTGCTAAGCTAAGTGGAGGGGGTAAAAAAGGTAAAGCTTCACGTAACCGTCAGGAGCGTCGCCGTGCCGACCGCCGCGAGCGTGAGCAGCAGGCAGCAGAGCAGGCACAGGATACCAAGCTAAACGTAACTGAGTTTATCTCGGCTAACGACCTGGCTTCTCTGATGGATGTAAGTGTAAACGAGGTTATCTCTACCTGTATGTCTCTGGGTATGTTTGTGTCTATCAACCAGCGCCTGGATGCAGAAACTATTACAGTAATCGCAGACGAGTTTGGATACGATGTAGACTTTAGCGATACCGAAGATGAGATTTCTGTAGAAGTAGAAGAAGACAAAGAAGAAGATCTACAGGATAGAGCGCCTATTGTTACCATTATGGGTCACGTAGATCATGGTAAAACATCCTTGCTTGACTATATCCGTAGTGCGAAAGTAACTGAGGGAGAGGCCGGAGGTATTACACAGCATATTGGTGCTTATGACGTAACTACCGAAAGTGGTAAGCGAGTTGCCTTCCTGGATACTCCGGGTCACGAAGCATTTACCGCCATGCGTGCCAGAGGAGCTAAAGTAACAGATGTTGTTATTATTGTGGTAGCAGCTGACGATAACGTGATGCCGCAGACCAAAGAGGCAATCAATCATGCTCAGGTAGCAGGTGTGCCAATTGTTATTGCAATCAACAAAGTGGATAAGCCTACCGCAAATCCTGATAAGATTCGCGAAGAGCTGGCCAATATTAATATTTTAGTAGAAGACTGGGGTGGTAAGTACCAGTGCCAGGAGATTTCTGCTAAAACAGGGGTGGGTATTGAAGACCTTTTGGAAAAAGTATTGCTGGAAGCAGAGCTACTTGAGTTGAAAGCCAATCCCGTGAAACCAGCAGTAGGTACAGTAATTGAGGCCACCCTTGATCGAGGTAGAGGTTATGTAACTACCCTGCTCGTACAAGCGGGTGAGCTTAAAATTGGAGACGTAATTCTTGCCGGAGCGCATTACGGTAAGGTAAAGGCGATGTTTGACCACCGCGGAAAGAAATTGAGCAAGGCTGGTCCGTCAACGCCGGTACAGATGCTTGGTCTGGATGGGGCTCCTCAGGCAGGTGATAAGTTTAACGTCATGGAGAGCGATCGTGAGGCTAGAGAAATCGCCAACAAGCGTGAGCAGATCCATCGTGAACAATCATTACGTACCAAAAAGCATATTACTCTGGATGAGATTGGCCGTAGATTGGCGATCGGATCATTTAAAGAGCTGAATATCATTGTTAAAGGTGATGTGGACGGATCTGTAGAGGCTCTTTCTGACTCTATGCTGAAACTCTCTACCGAAGAAGTTCAGGTGAATATCATCCATAAGGCAGTAGGACAAATTTCTGAGTCTGATGTACTGTTAGCTTCAGCATCTGATGCCATTATCGTAGGTTTCCAGGTAAGACCTTCAGCAAGTGCCAGAAACCTGGCCGAGAAGGAAGAGATTGAAATTCGCCTGTACTCTATTATCTACGATGCTATTAATGAGATCAAAGATGCGATGGAAGGTATGCTTGCTCCAACTATGGAAGAAGTAATTACCGGAAACATAGAGGTGCGCCGTATATTCAAGATTTCTAAAATAGGTACAGTTGCCGGATGTTATGTAACTGATGGTACTGTAAAAAGAAACAATCAAATCCGAATTATCCGTGATGGTATTGTTGCCTATACTGGTGAAATCAACCAGCTAAAACGAGAGAAAGATGATGTAGGAGAGGTGAGAGCTGGTTACGAATGTGGTATAAGCATTAAAAACTTTAACGATATTAAAGTTGGTGATATCATTGAAGGGTTTGAAGAGAAAGAAGTGAAGAGAACTTTGTAATAAGTTCTAGTAACCGATAATATTGAGCCTCCGTATAGGAGGCTTTTTTTATGTCTAGGCTTTAAATACAATGCATCAGTTTGTACAGATTGTTATGTGGAGTCTATGGGGACTTACCCTGTTTGGTTTGTATCGCCCCTGGTTAGCTTTATGGTGGAGCGACTACTGTCCTAGGATCAAAGTACTGGAGACTTATGGTGTATTAGCTATCATCTTTACCTGCCTACACCTTTTTATTCATTTCTTTGCATAAAAAAAGCTGCTTCAATTTATGAAGCAGCTTCAGACTTAAAGGATAAAGCTTTTATACACCTTCAGCTTCTACTTCTTTAATCTCATTAGGTAGCATAGTTTTTAGTAAGTTTTCTATACCTGCCTTCAAAGTAACTGTAGAAGAGGGGCATCCGCTACATGAGCCTTGTAGTAATACTTTTACAACGCCGTCCTCATAAGAGTGGAAGCTGATAGCTCCGCCATCCTGCTCTACCGCTGGGCGTATATACTCGTCTAGTATGCCTTTTATTTTTTTTACGGTTTCGCTATCGTTTTCGTCAATAGCAGTGCCGTTAGCAACTGCCTCATTTACCAGAATAGCTTTTCCATCTTCAAGAAAAGTTTTTATGTGTTGCTTTACTTTATCCTGAATCTCTACCCACTCTACAACATCACTCTTAGTCACAGTAATGAAGTTGCTCATATAAAACACTCGCTCTACATGCTGAATCTCAAACAATTCCAGAGCTAAAGGAGCATGAGCTGCACTCTCAGCATCAGGAAAGTCAAAACTTTCACCTTCAGGTATAAGCATCAGGTTAGTTACAAACTTAAGTGAGTTGGGGTTAGGATTAGACTCCATGTAGATATGTACATTGTATTTAGGAGTCCTGGTGGTATTGGTGGTTTCCATATTGCTAGTTATTTCTTCGTTACCAAATGAACGATTGCTGGGGTGATAAGTTCCTTATAATCAATCGCTCTGATGTAATTAGTGCTTGCAAAATTAATAAAGCGAGCTGAACTTTAACAATGAACTCCTTGTATTATAGCTTTATCGGGAGATTATTTCTACAACGACCTGTCAATATTGTAGCGTATAGCTGCCTACCGTCTACTCTTTTGTTTTTAACGTTTTTATTTCCACTTTTGTGGTTTAACACTGAGCAAATACTACTGCTGGTAGTTTTGGATAAGTAATGCAAGATATTAATTCTTTCAAAAAATTATTAGAAGAGCCAAAGCGTATCGTGATTGTACCACATGTCAATCCAGATGCAGATGCTTTAGGCTCATCCCTGGGCATGGCTTCAGTTCTGAAGAAAAAAGGACACGAAGTCACCGTCATTTCCCCTACCGATTATCCTAGTTTTTTACATTGGATGAAAGGCAACGATGAGGTTATCGTCTACAATCAGGGAAATGAGCAGAAAGCCGACAAAATCATAGAAGAAACAGATATTATCTTTTGTCTGGACTTCTGCTCCCTCAACAGAACAGATAAGATGGAGCAGCCTTTGCGGCAGGCTAAGGCTACTAAGGTGCTGATAGACCATCATCATGGTAAGGAAGACTTCGCAGATTTTGAGTACTGGGATAATAAGTCTGCTGCCACCTGTGAGTTAATCTATCAACTGGTGGTAGATATGGGAGAGCGTCAGCTACTAGATAAGCATACTGCAGAAGCATTGTATGCGGGTATCATGACTGATACCGGGTCTTTTCGCCACCCAAATACCACCAAGCATGTGCATGAGGTAGTAGCAGCGCTCATTGGCTTAGGGGCAGATGTATCTAAAGTAAGTAAGCTTGTATATGATAATAACTCATTAAACAGGCTTAAATTTATTGGCTTTGCCCTTAGCGAGCGCTTGGAGGTGCTCACTGAGTTTAATACAGCTTACTTTGCTATATCGGCAGACGATTTGTCTAACTTCAGCTCCCGTACCGGAGATACCGAAGGCCTGGTAAATTACGCGCTTTCAATAGGTGGCATTACTATGGCAGCCATTATTATTGAAAGAGACGATGCAGTAAAGCTATCTTTCCGTTCGGTAGGCGATTTTGCGGTAAATGAGTTGGCCGCCAAACACTTTGAAGGTGGAGGTCATAAAAATGCAGCTGGGGGAATCTCCCGTATTGGCATGAAAGAAACTGTAGATAAATTTTTGAACTTACTTCCTGAATACAAGAAACAACTACATACAAATCAGAAAAAACAAGAAATTTATTTAACATGAAATTGAATATCACTAACCTATTAAGCTTAGCTGGACTTGCAGTAGTAAGCATGTTATCTGCCTGCGATCAGGTAGGCGGCGGTTCGTATGAGACTGCTGAGTCTGGGCTACAGTACAAATACATTGAGGAAGGAAGCGGCGAAAACGCTCAGATAGGAGAAATCTTACTGATCAATATGACTTACTCTACAGAAGATGACTCACTTCTTTTTGATACAAAGGAGCAAGGTGGTCCAGTACCTATCAAAATAGACTCTACAGCCAACGGGCAAATCTACGAAGGCTTTAGCATGCTTAAAGAAGGAGATAGCGTTGCGTTCAAAATTAGTGCTCAGGAAGTTTTTGTAAATACTTTTAAAGCACCAATACCAGGCTTTATTGATTCTTTGAGCCACATTATATTCAACATAGGTGTAGAAGATGTGATGACCGACGAAGATTTCCGTGCTTACCAGATGGAGATGATGCGCAAAGAGCAGGAGAAGATGCTGGCACAGCAGTCAGAGCAAATGGAGGTAGACAGCACCAAAATTGAAGAGTATCTGGACGAAAACAATATAGAGGCAGAATCTACAGACTCTGGCCTTCGTTATGTTATTGAAAAAGAAGGTACAGGCGTGCAGCCCTCTCCAGGAGACTCAGTATATGTTCATTATACTGGCAAACTGTTAGATGGTACTCAGTTTGATTCTTCTCGCGACCGTGGTGAGCCACTGGCTTTTCCTATTGGTCAGGGTTGGGTAATTCCCGGCTGGGATGAAGGCATAGCCCTGCTAAACAAAGGTGGCAAAGCCACATTGTACATCCCTTCTCCACTTGCTTATGGTCCTCAGGCCAGAGGTAATGTAATCAAAGAAAACTCTATACTTGTTTTTGATGTAGAGCTAGTGGACGTTAAGCAGGCTTCTAACTAAGCGATACACTTCATTTATCATCATAATAAAATCCGGTATAAACTGCCGGATTTTTTTACGTTTAAGAAATATGAGGAATAAGTCAATTCTATTCACCGTAATAGCTACTGTAATATCTGCTTTGTTATTTACAGGCTGCGATAAAGAGGAAGACCCGAACAACGAACTTGTACAACTACTTGAAGATCAGGTAGTAGAAATAGAGAGCTACCTTGAAATAAACAATATTACTGCAGAAGAGGTAAATGGCTATTATGTAGAAATGTTGGCCGAGAATGCGGATGGAGAAGCGCCTGAGCCTAATGATATAGTAGGCATTTATTATGAAATCACTACTCTGGATGGACAATTAGTGGAAAAGCTGGAAGAAGGAAGCAGTAGTGCGGCTATTTTTCCCTTTATGCGCGATCGTGTGCTTCTGCCTATTGCCTTATACGACCTTGTCGCAAATATGAATGAAGGTGAGGAAGTTAGAGCCTTTTTACCATTTGATGTTGCTTACAGGGGCTTTAGTCTGGTAGACAGACTTCCCGCATACAGTGCGGTTATTATTAAGCTCAAACTGGCAGAGGTTATGAGTGAAGCAGAGCTAAAAGTTCGTGTAAATACCGAGATTAAACAATACCTGACAGAAGAGGGCTTGCTACCAGCAGATAGTCTGGAAAGTGGTGTTTACTACTCCACTACTGAAGAAGGAACAGCAGAAAAAGTAGGAGCTAATAGCGTAGTTTCTTTACGATACAGTGGCAAACTATTGAGCGGCAAAGAGTTTGATAACAATACGGATGCTGGAGATCAGGCTTACGACGTAAACATGTCAAAAAACGAAGTAATCGCAGGCTTTAAAAATGCCGTAGCTAACATGAGTCTGAACGAAAAAGGAGTTGCTTTACTTCCTTTTGATCAGGCCTATGGTTCGGGCTACTATGCAGTGCCGTATAAACTGATGGAAGAATTAGCATATCAGAGATATGTACCTTCTACTTTTATCGATATTCCTCCATATGCTACCCTAAGGTTTGATCTGGAAGTTGAGGAGATTAATTAATTGAGTATGAAAATTTGTTTTGCTACTAATAATGCCAATAAGCTGAAAGAAATTCGTCAGCTGTTGGGCAATACCATAGCCATCCAAAGCCTACAGGAGATAGGTTGTACCGAAGAGCTACCTGAGAATCAGGACACGCTGGAAGGAAACTCCGAAGAAAAAGCTCGCTACGTATACGAACACTATCAGCAGGATTGTTTTGCAGATGATACTGGGCTGGAGGTAAATGCCCTAGAAGGAGAGCCTGGCGTATACTCTGCCCGCTACGCAGGGCCGCAAAGGAGTAATGAAGACAATATGGAGAAGCTTTTAACAAGGCTAAATGGTAAGGCTGATCGTTCTGCACGCTTCCGTACTGTAATTACGCTTATCCTGTCCGGTAAACAGTATCAGTTTGAGGGAATCGTAAAAGGTAAAATAGTAAGTGAGCGCAGTGGCAAGCAGGGCTTTGGCTACGACCCCATCTTTGTTCCTGAAGGTTATAGCCAGACTTTTGCCGAAATGGACATGCAAACCAAAAACAAAATCAGTCATCGTGGATTAGCTACTAAAAAGCTAGCTGATTTTTTAATGCAACTTTAAGTTATGAATCGTCCGTACATCGTGGGTATATCCGGAGGTAGCGGTTCAGGCAAGACCCAGGTACTCACCTGGTTGCAGCGAATACTGGACCCCGAAGATATCTGTCTTTTCTCTCAGGATAACTATTATCGTGATCGGCTGACTACATCTGCGGATGAAGTGCGTGCCTTCAATTTTGATGACCCTAACGTGATAGATGTAGCACAATTTGCAGATGACCTGAGCCAGCTCAGACAAGGCTACACGGTAAATAGGCGAGAGTATACATTTAACAAATCCGCAGCGAATGCTCCTATGCTAGAATTTCGTCCTGCGCCTATCATCGTAGTGGAAGGCATATTTATTTTCCATTATAAAGAGATTAAATCGTTATTGGATCTTAAGGTATTTGTTGATGTGCAGGAGCACCTTAAATTTACGCGTAGGATTGCCAGAGACACCAGAGAGCGAGGGTATTTGTTAGATGATGTATTGTATAAATACACAGAGCATGTAGCACCAGCTTACGACAAATTTATTGCCCCCTACAGACATTCCGCAGATATTGTTATTCCTAACAACCAACATTGCCCGGCGCACAAATGCCCGCCAGCAGTAGAAGTGCTCAGTGAGTTTTTAAAAAGCAAAATATTATGAATAACCGCTTTGCTGTTATTGGCCTTGGCCAGTTTGGAATGTCTATCGCGCTTACCCTTGCTGAGCGTGGGGCAGAGGTTATTGCCATAGATAAGGAGCTAGACAAAATAGAGCAGGTCAAAGAGGATGTAGCAGTTGCTGTGTCTTTAGATTCCACTGACAGAAAAGCGCTAAGCGCTCAAAATGTACAGGAAGTAGACGGAGCAGTAGTAGCGATAGGAGAGGATTTTGAGAGTCTTATTCTTACTACGGTAATTCTGCAGGAACTTAAAGTAAAGCGCATTATAGCCCGGGCTGCTAACGTACAACAACGGCTTATTTTGGAGAAGCTGGGGGTAGAGGAGATTCTATCTCCTGAAGAGACAGTAGGCAAAAGTTTGGCAGAAATGCTATTACACCCAAGCATCCGTTCCTTTCTCAACCTTCCAGACGAATATGAGATAGTAGAAGTTGACGTTCCCAAACGGGTAGCCAATTTTACAATCGCAGATCTTAAGCTAAGACAGGAATACGACCTTAATATTGTAACCATTAAACGCGTATTTACTGAAGTAGAAGATGGAGAAGAAAAAGAAGTGAAACACATTATTGGCGTTCCCCGCCCCGATACTTCCCTTAAACAGTCTGACCAACTAATCATCTTAGGTAAAACCGATGATATCAACCGTTTTATAGAAAGTAATCAGTAATATTACATCCCTTCCGAAGTCATATTTATTCATCCTTAATTTAAGTATGATATTAAAATTGTACAAAAACTTATTTTTGTACCACGTTCTCCGTGCATTTGTCCTTTAGAAAGTACTGCAAGGCATAATCTTTGATTAAAACTTATATTCACAAAATTGAGTATAAAGTTCTAATTTGTGCCCAATAAAGTTTCATAAACAGTAGTTTTAGTTGCGTGTAGATACTGAGTGTGGAAGGCAGATGGAAACAAAAACTCTGGGGGATTTGTCGTAAGCATATATGAGCAAAACAGCCGAAAAAAAACACTTATTTATTGCCGGAATAGGAGCTTCAGCCGGAGGGCTAACAGCACTAAGTAAACTGGTCGCTAACTTGCCATATTATGCTCCAGAAGTAGCCATTATTGTTGCTCAGCACCTTAGCCCTGATTATAGAAGTAAGCTTACTAGTTTGTTAGAACGCGTATCTCGCTGGCCGGTACTGGTTGCGGCAGATGGCCTGAAACTGGAAGGAGGAAAGGTATACGTAACCCCAGAGCGCTGTGAGATTACGGTAGAGAATGAGCATATAAAAATAAATGAGCTTGCCCACAGAGTACACCCCCTGCCTTCGGCAGACATGCTCTTTAAATCAATAGCACAAGGCGCCGGGTCTAAAAGTATAGGTATTATACTTTCTGGTACAGGTAGAGATGGCACAGAAGGCGCAAGAGCTATTAAGAAACAGAATGGCTATGTGATAGCACAGGAGCCTGAAGACGCACAGCAACAGGGTATGCCAGCCTCCGCTATCAATGCTGGGGCAGTAGATAAAATACTATCAGCAGAAGAGATCGGCCCCGAACTAAAGCATCTGCTAAGTACCCATCCACTGGCCAAAAACAATAACCTTAGTAAAGAGGAGCATAGTCTTCAGCTGATATTTGATCTGTTGGCAAAGCAGACAGGCACCAACTTTTCTCGTTACAAGCTTTCTACCATAGAACGGCGAGTTAACCGTCGGCTGGAAGCACTTCAGCTTAGCTCAGTATCTAAATACTATGAATACATTCAGAATGCACCTGAAGAGATAGAGCAACTTTTTAATACTGTACTTATTGGCGTTACCAGCTTTTTCAGAGACGAGAAGGCCTATGGAGCTCTGCGAGAGTATCTTAGAAAAGTAATTCATGCCAAACGCCCTGGGGATACGATCAGGGTATGGTCGGTAGGTTGTTCTTCAGGAGAAGAGCCCTATTCAATAGCCATGTTGCTAGACGATCTGCTTGGTGAAATGTCGGGGGCTTATAGCATACAGATATTTGCTACCGATATAGACGAAAATGGCCTCAACAAAGGCCGGAAGGGATTTTATAGCCATAGCCAGGTCGAGAATTTATCTGATGAAGTCTTAAGCAAGTATTTTGAAAAAGTAGAGGGTGGTTATCAGGTAAGAAAAAGTATTCGCCAGAGAGTACTGTTTTCTAAACATGATATAACAACTGACCCGCCTTTTATGCGCCTGGATATGATAAGTTGTAGAAACGTATTTATCTACTTCAACCAGGAGTTGCAACGTGAGGTCATTCCTCTTTTTCATTATGCCCTTCTGGAAGGCGGATACCTGTTGTTGGGCAAATCAGAAAGTATCTCAGATCGTGCCGATCTTTTTAAAGCAGCGGACTCTCAGCATAAGATATACTATCGGAAAGAGGGGGTTCGGCATATGGTGAAGCATAATAAGTTTAGGAGCCATAAAAAAGAAGGGAATGAAGGTGCTACCCCACCTAGACTGACCGAACTGTCATTAGAGGAAGTAGCGAAAGAAACCCTGGTTCATTCGTTTGAACACCCTTATGTCGTCATTGACGAACGTATGGAGGTGGCTTACATCAAAGGTCGTCTGCAACCATTCGTAGAGCTGGAAGAAGGTTCACTTAATACCAACCTGCTCAGTATTATTAATAAGTCATTGCACACCGAGCTACGAGTGCTACTGGCAAAAACTAAGAAGACCAATACGGTTAATAAAAGTAGCCTGATTCGCTATCAGCTGGGAGAAGTGTGGGCATATGTGCGCATAAGCATGAGCCCATTGTTATACTCAACGCCCAGAGAAAATCATTATCTGGTTATTTTTGAATTGATAGAGGAAGATTTACGACCGCAGATTAACCTGGACGAAGACTCTGATAATAGTGAAGCCTGGAAGGATATGCGCATCATAGAGCTGGAACAGGAGCTTTCTTCTACTAAAGATCATCTGCACACCTTTACTGAAGCGCTGGAAACTTCTAATGAGGAACTACAGGCCCTTAACGAAGAACTTCTCTCTACCAATGAAGAGCTGAAGTCTGCCAATGAAGAAATGGAGACCAGTAATGAGGAACTGCACTCCGCCAATGACGAACTAAGCACTGCCAATACTGAACTCGCTCGCAGTAACGAACAACTTCAAATCAAAGAGCATCAGCTGATGCAAACTAAAGAAGATCTGGAGATTAGCCGCGAAAAGTTTTATCTGGCGCTGGAAAACTCAAACATTATACTTTTCCATCAGGATGAGCAGCTCCGTTATATCTGGATTTACAATGCCTATTCTAGAATTGAGGGTGATGCACTTATTGGTCTAAATGACCTGGAAATTAGTGACTTCCCACCTAAAGATGCTAAAAGGCTGCACGAGGTAAAGCAAGAAGTCCTGCGTAGCGGAAAAGAAATAGAAGTAGAAGTACAGGTAGCTGATAGATGGTATATCCTTAAGATCAAACCTATTATCAGGAGTGGTAAAGTACGAGGCATCAACGGTGTAGGTATTGATATTACCGATCGTAAAGAAGCTGCCGATGAGGTAGCCAAAAACCAAAGCATTCTTAGCAGTATTATCAATCAGGGAGCGGACAATATGTTCGCGATTAGTACCAATTATGACATTATCATGATTAATGATAATGCAAAAAAATGGTTGAAGAAAAGGCTGGGTGTAGAGCTTAATGTAGGTGACTCCCTAATGAAAAAGCTTGAGGGGATGCCGGATAAACAGGAAGACGCCCGCCAGTTTTTTGGTAATGCGTTCGTAGATAATAAAGTAACGCACACTACTTACGAAAGCACTGATAAGGAAGGTAAAAACAAGCGTTATTACGATGCTATCTTCTTTCCTATCATGTATCAGAAGGGCGAAATACTGGGAGCAGCCTACATCGGGCGTGAAATTACTGAAAGGGTACTGTTAGAGCAGCGGGTACAGGAAATTACTAAGAAAAGTGCGAATCTGGTAGGTAATGAGTTTTTTAAAGGTTTAACAAGGCAACTAGCTTCTATCTTCCGCATGAAACACGTCTACGTGGGAGTATTTCAGGAAGGTGGTAAGTCTATTAAAACGCTGGCGTTTAGAGAAGATGGCAAGCTTACAGAAAACTTTACCTATACATTAGATAATACGCCCTGCGAACAGGTGGTGGAGACCAATACAATTACATACATTCAGGATGTAGCCGAGAAGTTTCCTCAAGATGAAAAACTGAAACGCTGGAGCGCAGAAAGCTATGTGGGCGTGCCTATTACTTCGCCTAATAAAGAAGAGTCTGTGGGCGTATTGGTAATGATTGACAAGAAACCCTGGAAAAACAATCCTTATACCGATTATCTACTTACGCTTTTGAGTATAAGGGCTGGAGCAGAACTCAACCGTATTTCTGCTGAGCAGAAAATAAAAGAGAAAAGTCGCCAGCTAAACAATGTAAGCAGTAATGTGCCAGGCATACTGTATGAGTTCAAACAAGCTATAAATGGAGACGTAAAGTTTACCTACATCAGCGAAGCCTGTAAGCAAGTGTTTGAAGTAGAGCAGTCCGAATTTATAAATAGTGCAGAGAGTTTTTATACCCTGGTACTGGAAGAAGATAGAGACAGGTTAGTAAAAGAGCAAACCAGAGCTCGCAGGGTTAAAGACTTTTTCCATTTTGAGGGGCGCTTTATTACCAAAATTAGTAAGCAGCTGAAGTGGATAAAAATCAATGCTAATTGTCAGACTAATGAAGATGGCAGTGCCAACTGGTACGGTTTTATGGATGACATTACGCCTCTTAAAGAAACTGAAGCTGCATTGGAGGAGGCTAAAAATGAAGCCGAGAAAGCTGCTCGTGCCAAAGAAGATTTTCTGGCTACTATGAGTCACGAAATACGCACTCCTCTCAATGCGATCATTGGGCTTAGTAATCTGCTGCTGCGCAAAAACCCTCGTGAAGATCAGTTGGAAAATTTTAAGGCACTTAAATTTTCCTCAGAAAACCTGATGAACCTGATCAACGATATTCTGGATTACAGCAAAGTAGAGGCAGGAAAGGTTGAAATAGAAGAATCAGAGTATAATATCAAGGTTTTGCTGGACAGCATCAAGCAAACTCACTCTCTCTACGCTAACGAAAGAAACAACCGACTGGAGGTAAAAGTAGGTAAAGGAGTACCTAGAATTTTAAAAGGAGATCAGGTAAAACTGGCTCAGATACTCAACAATCTGGTAAGCAATGCTAATAAATTTACTCAGAATGGAAAAGTCAGTATTACTGTAGACCTGGATCATAAGAAAGAGTCTGAGGTATCGCTTAACTTCTCGGTAAAAGATACAGGCATAGGTATTTCTAAAGCCAACCTCAACAAAATTTTTGAGAAGTTTACGCAGGCAGATAGTTCTACAGTACGCCACTACGGAGGCACCGGACTGGGTTTGGCCATTACCAAAGCACTTTTAGAGATGCAGGGCAGCCAAATACAGGTGGAAAGCGAAGAGGGGGTAGGCTCCAGGTTTTACTTTTCATTACACCAACAGGTGGGGAAAAAACGTGACCTTATACTCCAGAATGAAGATGAAGAGTACGCAGCAAAAGACAAGCAGAAAAAAGTACGAATACTTTTAGTAGAAGATGTGGCGATCAATCGTATGGTAGTGCAGCAATACTTTGATGAGTGGTGGAACAGTTCCATTGCCGATGAGGCTACCAATGGTCTTGAAGCTCTGGAGCTTGTACAGAAGAATGATTATGATATCATACTCATGGATATACGTATGCCTAAAATGGATGGCTACGAGGCTTCTGAAGCAATTAGAAAATTAGGGGGGTGGTACGAGAAAATTCCAATCATAGCACTTACAGCTGATACCAATGCTGAGTTTAGAAATGACAAACGTGCTGCTTTTATTGATGACGTTGTTACTAAACCATTTAACCCGCAAAACCTATATCGTAAAATATCCCAGTTTACTTCATTTGATCAGGATGAGACTCCCGTATTTCATAGGTCAGAGCTACCTGCCCAATCGGCAAAAAATGGTATAGAACCTAACTTCAACAAAGCCGAAGAGCCGTTTAAAGAAGCACCACATAAGATTGTTAAATTTTATGAGATGGCTATACGCTCTATAGAGGCCTACCGTGCCAACTACTTTAAAGCGCTGGAAGAGCAAAATCATAAACTCATCAGTGAGTCTATGCACAAAGTCAAAGTACTGATAGACATGCTGGGGCTACAGGAATTTTATCAGGAGATGTACAGTACCCGCAAAAAAATGGAGGCAGGTGCTTCCGCTGAAGAACTAAAATCTGAATCTGACAAGATAAATTCAGACATAAATAAGCTGTTACAACATATTCAGCAAAGGCTACAGGTTCAACGAAGTACGATCTAAAAATTTGAACATAATGACATAAGTTGTTGATACATAGCTTATAAGCTCAAGTAATGATCAATACGGAATTTGATAGTAAATATTTACTAATTTGCTATATTGTAGTAAAAAATGTCAGATGAATTTATTAAAATCGGTAACTACTTTTAACTGGTAAGCAAAGGCTTTACTTTATGAGGTAAACGCCTTTAGAAGCTTAGGCTGTAGGGTGCATACTTAATTTTTTAAGCTGATACGACCTCTCCGGTCAACTACCAAAAATATTTAACTTTTTTAAGTCACTTGTATGCACCCTCAGCTTATTCAGTTAAGCTTTTTCCTTACTTAGGCTCATATCCCAGGTTTGAGCTTAGCCACCTTTCCATAGTTTTTAGCTCCATGCCTTTGCGTTCGGCATAGTTTGCTACCTGGTCTTTATCCAATTTGGATATGCCAAAGTATTTGGAACCTGGATGAGAGAAGTACCAGCCGCTAACTGATGCTGCCGGAAACATAGCAAAGCTCTCGGTAAGTTCTATCCCAGTGTTTTTGCTGGCATCCAAAAGCTCAAAAAGCGTACGCTTTTCAGTATGGTCAGGACATGCCGGATAACCTGGTGCTGGACGTATTCCCTGGTATTTTTCACGAATTAGAGCTTCATTATCATATTCCTCATCAGGAGCATAGGCCCAGAGCTCTTTACGAACTCTTTCGTGCATACGCTCTGCAAAGGCCTCTGCCAGACGGTCAGCAATCGCCTTGATCATGATAGAGTTGTAATCATCATGATCCTCTTCATAAGCTTTGGCCAGTTCATCGCAGCCAATACCTGCCGTTACGGCAAAGCCTCCAATATAGTCATTGATTCCACTTGCTTTGGGAGCTACAAAGTCTGCCAAAGACATGTACTCTTTGCCTTTGGCTTTTTTGGTTTGCTGCCTTAGGTGATGCAGGGTGGTAAGTACCTTGCTGCGGTCTTCGTTTCCTTTTTTATCAAAGTGGTAGATTTCCGTATCATCATCATTGACAGTGTTGGCAGGGAAGAAACCAACTACCGCCTTGGCTGTCAGTAATTTTTCGTCAATCACTTTTTGCAGCATATTTTGAGCATCTCGGAAGAGAATACGTGCCTGCTCACCTACTACTTCATCGTCCAGTATTTTTGGGAAACGTCCTGCCAACTCCCAGGTCATAAAGAAGGGGGTCCAGTCTATGTAGTGGCTCAGCTCTTCCAGAGAATAGTCGTTAAAAGTACGGAAACCAAGAAACTGAGGCTTAACCACAGATCTTTGTTCCCAGTCTGTTTTAAACTTGTTTGCTCGTGCTTCGCCAATAGCCACAAAATTCTTAGTTGTTTTTTTGTTAGCATGCCTTTCTCGCATCTGCTGATACTCCTCTCTGATCTGCTGAGTAAAGCTTTCCTTTACCTTTTTGTTGAGCAGATTACTTACAACCGGCACAGAGCGTGAGGCATCCAGCACATGTATGACTGGTCCTTTGGTGTAACGCGGCTCAATCTTGACAGCAGTATGAATTTTTGAAGTGGTAGCTCCTCCAATAAGCAACGGAATATTGAAATCTTCCTTCTCCATCATTTCTGCTACACTAACCATCTCATCTAAAGATGGAGTAATGAGTCCGCTTAGCCCGATAACATCTACCTGCTCTTCTTTAGCCTTAGCTAGAATATCCTCTCCCGGTACCATGACTCCCATGTCTATCACTTCATAGTTGTTACATCCCAGCACTACACTTACAATGTTTTTACCAATATCGTGCACGTCGCCTTTTACAGTGGCCATCAGGACTCTACCTTTAGCTTCATTGACAGTACCCGACCTTTCTTTCTCTTCTTCTATGTACGGAATTAAATAAGCTACCCCTTTTTTCATAACCCGGGCGCTCTTAACTACCTGGGGTAAAAACATTTTTCCAGAGCCAAAAAGGTCACCTACCACATTCATTCCATCCATAAGAGGGCCTTCTATTACTTCTATGGGCTTGTCAAACTGCTGGCGTGCTTCCTCTACATCTTCTTCTATAAACTCTACTATACCTTTGACCAGGGCATGCTCCATTCTTTTTACCAGCGGGAGCTTGCGCCATTCCTTATCGTCTTTCTTTTTGGTTTTTCCTTTATCTTTAATCTGTTCGGCAAAATCTAACAGGCGCTCAGTCGCATCTTCTTTACGGTCAAGTAGTACGTCCTCTACCAGTTCTAGTAGGTCTTTAGGTATATCGTCATATATCTCCAGCATGCTAGGGTTTACAATACCCATATCCATACCCGCTCTGCGTCCGTGGTATAAAAATGCAGAGTGCATAGCCTCTCTTACCGGGTTGTTTCCACGAAACGAGAAGGAAACATTACTAACTCCTCCACTTACATGTACTCCGGGTAAGTTTTCGCGTACCCACTTAGTGGCCGCAAAAAAGTCAATAGCATTGCGGCGGTGCTCTTCCATCCCCGTAGCTACGGGGAAGATGTTGAGGTCAAAAATGATATCCTGAGGAGGGAATTTCACTTTATTAACCAGCACATCATAAGAGCGTTTGGCAATCTCAATACGTCTTTCATAATTATCAGCCTGGCCTTGTTCATCAAAAGCCATAACAATTACTGCCGCACCGTAGAGTTTAATTTTTTTAGCCTGCTGAATAAAGTTTTCTTCACCCTCTTTAAGGCTGATAGAGTTGACAATAGACTTACCTTGGGCACATTTGAGGCCGGCCTCAATCACATGCCATTTAGAAGAGTCTATCATGAGTGGAACACGGGCAATATCGGGCTCTGCGGAGATCAGGTTTACAAACTTGATCATGCAGGCTTCGCTGTCCAGCATTCCTTCGTCCATGTTGATGTCAATTACCTGTGCTCCACCTTCTACCTGATCTCGTGCTACCTCTATTGCCTCTTCATATTTCTCTTCGGTGATAAGGCGGGCAAATTTGCGAGACCCTGTGACATTGGTACGCTCTCCCACGTTTACAAAGCCGGTAGTTTCATTAACCACTAAGGGTTCCAGTCCGCTCAGGTGCATGTCTGGAATATTAGGATCTTTAACTATGTGGGCTACTAATGAATCTTCTATATTCGTGGTATTACTCATGTTTGTGTCTTTCCAATTAGTAATAATAATAATTGGTTGGTTAGGCTTCAGATAAGCTGTTTTGTTTTAGCTGACGAGGAGAATACTGGGCAGCCAGCTCGGCAATCTTGCGTATGTGTTCAGGACGTGTACCACAGCAACCACCTAGTATATTCAAATGACCATTTTTTACGAATGCCTCTAGTTCGTCTGCCATCTGCTGCGGTGTCTGATCATACTCGCCAAACTCGTTTGGTAGCCCGGCATTGGGGTGTGCAGACACAAAGCAGGTAGCATGTTTATCTAATTCTTTGATGTAAGGGAGCAAGTCTTTAGCGCCCAGTGCACAATTAAGTCCGATGCTTAGTAGGTTGCCGTGCATTACTGAACTCCAGAAGGCTTCGGTGGTCTGGCCTGAGAGTGTGCGTCCGCTGGCATCAGTGATCGTACCAGAAACCATAATAGGTGTGTCCAGGTTTTTCTCTTCCAGCAACATATTGAGAGCGAAAAGAGCTGCTTTAGCATTAAGGGTATCAAAAACAGTTTCTACCAATAGTAAGTCAACTCCTCCATCCAGTAGGGCAATTGCCTGCTCGCGGTATGCTTCAACCAACTGGTCAAAAGTAATGGCGCGATAACCGGGATCATTTACATCCGGAGACAGGGAGGCAGTACGGTTGGTAGGCCCTAAAGAACCGGCGACAAAGCGTGGCTTGTTCGGCTCCCGCTCAGTAAACTCCTGAGCTACCTCTTTGGCAATTTTTGCTGACTCATAATTGAGTTCGTATACAAAATGTTCCAGACCATAATCTGCCTGAGCAATAGATGTAGAGCTAAAAGTATTGGTTTCTGCTATATCTGCTCCCGCTTCAAAATACACGGCGTGTATCTCTTTAATAATATCAGGCCGGGTAACTGACAGAAGGTCGTTATTTCCTTTGAGCGTATTAGGGTGTGCCTTCAGCGCCTCATTTCTAAAGTCTTCCTCTTCCAGCTGATAGCCCTGAATCATGGTACCCATGGCTCCATCGAGTATCAAAATTCTTTCCTTCAATAGTTGACGCAGGTTTTTATTAGCAACGTTCATAGTAGTATTTTCTGTCAGACTGCGAATTTAAACAAGATTGTTGTAACCTAATAGTAGATGTGTGCTAAGTATAATGTAGACTAATAGTGTAAGTCCTTTTTAACCAGTTATTTATACTCATATTTTGAGTTTGGGACAACAAAAGTAGTACGATATAGTTTTTCGTGAATTTAATTTGAGTAATTCATTGTTTGTATTTTTGTAGCATTACAAGCATTGCCCTAAGAAAACTAATGAGAGTAGCCAGACTTGCATATCGTGGAAAATACATGCTTACCGGCTTTGCCAGAGTTACGCGTATGCACAACCTCCTGATTTTAGGGCTCACGCAGTATTTTACGGCTATATTTCTTGCCGATATCCATAGCAACTGGAGAGGCTATGCTAAAGACTATGAGCTTTTCCTTCTGATTTTTTCTACCAACATTATCGCCGCGGCGGGCTATCTGATCAACGACTATTACGATATCAAAATTGATTATATAAACAAGCCTGACAAAGTAGTAGTGGGTAGGCAACTTAAAAGGCGTTATGTTATGATTGCCCACACAGTGCTTAATCTGATAGGAGTAGCCATAGGCTTTTATCTGTCTATTTGGGTTGGGCTGATCAATTTTGGTGCAGCGTTTTTGCTTTGGTTGTATTCAAATCAGCTTAAGCGGTGGCCTTTGGTAGGGAATCTTGTTATTGCCTCCCTTTCTGGTATGGCGGTATGGGTGGTATCTATCTACTTTCCAGAGAATCCTTTGCTGGTATATACTTATGCGGTATTTGCATTTGCCATTTCTTTGGTTCGGGAGATCATTAAAGATATAGAAGATATGAAAGGTGATGAGTCTTTCGGTTGTAAGACCTTGCCCATTCTGCTAGGCGTGTACTATACCAAAATATTTCTTTACTTTCTTTCCGCACTATTTATTTTTCTGCTCTTTTTTATGTCAGGTATGTTGGGTAACCAGACACTCATTATCTACTTTCTGATATTAATATTACCTATCACTTATTTTCTCATCCGTCTGGTATATGCCGACACTAAAAAAGAGTTTGCCTTCCTGAGTGGATTCTGTAAGTTGTTAATGTTTAGTGGGGTAATGAGTATGATGTTCTTCTGAGCATGTGTCAGAACTCTGAAAGATTTATGGTGTAATCTGATTGTGAACTTCAACTTAAGAATTGAGGCTGAGTAGCGAGACTTACCATAAATGATAGAGAATAAGACAGGCAAAAGAAGATTGCGTTCAGAACTAAAAGCTTATATAATGTAACTCTTCGGAAAATTTTTATAGCCAAAACTAGCAAAGGCTGATTTCTGGGTAAAGTTATACTTTACGCTTTATGCGCTTTTATACGGTATGAGTATACACATGCCTATCAATAAAGTTGCTAATAATGTGTCATATAAAGCTCCGCATAAATTATTGCGCTGTTAAGCAAATGCCTTTACAAATGTTCACTATAGTGTATTTAAGAATATAAAGAACTTTTTACCTGAAGAGCAATTGCTATTTACCAAGCTCTGCTCATATAGATAAGTGCTGATGCCAAAAGGCAGACAGAGCCTATAATTTAGCTTCAAAAAAGCTTGCTTTCTTATAGGTAAGCTTTGCTATTTTATTAGTTTTTTAGCGCTATATTTGAATCCTGTATAAGAAATTAAGAATATATTGTGTTTATGCTTTAAAAAAAAAGAATATATATAGTATATTTCAATTCCATTTTTTTGGCCAGAAGAGTTATTGTTTAAGGTTATGCAACTAAGGAAAATTCAAATTATCCCATCAATATCCATCCTGAATAACAAAATTACACGCTTGCAGCAGGGTAATTTTTCCCGTGAGCAGGTGTACGACGACAGCCCTATTGATTTGGCCAAAAAGTTTGAAGATCATGGTATTACAAAATTACAGCTGGTAGATCTGGATGGTACGCGCGAAGGTAGTCCTAAGCACTTTCATGTACTGGAAGCAATTGCAGGACATACGAACCTGGAAGTAGATTTTGCCGGAGGTATTAATACGGATGGCGACGTTAATAAAGCTTTTGAGTCGGGTGCACGTCGTATTACTGCCGCTACATTGGCTGTTAAAAACCCTGAAGAGTTTGCCTCCTGGATTATATCGTATGGTAGAGAGAAAATTGTACTAGGTGGAGATGCCATTACTGGCAACAGAGAAGGTAGAAAAGTGGCAATACAGGGTTGGCAGCAAGACTCAGGGATTAACCTTTTCGACCATGTAGAGTATTTCTATAGCCGAAGCCTCAAATTTCTTAAAACCAGTGATATTTCTAAAGAGGGAATTATAGAAGGGCCGTCATTTGAGCTTTATCGCGATCTGATGGATAAATTTCCGGGTATTAAACTGATTGCCAGCGGAGGTGTTCAGCGTCTGGAAGATATAGAAAGGTTAAGAGACTTGGGGCTTTACGGAGTAGTGTTTGGCCGTGCTTATTATGATGGTATGATCAAACTAAAAGAAATAGAGCAGTTCATTGCCAAGCAGCCTGCTTAAATCATCAGGGCTAAGCTTTTATGTTGGCAAATCCTTTTATTTTTTAGAGATTAGTAGCAATAACCAAATTGCAGTAAGCACATTTTTTAGCATGAAGGATCTGTACGGACTTATTGGCTACAGGCTTAGCCACTCATTTTCCAGAAAATATTTTAGCGACAAGTTTCAGCGTGAACATATCAGCAATGCTGAGTATGGCCTGTTCGAACTGGAAGATATACAGGAACTACCGGAGCTTCTGGAGGAACAGCCCGAAATCCGTGGGCTTAACGTAACTATACCTTACAAACAGCAAGTAATGCGTTACCTGGACGAACTGGATGGTAGTGCCAAAAAAGTAGGTGCAGTTAATACTATTAAGTTCTTAAAAGGCAAACGTATTGGATACAATACAGATTACTACGGTTTTAAGGAGTCGCTGGAGAAGTGGGTGGAAGGTGCTAAAATAGAAAAAGCTCTAATATTGGGTACAGGAGGAGCCTCGCGAGCCGTCAAATGTGCGCTATACGATATGGGTATAGAATATATTATGGTCTCAAGAGAGGCTTCTGAGCATGCTGTTAGCTATGCCGAACTTAAAGAAAAATACGACCTTCAGGACTATCCTCTCATTATCAATACAACGCCCTTGGGAATGTCGCCCCATACTGAAGTTTGCCCGGACCTCTCTTACGAAAAGCTGAGCGCGAGCCATTTATGCTACGATTTAGTTTACAATCCTGAAGAGACTCTGTTTATGAAAAAAGCAGCGGAACAGGGTGCTGCTGTAAAAAACGGAATGGAGATGCTTCATCTGCAAGCAGAAAAAAGCTGGGAAATCTGGAACCAGTAATTAATTTACTGAGTGTAAATAGCATCGTGCAATCCATAATTATCGTATATGTATAGAATGTAGAAGCGGGATTTACACTTTAGTAAAGTGCTTCTGTTAGCATTTATATACCTATAGGCGATACTGAACAATTAGCCCGAGCCGGCTGTTTTGTGCACACTGTTAATTATACTATGGACTTTAAGTTAATATCTGAATATGAGCCTACCGGCGACCAGCCAGAGGCTATCCGGCAACTTACCGAAGGAATAGAAAGTGGTGAGCATGCTCAAACCTTGTTAGGAGTAACAGGTTCCGGTAAAACCTTTACCATGGCCAATGTTATTGCCAACCTGAATCGCCCAACGCTGATCATCAGCCATAACAAAACCTTGGCAGCTCAGCTGTTTGGAGAGTTTAAGCAATTCTTTCCTGAAAACGCGGTAGAGTACTTCATCTCTTATTACGATTACTATCAACCAGAGGCGTACATTCCTACGACTAATCTTTACATAGAGAAGGATATGTCAATCAACGAGGAAATTGAGAAGCTGCGCTTAAGTGCTACTTCTGCCCTCCTGTCTGGCCGACGAGATGTACTGGTTGTGGCTTCGGTGTCGTGCATATACGGTTTGGGTAACCCTGACGAGTTTGGCAAAAATGTAATACGACTGCAAGAAGGAGATGTCCTATCTCGTCAGCGACTGCTTTATACCCTGGTAGATATTCTCTACAGCCGTACTGAAGCTGAGTTTAAGCGAGGAAACTTTAGAGTAAAAGGTGATACGGTAGATATTTTTGTAGCTTATGCAGACTTTGCCTATCGTATTTATTTCTGGGGAGATGAGATTGAAGCTATCCACCGTATTGATCCGCATACCGGTAAAAAGCTGGCAGATGAACGCCTGATTACGATCTACCCAGCTAACCTCTTCGTCACGGGAAAGGATACCACTCAAAAAGCAATTCACGAGATCCAGGATGATCTGGTAGAGCAGGTGCAGAGTTTTCAGGATGAAAAACGCTTTCTGGAGGCCAAAAGGATAGAAGAACGTACCGAGTTTGACCTGGAGATGATACGCGAACTGGGCTACTGCTCAGGCATTGAAAACTATTCTCGTTACTTTGATCGCAGACAACCAGGGCAGCGACCTTTCTGCCTACTGGACTACTTCCCGGACGATTACCTAATAATGATAGATGAAAGCCACGTAACTATTCCACAGGTTAGAGGTATGTGGGGAGGTGATCGCGCTCGCAAAAGTAGCCTGGTAGATTATGGTTTCCGCCTTCCCTCAGCGCTGGATAATCGCCCGCTTACTTTCAATGAGTTTGAAGATATGACCAACCAGGTGGTATTCGTAAGTGCTACCCCTGGGGAGTATGAGCTGCGTGTTTCAGAAGGAGTAATTGTAGAACAGGTAATACGTCCTACAGGACTGCTAGACCCTGTAATTGAAGTTCGCCCAAGCCTTAATCAGATAGATGACCTGCTGGGGGAAATAGATGAAAGAGTAAAGCTTGACGAAAGGGTACTGGTCACTACGCTTACGAAGCGTATGGCAGAAGAACTGCAAAAGTTTCTGGAGCGTGCCGGAGTGCGTAGTCGTTATATACACTCAGAAGTAAAGTCGCTGGATAGAGTAGAAATATTAAGAGAGCTAAGGCTGGGTGAGTTTGATGTGCTGGTAGGGGTTAACCTTTTGAGAGAAGGGCTAGATTTGCCAGAGGTATCTTTAGTAGCTATACTGGATGCCGACAAAGAGGGTTTCTTGCGAAACGAGCGCTCCCTGATACAGACCATTGGTCGTGCTGCACGTAACGAAAACGGTATGGTAATCATGTATGCAGATAAAGTTACCGGCTCTATGCAGGTAGCGATAGACGAAACTAACCGCCGCCGTAGTAAACAAATGGAGTACAATGCGGAGCATGGAATTACGCCTAAAACGGTGCTAAAATCCAAAGAGGCTATCATGTTCTCTACCCGGGTGGCAGATTCCAAGAAAGCCGTGAAAAAGGCCTATGCCGGACCGGAAGAGACTAGCATTGCCGCTGATCCGGTAGTGGCCTACATGAATAAGGAAGATCTTGATAAACTCATCAGGAAAACACAAAAAAATATGGAGAAAGCTGCCAAAGAACTAGACTTTATGGAGGCTGCCCGTATGCGAGATGAGTTAAATGAACTGAAAAAACTTTACGAACAAAAAGATTAGCTATTACCTTTGCCGAAACTATCGGTTACTATGAAGAAACTCGTATTACTCACGCTATTTTTTACAGCCTTACACCTATCCGTAGCTCAGGCGCAATATCTATTTACAGCCCAAGTAGATGCTTACAAAACAGACAATCGCAACCCTTTTGAGTTTGTAGATAAAGCACAGCTTGGCTTGGAATTTAACTACTTTTTGTATGATCAATTGGCTGTTACTACCGGTGTAGAAGTCTGGACAGAAAGTATTCGCTTTGTGCCAGGCATGCGTTTTTATCCTATAGACCCGGTCTTTTTAAGATTTCGTCCGCTTTTAGGAAAAAACGTTGACTATGCGTTTGGAGTAGGCTATGCGCGTAAAATTACAGACAACTGGCGCCTGGAAGCTATGACAGACTACTATTTTGAGTGGAGCAATCTGGCAGTGCGCTTTGGTGTAGGTTACAGCCTGTACTAGCAAAATGGATTTATCTGGATCGCATACGGCGAAAGAAAGACTGAATTAGTTCTGTGCTTTCATTTGCCAGTATGCCCTGCTTTACCTGGGTACGAGGGTGTAAAATACCTTCGCTGTGTAGAGTAAAGCCTTTTTTTTCATCTGCCGCGGCGTATACCAACTTTCCAATCTGTGCCCAGTGCAGTGCCCCTGCGCACATCACACATGGTTCCAGGGTAACATAAAGTGTGCAGTCTGGAAGGTATTTAGCCCCAAAATGATTGAAAGCAGAGGTGAGGGCAAGCATTTCGGCATGAGCAGTTACATCCTGTAGCCTTTCTGTTTGGTTATAGGCTTTGGCGATTATCCTCTCGTTGGCGACCACTACAGCACCTACTGGAATCTCATTCTCCTCATAAGCCTGCTCAGCAAGACGTAGCGCCTGCTGCATAAAATATTTGTCGTCTGGTTGTAGTATACCCACTTTACTTAATTATAATACTTTGCATAATTTCTGCTGCTGTCTCTTCCCAGGCTCTTTGCAAAGCTTGCGGGCAGCTAAAATTAAAGACCAGAGTTTTTCCTCCCTGTACTGTATACTGAATACGAGTGTAGCGGCGGATCGGACTTTGCGCTCTTAAAGCGTTTTCGTCTGGCTTTACAATAGAGCTGAACTCAAACACCACATAGTTTTTACCATTAATCTCCTCAATTTCTTCTCTGCTAAACTCAATCTCATCGTAGAGTTCCATCAGACTGGCTTTATAAAAATCTTTTAGAATAGGTAGGTCTGATGATTGCCAACGTGTATTAGAAGTGTTTACCGTAAAATCTACCACCTGTTTATCGTTAGTATATGCGGCAATAGGTTTGCGGGCAGTAAGGTAGCGCTGGTTAAGCACGTCTTCGCTCATTGCCATAAAGGTGGAGGGCAAACCTACTTCTATATTTTCTGCTATTTTGGTCTTAACCAGGTCAATGCCTACGGTCTGGAAGCTACAAAGAGCTAAAACAATGCCTAGCAAGCTAAATATTTTGATGTGTTTATTCATACTTCTTTGAGTTGTACAGCCTTAACGCAATCTGTTGAAGCAAAAGTATAACCAAATTCTTTTATGGGCTACTAAACAGTATGCTTCTTCAGTTGTTTTATTACTACAGAATCATTTTTTGGACTAATGAGCGAAACAATGAAAAGACTAAATATATTCAAATCCGCTTCTCTTTTTTCATTAAGTCTGGCAATGGCCTTCTTATTGAGTGCCTGCGGAGGAGGCGAAAAAGAGTCGGCTACTTCTCAGACAGGCGATGTGGCTTATCCCGAAGATAAAGTGATAGAAGATACTAACCTAGATGACGATAAACCTCTGGAACTGGATAGCGAGGAGATGAGCCTGGAAAAAAAGAAGCTATTGGCTACGCTAAATATGCAGAGAACAGAACTAGAGAACCAGATTAGACAGTTAGAAGAAATACCTGGTGACTATGACGATACTGCTACTCTGGCAGGTAATATTGAAAAAATGAAGCAATACCTCAATAAACTGGATACAGAAATAGCGCAGGTGAAAGAGGCTGAAGAAGAAAACTTTGAAGAGGTTGCGGAAACTGCACAGGCTGCTATAGAAGGGGCCGGTGCTCTTATGAATAGTAAAGACATGAGAATCAATTAAGAAAGTCACACATCCACTTCTTCCCTCAATCCCGTTCCTCTCTGGTACGGGATTTTTTATTTTTTTCTCATCGCACAACTTATGTGCATCACTAGTGTTACGCCTTATTAATATACTGATAATGATCAGGTAATGGTATGTAGCCTTCTTAATTTTACATTTATAGACCAGTACCTGTCAGCCTAAAGATGTGCCAATGCCATTTTTAAAGTATGCGAGTCAAACATAGCTATAAGTTTTAGCCAAAGTCTGCTATACATTAAGAGTCTGGTGACATCACTGGGCTTTTTTTATTTGTTCCTACTACTCATGTATACAAAGCTCACACTGATACTTACTTATATTAGAGTATTCAGCTAGAAAAGGAATAAAAGCAACAGAAACCTCTTAAATATAGAGTTAGAGTAAAATCTGCAGGTATTATAAATAAAATATATGAGTGTCACACCCTGTTTTTATAAGTAGATTTACAGGTTTTGTTCCATTTATTGTGTATTTTACGTATTTAGAGGGGCAAACTTCCATAATTTTTTATGCGTGTTAGGGTAAAATTAGTTGAGCTATTATCATTGCTCATCATTTTTGTGAGCTTACTTATACTTATAGGGTGGGTTGTCAACAGCAATTTCCTCATTACCTTTTATGGCTCCACAGAAAGTGGAGCAGAAAGTATGAAACCCATAACAGCCTTAAGTTTTACTACTTTTGGTATAGCTTTATTGCTGGAGGCCCGTAGGCAGAGAAAAATAGCGCGCTTGGGTATTAGCCTAATATTAATATTTGCGCTTATCAACTTATGGATTAGAACTACAAATACCAGTTTGTTGAGTTTGAGTGCAGATATGTCTATGTCTGCTGCCACCTGCCTGGTTTTTCTTATGTCTGCCGTAGCATTTCTATTGTGTAGCTCACCAAATAATATCTACAAAACAATTAGCGAGTCTTTAATTATTCTGGGGTTTTACCTGGCAATTTTTGGCTTATACAGCTACGCAATCAATTTTAGGGCGATGTATAGCATCGGCATCTTCTCCTCTTTTTCGTTGCCTACCACACTGGTCTTTATCCTGACTTTGATAAGCATAGCTTTACTCTACAGAGGGCGGGGTTGCATGAGTATTTTTTACAGAAAGTCATTAGGCGGATTTATAGCTCGCCGGCTACTTACTATCGCTTTTTTGTTACCTATAGTTACAGGTTTTCTGGTAATTACAGCTACACAGATACAACTTCTGAATGAAGAGCTAGGCATCATTGTTATTGCCACAGTACTTTCTTTGATTATGACTTTGGTGGGGCTCAAAGTCTCCATGATTGTCCATAAAATTGATTATGAAAAACAAGTGCTCCTACAGCGTACCCAAGCTACAAATTTACAGTTGGAGCAGGCAGAAAATCAGCTCAAACAGCGAAATCAAAGGTTGATAGCCATCAATCGCTACTTGGACGATTTCGTGCATGCGGTGGCCCATAACCTGCGTGGTGTAGTTACCAATATTAAAGGACTTATGCAGGTACGTGACGACAATCCCGGTTTTCAGACCGATGTGATAGATCAGAAACTGACAATATCTGTCAACCAATTAGATGATACACTTACCAACCTCATCCGACTAATTGAATTACAAAACAGGGCAGATGCAAATATTGGTAATGTAAATTTTGAACGCGTCTTGAAAGAAGTTACAGAGAGACATAGGGCAGAAATGACTTTATACCATGCCACTATAGCAGTAGACTTCAGCGAGAAAGATCAAATATTGTACAGTCCCGACTACATCAGGAATATTATTGACCAACTTGTAGACAATAGCATCAAATACCACTACCCAGGCAGAGATTTACAGATGAATGTAAGGACTCAAAAGGTAAATGGGTACACTCTTTTGCTTTTTGCCGATAATGGTATGGGTATTCGTACAGAGGTAGACCAATATAAAGCATTTGCTCCCTTTAGAAGACTAACTAATACAGGTAACGGTAAAGGCCTGGGGCTTTTTATTGTAAAAAGCATGGTAGAAAAAAATGGGGGTAAGGTAGAGATTGATAGTAAATACGAAGAAGGTACCAAAGTAAAGGTTTACCTTAAAGACTATGCTTAGAGTGACTATACTTATGTCTTAAGCTTTACCTCTTTCTCCTTTACACTAATAAACCCTCCTTTATTAAGTTAAAACCCGCGTGGAATAAGGTCTAGAACCCTTATAAAGAATACTTAGTACAGAATTAATTTTAAAGACTTTTTATAAGTGTAATAACATATAATTTTGAGCGTTTCTATTCAAGAATAATATTGTGAATATTAGGTGTATGAGTAGGTAGTTTGGTTTGAATTGACTAAAAGCTCATAAAATTATGCTTAAACTGAAATTGTTAACCACTACACTTGTGCTTTTTTTTTGTCTTCACCTTAGTAAGCTGGGCGCAACCTGCTCAGCCCTCTCAATTAGGGCTTTCTACTAATGGGGAAGGCTATCCAAGACTTCCATTTTATGGAGCTGGGTATTTGACTGTAGCTCCAGATGCCCGTACTGCTGCCATGGGAAATGCGGGAGTAGCTATAGCTACAGATGTCAATGCTGTGTACTGGAACGCAGCCGGGCTTGTACGGATGGAAGATCAGTACAGCGCCTCCTTTTCATATACGCCATGGGCCTCCCAGGTAGCCAATAATATGTATATGATGAATGCTTCGGTGGCGCAGAAGCTAGGTAAAAAAAGTGCGATCGGCCTGTCATTTACCTATTTTAATCTAGGCGATTATCGTTTCTTTTCTTCCGGCAGTCAACAACCCATATCAGTTAAACCTTACGATTTATCAGCTTCATTAACATACTCTTACGCGCTAAGTGATAAGTGGAGCCTGGGCGGTAGTGTAAAGTACCTGGGGAATAATTATTCTTATAACAACCTGGCCAGAAACTCTGGAGATTATTCTGCATCTTGGGCCGTAGACATAGGAGCATTATTTCAGCAAGAGGTTAGCTTGCTTAACAACGACAGCAAATTATCGCTGGGAGCTGCGGTAAGTAATTTAGGGCCCAAAGTTGAAAAAACAGAAAGGGTTGATATGTACTTACCTGCCAGACTAGCTTTGGGGGCGGCCTTCAGTACTCAATTTAATCTTAACCATAAACTTACACTTACTACCTCTGCTAGTAAATTATTAATTCCTACACTTCCTGTCTCTCAGTATGATCAGGGTAATATAGTAGGCATTGCTAGGGGTAAAGATCCTACTCGTGGATGGTTTAGCGGTACCTTTGGATCTTTTACAGATGCCCCTGATGGCTTTTCTGAAGAGCTCAGTGAAATACAGCTAAACCTGGGGATGGAGTATAATTTCCATAAAAATTATTATTTCCGAGCGGGCTACCACCATGAGTCAGAGGACAAAGGGGATATCAAATATTTAACACTAGGCTTAGGGTTTAAATATCGCATGCTCAATCTTGATCTGGGTTATACTTTATTTGATGATGGTCTCTTCAGTCATCCTATGAACAATACTTTAAGGGCGACGCTGCGCCTGGGCTTAAATGGGAAGAAAGACTAGTAAAAGCGCGATTTCATAGTAGGTAAAAAAGTCATGCCTGATTGTACTTAGCAGCTAGTCTTACCAAGTATTTGCGGGTCAGTCAGGCATTGTCTATTTTAAAGATAGAATACCTTCGGGCAAATACAACTATACAACACCTACTTATGGAACGACGCCAATTTCTGCAGGGGCTAAGCAGCAGCGCTTGTTTTATTCCCTTCTGGATCAATCCTATTCTGCCAGTAAGCTTACCATCTTCTACAAACGTGGAAACACTACTATCAGTATTTGTAAAAAATTACGATTCTTACATAGCGCGTGTGCTCAAATTTCAGGAAAAAGAAACCAGTCATACATGGTATGGGGGTATCAGAAACAGTTACGGTATACATAACCCTCAGCAGACCTCTGGTTTTTTCCAGACATTAAGCTGTGGTTATGTGTCAGCCAAATCCAAATATTACCATCAGCCAGAGCTGATAAAAGCAATGGAAAATGCTAGTACTTATCTACTGAAGGCACAACACACAGATGGTACTATTGACCTACATACTACTAATTTTCATTCCACTCCAGATACGGGCTTTACAGTAGAGCCTGTTTGTCTGGCATATACCTTATTGAGCCAGGATGATACTGAGGAGACAATAAGCCTCAGAGATAATCTGAAAACCTACCTGCAAAGAGCCGCTAAGGCGTTAAGTATTGGAGGCATACATACGCCCAACCATCGCTGGGTGGTGTGCATGGCCCTTGCTCGAATTCATCACCTTTTTCCGAATGAGGCTTATCAGAAACGGATAAATGAATGGCTGGCCGAAAAAATAGATATTGACGAAGATGGGCAATACACCGAACAGAGCACACTAATATATAGCCCCATCGTAAACAAAAGTCTGATTACCATAGCCCGATTAATGGATAAGCCAGAACTATTGCAACCGGTCAGAAGAAATCTGGATATGACACTATATTATCTGCATGCCAATGGTGAGGTAGTTTCTGAAGGTTCCGGCCGTCAAGATAAATACCAAAGAGGGAGCATGCAACGCTATTACTATGCTTACCGCTACATGGCTATTCATGATCAAAATAGTCTGTTTGCTGCTATGGCTTCTTATCTGGAAAAGCACGAGACAGATAAAATCAGCAATAGTCTGGCCTATTTTCTGGAGGATGAAAAGTTGAAAGAGGCCCTTCCCCCCTCTTCGGCATTACCAACCAACTACCATAAAATATTCAGAGGCTCAGATTTGGTCAGAATACGGAGAGAAGAGCGTGATGCGACTATTCTGGCAAAAAATCCTATCTTCTTTACCTTTTTTAAAGGTATGGCGGCCCTTGAGGGAATCCGACTGGCTTCGGCCTTCTTTGGTAAAGGACAATTTGAAGGGGAAAGCCTGGAAAAGGAGGGCGGCGAGTTAGTATTACGCCAGTGGCTGGAAGGACCCTACTATCAGCCATTTCCTCCAGAAGAGCTGCCTCACGATGGAGACTGGGAAAAGATGCCACGCGATAAGCGCCCGCAGAGTGAAGTGCAAAAAATCTTATCAGAGGTGCGTATAAGTGAGACCGGTCAGGGTTTCGCAATTCATATTAGTCTGAGTGGTATTGACCGGGTGCCGGTAGCCATAGAAATGGCCTTTCGGAAGGGGAGTAAGCTTACCGGAGTACGCAAGCTACAGGAAGATACCTACCTTCTGGAAGAAGGGTACGGCACGCTAAAAGAAGGTGAGCATAGTATTCGTTTTGGCCCGGGCAAAAGCGAACATAGCTGGGTTCAGCTTAGGGGCGCACTACCCCAATTAGAAGCTCAGAGCGTTTATATAACGGGTATTACCCCTTTTGAGCATCGGATAGAAATTTCATAAACCTTTCAACCTCATGTATATAAGCAAAATTGCAGGCTTCCTCTTTGGTTGCTTATTATTGGTACATTGTACCTCCGAGCCTCAGGCAACGCATAAAACTCAGACAGAAATTCCTTCCCAAAAAGTTGAGATTCGTGCAGTTAACGAAGATGTTATTCCTACCGCTAAAAAAAGTATTCTGATAAAAGGAGCATTACTTATTGATGGCTTGGGCGGAGAGCCATTAAACAATGCCTCTATACTGGTAGAAGATGGTCTTATAACTGAAGTAGGAGAAGAGGGTAGCTTTGCCGTACCCGATATGGCAGAAGTTGTAGAAGCAGAAGGAAGAGCTGTGCTTCCCGGTCTGCTGGATGCACACTATCATCAGGGTAATATTGAGCTAATTACTAAGTTTTTAAGCCATGGAGTCACTTCCATTCGCGATCCCGGAGCCTGGGAGTATAGGTATAAGGAGATCAGGTCGGCAGGAAGAGTAATCCCCCGCCTGTTTCTTACTGGGCCACACCTGGATATGTTTCCTCCGGCCTACCCAAAAAACTGTGTTATAGTAAGAGATGCCGAAGAAGCCAGGGCCAGGGTGGCTGATTTTGTTGCTGATGGTGCTTCTGCTATTAAAGTATATTACAGGCTGACACCAGAAATTATACGTGCTATTTGTGAAGAGGCCGATAAATACGGTATTCCTACAACGGCTCATCTTGAGATAACTACCGCTACTGATGCTATGGCTGCGGGTATTGATGGTATTGAGCATGTCACTTCTTTCGGCACTGGCTTGATACCATTACCAGAAGCAGAAGCCTATCGGCAGAGGGTAATGGCTGATAACAACGCACGCAGGTATGGTCGCTATGATGTATGGAGCAAGATAGACATGAATAGTGCACAGACAGATACGCTCATCAGTAAAATTGTAAAAAGCGGAACCGTAATCAGTCCTACTCTGGCAATTTTTGAATACCAGCTGGATGAAGAGCATACAGATAGCACCAAGGCTAAAGGTTTTCAGAACATGCTCGCTTTTGTAGGAAAAGCCAAAAAAGCAGGAGCTTCCGTAGTAGCTGGGTCTCATACCTATGTGCCTTATGCAGAGTTTGGTTGGGCTTACCAGCGCGAACTGGAGTTGCTGGCGCAAAGCGGCTTAAGTAATACCGAGGTAATACAGGCTGCCACCATAGAGAATGCCCGTTTCTTCCGCATTGAAGATCGCTTAGGCAGCATTGAGCAGGGAAAGCAGGCAGATTTAGTTCTCGTGAATGGCAACCCTCTGAATGATATTAAGGCCATGTATAAAGTAGAGCGTGTGATGCTGAATGGTACATGGGTGCCCACTTCAAATCAAGAACCACAGCGCCCTTAGTTGTTGGTTAGCGAACTACCGGCTGCGTCCAGGCTACTTCAAAGTCTCCTTCCTGAAAAGGGTTGATCTTGGGTTTGGTGGAGATGATCTTTGCCCGTACATAGAGTTCGTCTTCCTGTAACTGGTAGCTTGCTTCCAGGCCTTCTACCTCTTGCAATAATACGCCCATATCTTTACGAGAGGCTCCTTTCTTGCTACCCCAAAACTGTATACGATAGTTTATACCTCCTTCTTTTTTTACTTTTACGCTCAGTCTATTGTCAGTCTGGACAATACTTTCCAGTTCCACCCCAGTAGTACTGTAAAAGTCTCCTGCTTCCAGCGCTTTAATCAGGGCTTCTGCACTCAGCTCTTCTGCTTTTACCATTACCCATCCGCGACCGGGATTACTTTGATCGCCTCCGTAGATATGGTAACTATGTGCGTCATCGGTAGCCAGCCCGTACATTACAGGTTTCTGATCTCTCAAATAATTGGTAATGAGAATATCCCAAATCTTTTCCATTCCCAAACGAGTAGAGTCACCATAGTTGTTAACCATAGGATGCCCATTATAGACTTCAAAAAAGCGCTCTCCGCTCAAGGGTATCATATCATCTACCGTGATAGACCAGATAAAGTTGGGGTGGTTAATGTGGGGAAACATAGGTACACGACTCTCCTGCCTTTGTCGGTTAATAGCGTTGATATTATTTTGCATCACTTCCGTAACACTATTGCCGTGCTGTGGCTCTATCAGGCTCTGCACATTAGTTACGTTCATGTGGATGTGTTTATCTTCAAACTGATCCGTTACCTCTTCTGACTGTATTACCAGAAACTTGCCCTCTTCTTCAAACAGGGGGCGGTATTGAGCTAAGGTTTTCAGCCTGACACGTATGCGCTCGTCTGCATCTTTTTCGTACTCTACCCATTCCTCGCCGTACTTGTCCAGGTATTTCTGAAAACCCTGACGGTGCGCATAGGAGTTAGGAATAAGCTTCCATTTTTCTCCTTCTGCCAGTATGTTATGATCTGATAAGCCCACAAAATGGTATCCGTGAGACTTATACCAGTCCATAATCATCTCCGGAAAATCATCGCCATCGCTCCAATAAGAGTGGGTGTGCAGATTACCTTTATACCACTGTTGAGCATATGAGGCTTGAAATAAAATAAGGCTGAGGCTTAGGGTGAATAGTGTACGCATGTGTTAGGTTGGTTAGCTTAACCAAAGAAAGCTAAATGTTTTGAGCAGACACAGGCAGACGGATGAATTTTATGTTATGTTAAAAGAAATCTGAAGTTTAGACACAAAAATCCGTTTCGGGAGCACTTAAAATCGCCCAAAACCAAGATCAGAAGAGGCAAAGCTATGCTAAAGCATCAGCTTAAAATGCGGTCATACAAACGGTCAGAGATGATTTTATATCTGGCAGATAATAAGTTTCATGCTTGCTGATCATCCAGCAGCAGCCTTTACCTGAGCTGCCAGCTGATTTAGGTTAATACCTACTTATAGCTAACAGTAGAAGGGCTTCATAAAAAAACAGGGCAATATGTTTTAAAAAGAGATAGTGAGTAAGCCCTTTAGCATAAGAGATCTGTTCAGAAAATGTTTTGCGCGCAGAACTACAAAAAAATGAAGTTTGGCCTATTGTATTTGTCTAAACCAGTTTAATGCAGGAAATTACCCCTATGAAACCTATATCTATTACTCAACCTATGAAAAATATTGTATTAGGCTTGTTGCTGGCTGTTGTAGCAGCCTGCACCCCTGGCAGCCAGCCTGCTACCGATTCTCCTGACAGTCCACTGGGCTATGTTAATCCACTCATCGGCACTGCCGCCAGTACTACTGAGAGTGCCCAGCTACACAGTGAGGCAGGTTCTGAGTTGAGGGGGCAGACATTCCCTGCTGTAGGAGTACCCTTTGGTATGGTACAGTGGACCCCCCAGACTCAGGCTACAGAGAAAAAATGTGTGCCTCCCTACTACTATAAAGATACCCATATTCAGGGTTTTAGGGCGAGTCGCTGGATGAGCGGCTCTTGTACACAGGATTATGGTAGTGTAACCATTATGCCCCTAAATGGTGAACTGAAACTGAAAGCTGAAGAAAGAGCCTCTTCCTATACTCATGATACAGAAACTGCTACTCCTTCTTACTACAAAGTAATGCTGGATGATTACGATATACAGGCAGAGGTTACGGCGGTTTCCCGTGCCGGAATGTTACGCTTTACTCCTCAGAATGAAGAGTCAACCTATCTGGTAATAGAACCAAACAGCGATGAGGGAGAAGGCTATGTAGCAGTAGTGCCTGAGCGTAATGAAGTAATAGGATATAATCCCGCACATCGTATCTACCAGGGTTGGGGGGAGAGTGCTGGCTTTAGCGGCTATTTTGTAATACAGTTTGAACAGCCTATAGAAGCCTATGGAGTCTGGAGAGGAAACGAAGTGTTGGAGGGGCAGCTAAAAACAGAAGGCAACGGAGAGTCAGTAGGTGCGTTTGTACAGTTTCCAGCGGCAGAAGGTCAGCCGCTGATGGTTAGGGTTGGCGTATCTAATACCAGCTTGGACCAGGCACGAAAAAACATGCAGGCAGAGATCAAAGGCTGGAATTTTGAAGAGCTAAGGCAGGCCTCTGAAACTGCCTGGACAGAGCAACTAAGCAAAGTACAGGTAAGTGGCGGTAGCGAGGAAGACAAAAGTATGTTCTATACATCGCTCTACCATGCAATGCTTCTACCTCGTATGTTTAGCGATGATGATGGGGCTTTTGTAGCCTTTGGTGCTTCCCGCGATATATTTCAGGCAGAAGGGTTTGACTATTATGCTGACTTTTCTATGTGGGATACGTACCGGGCGGTGCATCCGCTGCATACCATACTCAATCCTGAGAAGACAAATGATATGGTACGTTCTCTGATCAAAAAAGGAGAACAGGGAGGCTGGCTACCGATATTTCCGGCATGGAACAGCTATACTTCAGCCATGATTGGTGACCATGTGACCGCCATGATTGGAGATGCCTGGGTAAAAGGGATAGATGATTTTGATCAGGAACTGGCTTACGCTCTTATGCGCAAGAATGCTTTTGAAGTAAATACTGATCGGCAGAGCTATCTGAACGGGCAGGGCCGAAGGGGTATGGAGTCTTATCTAAAGTACAATTACATTCCGCTGGAAGACTCGGTGCCTGATTCTTTTCATCAAAAAGAGCAGGTTTCTCGTACTCTGGAGTATGCTTTTGACGATTTTGTGCTTTCGCAGGTAGCCCGTAAAATAGGTAAGCAGGAAGACTATGCGCAGCTGGCACAGAGGGCCAAAAACTACCAGCACGTATTTGATACCACCACGGGCTATGCGCGTGGGCGCTATGCTGATGGTAGCTGGATAGAGCCTTTTGACCCTGTAGCTTCGCGAGCAAGCTTCATTACCGAAGGTTCGCCTTTTCAGTATACCTGGTATGTGCCACATGATGTAGCAGGGCTTATGCAGCTAATGGGAGGCAAAGACAAATTTATTCAAAAGCTGGATACTCTGTTTGAGAAGCGTTACTACTGGCATGGTAATGAACCAGGACACCAGACCGTATACCTTTATGCTTACGCTGGAGAACCCTGGAAAACGCAGCGGTGGGTGCGCGATATTATTCGTGAAGAATACAGCTCAGAGCCGGGAGGGCTCAGCGGAAACGAAGATGCCGGACAGATGTCTGCCTGGCTTACATTTAGTATGATGGGTTTTTATCCGGTAGCCCCGGGCATGCCTTATTATGTATTAGGTAGTCCGGTTTTTGAGGAAACAAACATTAACTTGAGCAATGGTAATACATTTAGTATTAAGGCTACAGATAGCTCAGATGAAAATCGCTACATACAGTCGGCTACCTTAAATGGTGAGCCTTTGGAACGTAGCTACCTTCTCCATGAAGAAATATTGCAGGGAGGGGAGCTGGTACTGGAGATGGGTGATGAGCCAAATACAAACTGGGCCAGCCAACAAGTGCCGCCCTCTATGGGAGAAATGGGTTTGTAATAGCTTATAGGCAATGAAGTACAAAAAGGAAAGCACAGGACAGAATCTTGTGCTTTTTCTATATATAAGTTAAGAAGGTGTACTAGGGCATGCTACCTTCTAACTGATGCAGGTTGCCAGAAACTAACTGAACCTCGCCCCCTTCTGTATAAAGATCCAACTGCAGGAAGTTCTCGTTAGGAAAAAAGATTTCTGTCATTACTGTTTTACCATCGTCGGCGAATAGCTCTACTGAAGCTACATCTATGTAAACATGCATCTTAATGGTATCAGAAGTAGCAGTTCTGGGCGCAGGGTGTCTTCCGGCGAAGTCAGCAGAGAACTCATTTTTTCCGGCCTGGCTTCGGTCTACGTAGTATTCATTTTTCATTTTATCGTAGCCAAGCAGAACTTCCTCTCCCAAACTGTTAGAGAGCTTAAGGCCAAATTCTTTGACCTGAGAATTTTGAGGAACGATAAATTCAAATATTCCCTCCTTGGCTACTGCCTGCCAGCTAGTTTGTGCAGACAGAGACTGGGTAGCAGAAATCCTCTGGCTCTCTACTTCTAAAGATGCCTTTCTGAGGCTATGCAGCTCTTCTACTGGCAAAGAGCTCAGGCGAATGCCCTCTTCAGTATCTACCAGCTGTAACTCGCGGGCTATCGTCATGGCGCTTCTCCAGCTGTACGTAGGTACAATATTGGCATATTGCCAGTTGCTCATCCATCCTAAAAAGATGCGGCGACCATCACTCTCCGGTACGTTAGACCAACTTACACCCGCATAATTATCTTTGCCATAGTCTACCCAGAGAGAAGTTCCCGGGGAATTATCATTCGTAAAAGTCTGCCCATCAAAGTCTCCAATAAAGTACTGGGTAGCGGAGCCACCATTAGGTCCGCCGGGATTGATACTCACCAGCATGACCCACTTCTCTTCTCCGTTAACTAGCAGCGGAAAAAGATCGGGGCACTCCCATACCCCACCATGAGAGCCACTATTCTCTCCAAACTCACTCATAAAAGTCCAGTCCGTCAGGTTGGGAGAATTGTACAGGCGTATACGGTCAGCTGCGGCAAAAATCATAATCCATCGTTCACTTTCTTGATGCCAGAAAACCTTAGGGTCACGGAAGTCTTTGATGCCAGGGTTTTCTATTACCGGATTGCCCTCATACTTCTCCCAGCTTCTTCCTTTGTCTACGCTATAGGCTATGCCCTGAGTCTGGTAATCATTTTCACCGGCTTTTTCGCCCTCCATATTATGGTAAGTAAAAATAGCTATGAGTGGAGGATTTTCGGCGCTACCCAATCCAGAAGTGTTGTTTAGGTCTGCTACCGCACTACCTGAGAAAATCATACCCAGGCTATCGGGATAAAGAGCAATGGGCAAATGCTCCCAATGTACCATGTCTTCACTCACGGCATGTCCCCAATGCATAGGCCCCCATACGTTGCTGTCGGGGTAATGCTGATAAAACAGGTGGTATTCTCCATCGTAATACACCATACCATTAGGGTCGTTCATCCATTGCTGAGGAGGAGTAAAATGATAAAGAGGTCGGTGTTGCTCGCCGCTAAGGCTGTCTTGCTGCTGTGCATCACTTGTCTGTTCATGGGTACTGCTGGGCTGGCAGGCTGCCAAAAAACAGAGCGTAGTTATAAAAGTTAGTAGTCTCATAAATTAGCCAGAATGTTTTTTGAGGTTATGAAGTAAAAGCATAATTCTTCAGCAGGAAGAATGTTTGACACCCGAACCTACTGAAGAATTATGGATCAAGAATTTAGTTTAATAGCCAGGGTTTTGTTCATAAAGCCCTTTGGTAAAATCTATCTCTCGCTGAGGGATGGGCAAATATTCATCGCGGCCAGCGGTAAACTGAGCATTACTCAGGTAGTCGCGTTTGGTCTTCTCTTCGGCGAGGTAAGCGTTTAGTGTTTCTTCCGCAATGCCCCAGCGTACCAGGTCAAAAAAACGTGGACTTTCCATAGCAAACTCCAGTCTCCGCTCCCAACGAAGTGCTTCGCGGGCGTTCTCCTGTGTCCAGTTAATATTTTCACCATCCACATATACCTCTATACGGTAATTAGAAGGCATAGACCCATCGCTAAATTGCAGACGCTCCGTGCTGGCTTTAGCACGAGACCGTACCTGATTGATCAGGGGTAGGGCCTCGTTGTGACGGCCAAGCTCTATCAGGGCTTCTGCCTGCATCAGTAGTACATCTGCATAACGAATGAAGTCTATGTTTTTTGAGGTGCCGATAAATGGGCCCTGCTTCAAAAAGCATGAACAATCCGGAAGCTGTTGCTCCTTCATATTTCCAAAGAAACCGTACACGCCTGGGTCACGTGCCCAGCTTTCGCTGTACAGAAAATTAGCATTGTATTTAAATGGATGCCCGGGTACGCCTACAGTATGGTCAAGGCGTGGGTCCACACCATTGCTCTGAAAATCTTCAGGCTCAATCATATCTTCATCATTGAAGGTATCAAACAGAGGAAGACCAGCTTCATCCGTTTTAAAAGCGTTTACCATATTCTGGCTGGCGTAGTGAAACCCACAACATCCATAATCGGGAGAGCCATGCGGAGAGTTAAGGCCAGTGACAAAGGATACTCTGCCTGTAGTTGTGCCATCCGCAATAGAAAACTGAGCAGCAAATACAGACTCAGGCCCATTATCAAAGCCATTAAGAAAGTTTTCTGCAAAGTCAGGCTGTAAGCTATATTTTCCGGAATTAATCACATCAGAAGTCAAGTCCACAACTTCCTGTAAGCGCGTGGTATTAATGTTAATCACCTGATGCTGCTCATTTTGCTCATAGGCCTGGTAGAGGCGCACTTTAGCCAGATAGGCTTTAGCAGCTAACTGGTTGGCTCTACCAACTTCCGGCTGCGTTTCCGGCAAATTGTTTACTGCGAACTGAAAGTCTTCAGCAATTTTATCCCACAATTCATCATTGCTAAACTCACGGTTAGAGACGGTCAGAATCTCTTCCGGCGACATGCGTTCATCAATGTAGGGGATGTATTTGAAAAGCTGCTTGAGCATAAAGTAGGAGTGTCCTCGCAAAAACCTGAGCTCACCTTCACGAGTAGCCTTTAAGTCAAAATCTTCAGTCTCACTAATCGCTTTCAGGGCAAAGTTGGTTCTGGAAATAGCTTTGTAGTGGTTTGTGAAGGTTAATGGCCCCATCCAGTTGTCACCAGTTTGTGGTTGTACCAGATTATACTGCTCCAAAAAGTGGATATCTATTACATCGGAGACCCCTCCTCCTGCTTTGTAGGCATCGTCGGAGCGTACGCTACCATATACCCAATTGCTGGTAATGGGGCCTATCATTTCGTCATTGGCGATACCCGCATACGCAGCAGTTACCAGACCTTCTATATTTTCGGGAGCCGCCACATTTTCGTTAGACAACACGCCTTTAGGCTCATATTCCAGAAAATCGTCATTGCAAGATACCAGCAGCACCGTTGCTGCCAAAAGAGTAATGATTATATTGAGTTTCATAATTTAGTTCTGTTGCTAGTGTAAAATTATAGGCTCAGGTTGAGTCCAAGCGATAGTACTGTTGGAACAGGGATGGCATTTATATCCCGGCGCTCAGGGTCGGGTCCACCATACTCTTCATTTTTGAACCAGAAGAGGTTTTCTGCCTGTACATAAACTCTCAGGTTGCTTACAGGGCCCATATTATCCAGCGTATTCTGGTTCAAGCTATAGCCCAAAGACAAGTTTCTGAGTTTGAAGTACGAGTTGTTTACAAATAAATAGTCAGAGGTACGGGTTTCATTATTTCCGTCAGAAAGCGTAAGTGCTGGAATAGATGAGTCTGAGTTCTCGGGAGTCCAGGCGTCGAGTGTGCCAGGGCCTACATTGTCTCTACCACGGATAAATTCGTTGAGGAATATGTAATTGTCAAACCCACGACGACCACTTACCCCAGAGCCAAACAATGAAAAGTCAAATCCACGGTAAGCCAGATTAATGCTCAGGGCATACTCCAGCTTGGGTAGGGTAGTACCAAAATACTCCTGATCCAGAGCGTTAACAATACCATCGTTGTTTAGGTCTACATAACGAATGCGACCGGGTGCTGCACCAACCTGGTTAGCATGAGCATTTACCTCTTCCTGGCTTTGGAAGAGACCATCGGTTCGGTAACCAAATATAGCGAACTGAGATTCACCCAGAATATCCTGTTCAGCATTGCCGGCAAAGCCAGTGCGCACCTCTTCCGGCAGCTCAGTAATTTCATCTCTGAAGCTACTAAAGTTGGTAGATATGGTATAGGTAAGGCCACTTTCCAGCTCATCAGTATAGCCCAGGGCTAGCTCCCAGCCCTGATTTTCTACTGTAGCTCCATTAAGTGTTCTAAGTACGCCTTCACCCGCCGCAGAAGCTACTGGTGGGGTAATTAGCACGTCTCTGGTTTTACGAGTAAAATAGTCAAATGAACCTTGTAGTTTTTGAGTAAAGAAGCCGAAGTCTACCCCTACATTAATTTCGGTTGTGGTCTCCCACTTCAGGTCTGGGTTCGCACCCTGGATAGATACAAAGCCAGAAGGTAAAGTACCTGTGTTTACACCGGCCAGGTCGTAAGCAGTACCTACATTATAAAACTGATCAAAGAAGAAGCCAGTACGGCGTACCTGCTCCTGGGTAAGTCCATAGCGAGGTGCAAATAAGCCAAAGCGAGAAAGGTCACCAATAGACTGATTACCCACTTCGCCATAGCCAGCTCTCAGCTTTAGCTGGGTCAGGGGTTCTATGCCAGTCATAAAATCTTCCTGGTCTATTCTCCAGCCTACAGTAGCTGCAGGAAAAATACCGTAGCGGTTGTTGGCTCCAAATCGTGATGAGCCATCTCTGCGTAGGGTAAATGACGCCAGATATTTGTCCTGAAAGCGATAGCTTAATTTACCGAATTGTGAAGAAAGTCGGCTACCTGTTTCATCTCCTGTATTGTTGCGCAAGCCTGTGGCAGCATTGAGCACAAAGAAGTCCTCAGTCTCTACGGCAAACTCTTGCGCGCTGGAAGTTAAAAAAGTGAGATCCGTTTTCACGGCTTCAGTACCTACCAGTATATCAAAGTTATGGTTGCCTAGCTCCAGCTTGTATGTTAGGGTATTAGAGAAAGTCAGGCTTAGGTAATCATCTTCTACCCGAGTCAGGCTGTTGATACTTCTGGTAATAAATCCATTAGAGACTCTAGGCTCAATATTCTTGATGCTAATTTGGTTATAATCTACCCCCATACTGGTTCTGAAATTCAGATTTTCCAATAGACGAACCGACGCGAAAGCATTACCCAGAAAAGAGCTGCGGTGTGTATTGTCCCAGCGGTTGATGTACTGCATGAGTAAGGGATTGTTTCGGTCGGAGTAGCCTGAACCGAGTGGGCCGGCAAAGTCTCCATCTGATGTGTAAACAGGAATAGTAGGGGCAAGCGTAACCGCCAGGCCGGGAGTAGGGGCCGAGCCTACATCAGGAGAGGCCAGTGTTTCGTTAGAAGAAGCAAATTGTGTGTTTACGCCGAAGTTAACAACATCCTCAAACAGGCTAAAATTAGAGTTAAGCTTGGCTGTATATCGGTCATAATTGGTATAAGCCAGTGTGCCTGTGTTCTTCAGGTATCCAATGTTGGCTAACAAAAAAGCATTTTCTGTACCGCCGGAGACTGTTAAATCGTTATTATACACATACCCAGTTTCGTACATTATATCCTGCCAGTCGGTATCTCCTGCCGGCACATTTGGGGCTCCCCCAACTAGAGGTCGTACGCTTACACCATTTAATACGGGATTATCAAAATCTCCATTCCAGTCAAAGTCATAAATTTCTCCGTAACCTCCCGCAGGGTCAGTGCGGTCATTTACAGAGGCTTGCCAGAGCGCTCTTCCGCGATCTACAGCATTTAACATTTCGTATCGCTGCCCTTTTTCAGAAAGTGCCGATATGTTAGAGTTAAATTGCACATTAAATTTCTTGTCACCGCCACCAACTCGGTTTTTGGTAGACACTATGAGTACGCCGTTTGAGGCTCTGGAGCCATATATGGAGGCTGCTGAAGCATCTTTAAGTACCTGAACAGATTCTATAACGCTGGGGTTGAGGCTGGCAAATACCTCTGGGCGTGTGGTAGGCACACCATCAATAATGTAGAGCGGGTTGTTATCTCCCAAAGTATTAGCTCCACGGATTAGGATTTGCTGGTTTGTACCGGTAGGGTCGCCGGAACGTTCTATGTAAAGGCCTGGTACTCTTCCTTGCAGGGCTTGCGCCGGGTTTCCTGAACTAAGACTCTGCCCTTTCAGTGGCTCAAGCTCTACTACAGCGATGGCGCCAGTAAGATCTACCTTACGCTCAGCAGTATAGCCTACCACCACAACCTCCTGAAGGGACTGAACATCTTCAGACAGCTTGATGTTGATAGCCGTCTGATTGCCAACCGCTATTACCTGTGAGGCATAGCCTACGGAGGTAAACAGTAAAGAATCTGAAGGAGCAACACCACTCAGACTGTAGCTACCCATTACATCTGTTACTGTTCCTTTAGCCGTACCTTTAATCAGCACATTAACGCCGGGTAGCCCCTCATTATTTTCGTCAGTAACTGTGCCGCTTACGGTAGTTTCCTGTGCCCGGGCTATAGTGAAGCTGCAAAGCCAGAACAGGGCTAGCAGACAGCAATGTGCCGGGAGTAGTTTTAGTAAGGTTTGCTTTTTCATAATTGAGTTTGATTTAATAAGGTGGTTGTAAGTGAATTGAAAGAGAGTCTTTTGTTCTGAAAGCGCCGCTCTATCAGATGGAGGTGCTGATTCATAGGTATAGGTGGTTTATTTGAAAAAATCCTGAATGATTTGCGTATTTACCTGCGGTGTAGCTCCTTTTTGAGAAGCTACATATGCGCCTACCGCACAGCCGTATTGCAGGCACTCTTGTGGATTTTTGTTGTGCAGCATCTGACTTAAAAAGGCGCCCAAAAAAGCATCTCCACTGCCTACGGTATCAGCTACAGTAACATGGAAACCTGCCTGATGCCATAATTTGCCCTCTGCTAATAAGCTTGCGCCTTTGCTACCTCTGGTGATACAAATGGTATCCAGCTTAAACTTTTCGGCTAACTCATAAATATCATTTTCTGCTGTTTCTTCACTCTCTTTGCCCAGAAACCACTGTGCCAGCAAGCTAAACTCTTCTTCATTTACCTTTGCGATGTCGGCATGCTGTAGTAGCTTTTGTATGAGTTCGCGGTCATAAAATGGCTGCCTCAGGTTGATATCAAATACTTTAGTATTGGCATGAGCAAGAAGTGTGAGGAGCGTATGACGTGAGTTAGTGCCCCTGGCTGCCAGACTTCCGTATAAAAAAATCTGAGTCTCTTTAGCCAGCTCAATAAGTTGGTCATCCGTTTCTATGTAGTCCCAGGCAACAGGATAAACGATTTCGTAGCTTACGTCTTCATTCTTGCTAACATCTGCGTAGACTTTGCCACTTTGGTATGCCGGGTTTCTCTGAATCCATCGGGTGCTAAAGTTTCTTTCTTCCAGCATCTTGAGTAAAGAGTCCCCTTCTTCATCTCTACCAATGCTGGAGATAAAGTGAGTATCAATCTGATGCTGGTGCAGGTGGAGTGCTACATTCATGGGAGCACCACCCGGCAGACGGCCGTCAGGAAAAATGTCATAAAGCATCTCTCCAAAACAAATGGCTGATTTGTTGTCTTTATACTTTTTCATAATGTAGGCTGGTTTCCATTTCTTCTAAAGATTTTCCGTTAGTTTCCGGCATCATTTTGACTACGAAGAGTAGCTGCAGTATCATCATGCCACTAAAGAGCAAGAAGGTGAGCCCTCCGCCAAGCGCTTGAGTAATGATAGGAAAGATAAAAGCAACAAGTGCTGCCATAAACCAGTGTGCGAAGCTTCCTAAAGCCTGCCCCTGTGCTCGGACACGATTGGGAAACACTTCTGAGATAAATACCCAGATGACAGCTCCCTGCGAAAAGGCAAAAAAAGCGATATACAGAAAAAGGTAGATCGGTACCCACAGTCCTCCAAATGACTGTGTAAAGAAAGCATGAGATACTAGTGCTAAAGTAGTGATGAGGCCCACCGAGCCAATCAGCATAAGTTTACGCCTGCCAAACCGGTCTATAAAATTGAGTGCGATAAGTGTTGCGGCAAAATTGGTAATACCTATGCCTGCTGTAGAAAGTAAAGAAGAAGCTGTATCTAGACCAGTCATGGCAAAAATGCGCGGAGCGTAATAAATTATAGCATTGATGCCTGAGAGTTGGTTAAACATCGCAAATAGCACTGCCAGGCTGATAGGAAAACTATATCTTTTAGAAAAGAAAGGCGATTTGGAGCTTTCTCGCTCAACTTCTGCCGAGCTTTGAATAGACTCTAGTTCTGCCTCAGCCCCCACAGGATTAATAATTTTCAGAACCTTTAATGCATCGGCCAGTTTTCCTTTTTTTATTACCAGCCAGCGGGGGCTTTCTGGCACAAAAAGTATCAGCACCAAAAAGATGAGGGCCGGAATGGCCTCTACCCCTAACATCCAGCGCCAGTCTTGCGCTCTGCTACCTCCAATCAGGTAGTTTGAGAGGTAGGCAATGAGTATCCCAAAAACCACATTAAACTGGAAGAGTGCCACCAGTCTGCCGCGTGCATTAGCCGGGGAAATTTCAGAAATGTACATGGGGGCCGCTACCGATGAAGCTCCTACACCCAGGCCACCAATAAATCTAAATAGCAGGAAAAGGTACCAGTCGGTAGCCAGTGCTGAGCCCAGGGCTGATAAAAAGTAGAGTACAGCTATCCAGAAAAGTGTTTGCCTTCTGCCTAATGAGTCAGAGGGTATCCCTCCGAATAAAGCACCGATTACCGTACCAAGTAATGCTATAGAGACCGTTAGCCCATGTTGTACACTACTAAGTTGCCAGACTGTCTGTATGGTTTGCTCCGCGCCAGAAATTACCGCAGTATCAAAGCCAAAAAGGAATCCACCCAAGGCTACTGTAATTGACCAGAAAAGAAGGTGTCTGTTTTTTATCATGATTAGGCTGTTGCGTCTATTCAAATGTAGCTACAGCCTGGAGGCAGAAGGTTCAAAATTGTACCAATTGGTTTCAATATTGATACATGTACTTTGATTCAATCAAAAAGTGATAGAATTAGGTAAAAAAGCAGGGTTAATAATAAAAATTTATCAACGCGGCACATTAAATCTGGGGTTACCTTTCAAAATTGTATCATTGACTTTTAAAATGGTTACATTAAGAGGCAGAGGTTGTGTCTCTTACAAATTCTGAAGGAGATTGCTGATACTCATTTTTAAAGACAGTAGAGAAGTAAGCAGGAGAAGAAAAGCCTACAGCATATGCTACTTCGGCAATACTAAGTTCCTGCTGGCATAGCAGTGCTCTCGCTTTCTCCAGCCTCAGTTGGCGGATGTAGTCATTCACGCTTACTTCCAGAAGGGCTTTTACTTTACGATACAGCTGAACGCGTGATAATCCTACTGCTTTGGCGATGTCATTTACATGAAGTTCCGAGTCTCCTAACTTTTGCAGAACCTCTGACCGGAAGGCATCTAAAAACTCCTGATCAATAGTGCTAATACCATCAACAGGTGGTGGAAAGGGAGCGGATTCGGTAGCGCCTGACTTATAGTGTGCCTGCAAAGCATTACGGCTTTGTAGTAACTGCTGCACCCGGGCAAGAAGGTAGCGGGTATGAAAAGGCTTTACAATATATGCATCTGCTCCGGTCTGTAAGCCCTCTACCTGCTGCTCCGTAGTATCTCTTGCGGTGAGCAGAATAATGGGGATGTGCGATGTCCGTAAGTCTGATTTTAACTGCCTGGCAAGTTGAAGCCCACTGGTGCCGGGCATCATAATATCACTAATAATGAGATCTGGTACTTCTTTTTGAGCCAATACCAGCCCGCTGTCTCCGTCTTCGGTGCCCCACACCTGGTAGTGTTGCTGTAATTTGGTAAGCAAAAACTTTCTGAGATCGGTATTATCTTCTATCACCAAAATGGAAAAGCCGGAGGGTGAACCGACTGAAACGGACTCTTCCTCCTCAAAAGCATCCTCGTCTTCATAGATGGTTTTAAGCACAGTGCTATGCTCGTTTCTGGAAGAGTGGCAGCGTTCACTTTCCTTAAAGTGTGTGTCTCCTAAAGGCAGTTTAACTTCAAAGCTTGTACCCTTAGCGGGCTCACTGTCTACTTTTATAGACCCATGATGGAGGTGGATAAGCTCGTGAGACAAAGACAGTCCCAGGCCTGTGCCCATGCTACTATTTTGCTCACCCTGATAAAATCTTTCAAAAGCATGAGCCATCTGGTTTTTAGACATGCCCTGCCCATTATCTTTAATGAGTACTCGGGCCTTCTGCGTACTTTTGTCCTTTTCTACCATCAAAGTGATTTTACCACCATTCGGCGTAAATTTAAAGGCATTGGAGAGGAGGTTAAAAAATACCTTATCCAACATAGAATCGTCAAACCACATGGGGAGCTCACTTTCCAGACAAAGTAACTGATAGTCTATTTTGCGCTTGGACGCAGTAGCCTCAAAAGCAGAAAATATTTCGCGTATAAAAGGTATCAGGTCGCCGGGCGAAGCTTTAACTTCCATTTTTCCATGCTCTATACGTCGAAAGTCAAGCAGCTGGCTCACCAGGCGTAGTAGGCGGGCCGCATTTCTTTTAATGAGAAGAATATCACGCTGGAGGGCTTGCTTGTGCGAGCTTCCGCTTTCCAAAATATCCTCTATAGAAGTAAGAATGAGGGTGATGGGTGTACGAAATTCATGGGAAATATCCGTAAAGAAGCGAAACTTAGCCTGGTTGGCTTCTTCACTTTCCTGTGCGAGCTGCATAATCTGCTGTTGCTGCTTTAAAATCTCTTCGTTTTTACTTTTAAGTTCCCGGTTGGTTTCCAGCTTTTCTCTGAGCGCGTAAAGGGCAAAGGCACCTAAAATAATGGCTGCAGCCAAACTACTAATGAGCACATAGAGTAGGGTGCGCTGGTTTTGGTATACTGCCAATTGCTCCTCTATAGCACGCTGCTGGTTAACGATATCCTGCTGCTGATCGTAGATTTTTTCTGCCTGAGACTTAATAATCTTGACGTTAGACTGATCTATTACAGTGGTCTGTAATATGTTTTCTTTGTCAAAGGGTTTGCCTTTAAGAATGTTGACTGCGAGCTCTATTGCTTTGTCTCCGCCGGTGGGGTACAGGAAAGTAGCATCCAATATACCCTGGCTTACCATATCTATGCCCAGGCTGGGACCAAAAAGGCCATCAATTCCAAATAGAATGGGTTTAGAGTGTACCTTCGCCGAGTCCAGCACTTCGTGAGTGGCACGAGCCATCATATCATTAAACGCAAAAATAAGGTCAGCCTCCTTTACCCTACTGAGCTGGCGGCGGGTTTCCTGACGGGCAATATGTTCTTCCCACTGCCCGTTGATGGAGTCAAGAAGGCTGAGAGTATTAAAACGGCTTAAAGCATCGGTAAATCCCCGATGACGTTCCTGAGCAGGCGTAGAGCCAGGCAGCCCGCTGATTTCTAGTATTTTGCCCCCTTCGGGCAAGAGGCTTGCGGCATAAGCCCCAGCAATATTGCCAATCTCATAATTATCTCCCCCTACATAGGCAGTATATTTATCAGAAGCAATTTTTCGGTCTACCACAATCACAGGTATGCCCGATGCATAAACCTCTTCTACAATAGGGGTAATGGGCTGTGCCTCATTGGGCGATACAATTAGTATATCAACACCTTCATCTCTAAGACTTTTAATATCTTCAATTTGTTGCGCATTGCTTGCATCGGCATTCTTGTAGATAAGCCGGGCTTCCGGATAAAAGGCAAGCTCTTTCTGCATCTCAAAATACATAGTCTGACGCCAGTCGTCATCATCTACACATTGCGAAAAGCCGATAAGAATAGCGTCTTGCTGATTGGGCTGGCAGGATATGCACAGTAGAGTAAACAGCAGTATAAAAAAGGGGCTGTAAACAGAGAGAAAAGGTTGCTGGTGCTTATATAACTTTATGTGTGTATCCATCAGTAGGCCAGAGCTGCATTGATAAGATATGCTAAATAATTGATAAAGATAAGGTTAAAAATAGCATAATCATTTGAGAATTTTGAATGAGGGGCTATCTATTCATAAACAGTGATATTTATATGCTGTTGTTGTGCGAGGCGAGTATTACGTATGTAAGCATAAAATTTTTGCTGATCATATAAGACCTAAGGTCTGCTTCAGCAGAAAAGGGTTCCGTGCTTTAGTGTAAAATCGGAGATAATGCGCTTCTTAAGCTATTAAGTTTCAAGCTTACCAAGACCATCAGGTTCAATAGTATTATTTGTTTATACTCGTAGCGTACAAAGTCGTAGCGCAAGCTTAGTCTTACTAAAAGGAATTCCTATACTACTTTCAGAATAGTCAGGTTTTATGTTTGCCAAGAAAAGCTGAGTAAAGGCTGCAACCTTTTAGCATCAAATGCATCTAATCTAAAAGAGGCAATATATAAGCATTTGCCTATGCTTTTACTACCTAAACCCCTTCTATAATGATTAGTAATTATCTCAAAATTGCTTTTCGCAACCTGGCTAATCATAAATTATATGCTTTCCTCAACATTATTGGGTTAAGTATTGGCCTGGCCAGCAGTCTGCTTATCATTTTATACATTGCACATGAGCTGAGCTATGATACTTTCAACGAAAAGGCAGACCGAATTTACCGTGTTGCTCTCAATGGAAAAATAGCGGAGCAAGAAGTTTTTACCACCAATACTACTGCTCCTCTGGCATTTACTGCTGTGGAAGAGTTTCCTGAGGTAGAAAATGCTACCCGCCTCTATACCTACCATCAAGACCTGGTAATTCGTAAGGGAGATATGGTTATTTCTGAAGAAAAGGTGTTTATTGCTGATTCTACTTTTTTTGAAGTATTTAGTTTTGAACTGCTGGAAGGAGATGCCGCTACTGCCCTGACAGAGCCTAACAGCCTAGTAATACCGCAAAATATAGCGCACAAATACTTTGGCGACGATTCTGCCTTGGGGCAGACTTTGCTTTTAGGTAATGAAAAAACCCCCCATATAATTACGGGTATACTAAAAGACTTGCCCGACAACTCTCATTTTCATTTTAATATGCTACGCTCTATGAGCAGTATGGAGTTTAGCCGCAGTCAGGAATGGTTTAACAATAGCTTCATGACCTACTTGCTTTTACATGAAGGGGCTTCGGCCGAGGCAGTAGATCAAAAACTAGTCACATTGGTAGAGAAGTATGTAGGGCCAGAAGTAGAACAGTATATGGGAGTTTCTCTGAAAAATTTTATGGAACAGGGAAATAAATATGGCTATTTTCTGCAACCACTGTTAGATATACATCTACATTCCCATTTAAATGATGAGATTGAGCCTAACAGCGATATTACCTACGTTTATATCTTCGCTGCAATTGGCTTTTTTATTATACTGCTAGCCTGTATTAATTTTATGAACCTGGCTACTGCACGCTCTGCCAACAGGGCTAAAGAAGTAGGGGTACGCAAAACGCTGGGTTCGCTGCGTAAACACCTGGTTCGTCAGTTTCTGACAGAATCAGTTTTGTTGAGTGTGCTTGCTAGTGTACTGGCGCTTTTTGCAGCTTTGTTATTATTACAGCCGTTCAACTACCTGGCAGGTAAACAGATCTCTTCAGATGTTTTTTTTAGATTGGAGTTTATTGCTGGCTTAATGGGCCTTACTATACTGGTTGGAGTTATTGCTGGAAGTTATCCCGCTTTTTACCTTTCCTCTTTTCGTCCGGTAGAGGTTCTCAAAGGCAGGCTCAAAGCAGGTATGAAGAGCAGTGGTATTCGCAATGTGTTGGTTGTATTTCAGTTTTTTATATCTATCACACTTATCATTTGTACATTGCTGGTATACAAGCAGTTGGAGTATACCAGAACCAAGAACTTAGGATTTGATAAGGAAAATATAGTGGTACTTAGCGGGCTGTGGAAGCTTAATGAGGGTGAACAGAAGGCATTGAAGCAAGAACTAATCGGGCAAGCTAATATAATTAATGCCTCCATTTCTAATCACGTGCCCCCGGGAGCAAACAATACCACTATTTTTAGAAAAAAGGATACAGATGAAGACATTCTTATCTCTACCTATTTTGTAGATTATGAGCATTTGCCCACCTTAAAAATAGAGATGCTTGTAGGGAGAAACTTCTCCCGCGACTACCTCTCAGACACTGCGGTAGTGTTGCTTAATGAAGCGGCAGTCAAACAGTTTGGTTTTGAAAAACCTATCAATGAAGAAATTTCCTATTTCGGGGGTGAGTATGGGGGCATGGAAGACTATACCGTAGTAGGAGTGTTTAAAGATTTTAATTTTGAAAGCCTGCGGTCAGATATTCGTCCGCTTGCCCTAATGCTTGCTGAAAGGGGAGGTCATTTGTCTGTAAGAATTCATGGCGATGTGCGTACTGCCATGAGTAGTATTGAGCAAAGCTGGAAAAAGTATGCTGCTGATGAACCCTTTCAATATTCTTTTATGGACGAAGACTACGATAAGCTATTCCGAGCCGAGCAGCGTCTAGGCGTAGTGTTTTCTATCTTTACCGGGTTGGCCATTTTAGTAGCTTGCCTGGGGCTGTTGGGTTTGGCCGCATTTATGGCCGAGCAGCGTACTAAAGAAATTGGTATTAGAAAGGTCATGGGTGCTTCAGTAGGAAGTGTAATGCTTCTGCTGTCTAAAGATTTTACCAAACTGGTAATTATTGCCTTTGTGTTGGCAATCCCTTTAGCGTACTATGTGATGGAAAGCTGGTTGGAAGGTTTTGCTTTCCGTATCGCAATAGGCCCGGAGATATTTATTCTGGCAGGCCTAAGCTCACTCTGCATTGCCTGGCTTACTGTAAGCTGGCAGTCGGCCAGAGCAGCAATCGCTAACCCGGTAGATTCTTTAAGAAATGAATAACCTAACAGCTATAATTTTCAGGCTTAGATAGATATTCAACTTATTTAAGCCTAAGCTAAAAATGGGAGGTCTCCTTTATTTCTTACATGCCTCCTATTATATGTAGATCCCGATCTTACTCACTATTATGACATATTTAATATAAAATTTAACTTTTTAAATAAATAATATATCTTTGAGTGTAAATATTACATGTTAATTACAACTTGAAGTGCAAAAAGTTATAATTTTATTACTAATCTGCTGTACAAGTCTGCCTTTTAGTTCTTTTGCTCAATTTAAAGATAGTTTAAATATAGGCATAGAGACTCAGGTTGGGTATGCTGATAAAAGTTATCAGCCATTCTGGCAGGTTTCCAATCAATGGGGGAGTATACCCAATGAAAAGCAATATTTATTAGTGGGAGGAGGGGTACATTACCGGGCAGGTTTTGGAAAATACTGGAGGTTAAATTCCTCAGTGCAACTAAATACTGAATTGCTGACCAAGCAAGTTCAAATTGCACAGGCATACGCATCTTTATCTTACAATAATATAGACCTAAAAGCTGGTCGCTTTAGGCAACGCTGGGGTGAAGTTGACTCCTTGCTTTCCGCAGGGTCATTAGCCATCAGCCATAATGCCCTACCTGTTCCTGCAATAGAGTTGGCAGTAAATAAGTATACACCCATACCTGCTAGCGAGGGATGGGTTCATTTTAAAGGACGTTGGCAGCATGCTTGGTTAGGCAGTGATCGCTACGTGAAGGGAGCCTATTTACATGCAAAAAATTTTTACTTATTAATTGGGAATCAGAACTTTGCTTTTGAAGGAGGTCTCAACCATTTTGTGCAGTGGGGAGGTAATCATCCTCAGGGCCCTTTGCCAGATAGGTTTCAAGATTACAGAATAATAATAATTGGAGCACCACAAAAACAGGATGAAAAGTATACAGATGCTCCTCAGAATATTTATAACGCCCTAGGTAATCATATCCTGATTACAGATTTAGGCCTTCGCTGGAAGCTTAAAACAAGCTTGTATCACCTATATACGCAGACTCCCTATGAAACTGGGCGTAATGAAAAAATATATGGACGAGATAATTTAGATGCCCTCTATATCTTCGGGAAAGACCGACTAGTGGGGTTAAGGGTTAATAAGCTACCTTGTGAGGTGATAGAAAAGGTCGTAGTAGAGTATCTCAACACTAGTCATCAGGGAGGTGAAGGTATGTTTATAGGACAATTTAATTATTATAACCATTCTATCTACAGATCGGGTTGGACAAATGAAGGCTATAGCATGGGTACTCCTTTACTTCTCAACAAGGCTCAAGCTGAAAACTATCAATTAGATCAGGAAGCTCTTGGTGCATATGATTTTATTAGTAACCGTGTGCAGTCAGTGCATGTAGGAGTTGCGGGTTCACTTTCTGATCAATGTAGCTACCGTCAGTTATTTACATATAGCAGACATTTCGGAAATTATTATAATGGAGCATTTAACCATCAACCGACACAAAGCTATTTGCAAACGGAACTACAGTATACTGCAGCTACTTCCTTAGGTTTAAAATTGTCTACTACGCTAGACCTTGGCAACCTGAGTAATAATATGAGTTTTGCTTTAGGTATACAATGGAAGAATACCTTCTTAAACTAGCTTAAGGTAAAGTGGAAGAACGAATATGCCGTGAGGTATATAGCATATATACTATCTCCAAAAAGTCCCCTTACCTGATGAAGCAAGGGGACGGTTTATTATTTTCTTTTTTAATTATTACCGATAGGGGGAGGGCCGTCGGGTACGATGCCTTTGTATACGTAGTCTCCTTTGCGCTCTTTAAATTCTGCTTTAATTTTTTCTCTCAGTTTTTCCTTTTCGTATAGGTCTACCATAGTCATAGCTAGTGCCTTAGCTGCGTAAAGCATCCCTTTGTGCCCTATAGACATGCCGCCACAAGCTACTACTGCCCAAGAATGCCATGGTGTTCCTTTAGGAGCTGTAGTGGCACTGAGGCGAATGGTAGGTACTACATAGCTCACATCACCCACATCGGTGGAGCCTCCCATAGGGTTTTCTAAGGTTTCTTCCATAGGCTCAATTTTAGACTCAATACCTACAATCTCAGATTGAGTAGCCTCCTGAATTTTTTTGGCAAACTCCTGTTCCTCATCAGTATAAGATATAGAACCCAGGTATTCCAGATTGCTTTGTAAGGCAGCTCCCCCAGTGCGGTTCACTAATACCTCATGCACTCCAGATACCAGGCTGATTTTGTAGTCTACATCTGCCATAATAGCAGCACCCTCGGCAATACGCTCTACGTGCTTCCATACTTTTTCCATGCCCTCACGATTAGTATCCCTTACTCTGGTCCAGATTTTACTATAGTCAGGTACTACATTTACCACCTGGCCTCCATCCTGGATATGATAATGAATCCTAACAGTAGGTTTAATATGTTCACGATAGTAGTTAATACCAGTTGTATAGAGCTCTAAAGCATCAGACGCACTACGTCCATTCCAGGGGTCGCCCGAGGCGTGGGCTGCCTGCCCTTCAAACTCTACTATAAAATCTACCAGGGCAAGTCCTTTCTGCACACTCACTTTTGTTTCTGCGGAAGGGTGCCAATCCATGCATACATCTACATCATCAAAAAGACCTTCTCGTACCATCCACAACTTACCAAAATACTTTTCTTCTGCCGGGGTGCCATAAAAGCGAACAGTGCCTTCTAATTCTCCAGCTTCAATAAGTTCTTTAATAGCAGTAGCTGCCCCAAGAGAGGCTACACCAAAAAGGTTATGTCCACAGCCATGGCCAGGGGCGCCTGGGTTTAGCGGGTCTTTAGTGGGCACAGTTTTCTGTGACAGGCCTGGCAGTGCATCAAACTCTCCAAGAATACCAATGACAGGTGCTCCGGAACCATATTCAGCAGTAAAAGCAGTAGGGATACCTGCGACTCCTCTCTTTACTGTAAAGCCTTGTGCTTCGGCGTAGTCGGCAAGTGCTTTAGCAGATTGAGTTTCCTGAAAAGCTACTTCCTCAAAAGCCCATATCTTATCGCTTAGCTGTGTTAGCGCTTCAGACTTATCATCTACAGACTGGATGACAGCTTTCTTCTGGCTATTGATTTTTACTTTCTTTTGGGCATAGGTAGGCAATACACTAGCCAAAATGATTAATGAGGTAATTATTCTCTTCATGTAACGGATAGGTTAGGATAAGTTCTGAAGATATGGAAAGCTGCCAAACTTTCAAACAGTGAATTCGCTCGTGCATAAATACTAAGCCTTCATCATCTTCATCAGTTCCTGCCTGTTTTTAGGGCAAGGTACTTCTATCCATTCCCCCACTTGTAAGTTTTGCAGAGACCATGGCCCTACGGTATTGCGAACCAGCCGGAGAGTAGGAAAACCAACAGCGGCTGTCATTCGGCGAACCTGCCGGTTGCGTCCTTCTTTAATTTGTAATTCCAGCCAGGCTGTGGGTACGTTTTTACGTTCCCGAATAGGAGGGTGCCGTTCCCAAATATCAGGTTCATCTATCAGTTTAACCTGAGCAGGGCGGGTTAATCCATCTTTAAGTTGTACCCCTTCTTTTAACTGATTTAATGCCTGCTCATCTGGTATACGTTCTACCTGTGCCCAGTATGTTTTACCCATTTTATGTTTGGGATCGCTAATCAGGTGCTGAAGATATCCGGCATCAGTAAGGACTACAAGACCTTCACTATCATAATCAAGCCGCCCAGCAGGATACACTTTAGGGATAGGTACATAGTCTTTAAGCGTCTTTTTGTCTCCTTCAGGAGAAAACTGACAGAGCACCTGAAAGGGTTTATTGAATAGAATAAGTCGTGCCATGATAGCTTCTTAATGATAAAAAAGTTGAGCACACAAACTTACAAATCTAAACCACAAAAAAAGGCGGAAACCCTAGTGATTTCCGCCCTTACTTAAAGAGTTGCGTTAGTTATTTTGCTGCTAGCGTGCTGTCAGCATTTACGCTTTCCCAATTGTTAATTCCCATGTTTACTTCTAACTGAGGCAGAGCTTCCTGAAGCTTAGCTACACCTTCTTCTGTAGCCTGGGTCTGCCACAGGTATAGTTTTTTTAGGTTTTTTAAGCTTTTTAGCTGTTGTATGCCTTCGTCGCTTACCTGGGTGCCGTATAGGTTGAGGTACTCCAGATAAGGTAAGTCCTTTATATGTTGCAAACCAGCGTCGGTTACCTGTGTGTTTTCCAGGTGCAGGCGTGTAAGTTTGCTAAACTTTGGTACTGTGGCAAGTGCCTGATCAGAAGTGCGGGTATCACCCATATCCAGCCAGGTAAGCTGTTCAGCTACTGGTTGTAGCGCCTGTATTAATGAGTCTCCGGATTTGCTTAGGGGAATGCGGGCTTGCAGCCAGTTGACTTCCGCAGCCAGAGGCATTAACTGTACTCCGGAGGCTTGCAACTGCTTTAGCGACTGCTCATCTACTTCGGGCACTTCAGTGGCTAGTAGAATTTCTACTTCTGACTTGTTAGCATTAGGGTCAGCTAATGTGTTCAACACAGCCTGAATCTCTTCGCTTACATTAACCTGTGCTACTGTTTTGTCAAAAGGAGCACCTTCGTTTACCCACCAGCTTAGCAGTGCTACCTGCTCTTCGGTCAGTTGGCTTTTACCTTCTGGGGGCATATGTTCATCATGGTGTTCGGGTAAGAGCAACCTTTTAATCATATCACTTTCGGCAGCATTACCAGCAATAAAAGCCTCTCCGCTTTCTCCTCCTTTTACCAGAGCTTCGGGTGTATGCATCTCGAGCTCTCCTTTGCGCTTATCAGGGTTATGGCAGGAGACACAGCGAGCATCAATAATAGGAAAAACAATATCGTGATAGATCTGTGCTTCAGGTATGCTGGCTATTTTAACCTCTTTTTTCTCTTGCTTGGGCTCCATGCCAGCCAATGTCCTTAATGGGTTAGGCATATACTGTGTTAAGTAGTCAGAGCCATGAGTTAAAGAACCTCCATAGTGGCCGGCGGCCATCAAAACTATAATCATTACCGACATGGTAGATACATAAACTTTATCCAGAGTAGGAGAAATGTTTTTGCTAACCATCCAGTTGAGTACTAAAGAAATGATAGCGGTAAGTGCTGCAGCTATACCAAGCCACTGGTGTAGAGAAAGTAGTTCATCTCCATAGCCACCGCCTTGCGCAAGCATGTAACCTAGTACCGCGGCTACAATAGCAGATACAGCACCCAGAAACAAAATAAGGCCTACGGCAGCTTTATAAGCTTCAAACCTTTTGATACGAGACATAAGCTCCAACACGAATGCTATAAGCAAAAAGCCAATGGGCAAGTGTAAAATGATGGGATGAAATCGCCCGAAAAATAATACTAAATCTGAGGTCGTCTGCTCCATAATTACTGTATTCTAGAAATAATATACTCTTAAACTTGGGTAATCTATTAAATAACAATGATATTTTATGCTAAAAGAGGCTTTACCACTTTGCCTGCCACATCGGTAAGCCTAAAGTCTCGACCCTGAAAATGATAAGTAAGTCGTTCGTGATCCATGCCCATCAAATGCAGAATAGTAGCCTGTAAGTCATGGATATGCACTCTGTCTTTAATGCCGTAGTAGCCTATTTCGTCAGTTTCTCCGTGGGTAATACCTCCTTTTACTCCTCCGCCGGCCATCCACATACTAAAAGCTTCGGTATGGTGGTCGCGTCCCATAAAAGGCATAGTTCTGCCATTTCTGTTTTCCTGCATAGGGGTACGGCCAAATTCTCCTCCCCAAACAATTAAAGTTTCATCTAACAGTCCTCGTTGCTTTAAATCTTTGATAAGGGCCGCTATGGGCTGGTCTATCTGTTTACATTTATCTCTAAATCCATGCTCAATAGCTACACTTTTGCTATTGCCGTGCGTATCCCAGCCCCAATCGTACAGTTGAATAAAGCGTACGCCACGCTCACTTAGCCGCCGGGCCAGCAGACAGTTATTAGCAAAAGAAGCTTTGCCGGGCTCTATGCCATACATTTTTTGTATATACTCAGGCTCTTTAGAAATGTCCATAATTTCGGGCACGGAAATCTGCATCCTGAATGCCATTTCGTACTGAGAGATACGAGTTAGCGTTTCGGGGTCGCCCATCTCCTGATATTCTTTTTCATTTATCTGGTTAATGGCATCTAAAGACTTGCGTCTTAAGTCGCGGCTCATCCCTTCAGGGTTAGATACATATAGTACAGGGTCTCCTTCTGAACGACACTGCACCCCCTGATAAATGGTAGGTAAAAAGCCACTGCCCCATACACTTTTACCGGCACTTGGGGTATTGCCTCCAGAAACTAATACTATAAAACCGGGCAGGTCGTCATTTTCAGACCCCAAGCCATACGTGACCCAGGAGCCCATACTTGGGCGTCCGAGGCGCGAGCTACCTGTTTGTACCAAAAGCTGTGCGGGAGCATGGTTAAACTCATCGGTGTGCAGGGTTTTAATGATGGCAGTTTCATCCACTACCTCATGAAAATGGGGAAGAAGATCAGACACCATAGCTCCTGACTGCCCACGGGGAGCAAACTTAGCCTGGGGGCCCAGCATTTTGGGAACGCCCTGTATAAAAGCAAAGCGCTTCCCTTCCAGCAAGGAAGGCGGGCAGTCCAACCCATGAAGTTTAGCCAGTTCCGATTTATAATCAAATAACTCCAGTTGAGAAGGGGCACCCGCCATGTGTAGATAAATAACACGTTTTGCCTTTGGAGCAAAATGCGAAGTTGCAGGAGCTAAAGGGTTGCCTACCACCGGTGGTACAATTTTACTTTCTGAAGTGCTAAAGGGGTTACAGCCGAAAAGCGAACCCATAGCAATACTACCTAGCCCGGAGCTGCATTTCTTTAGAAAATGTCGCCGAGTTTCGTATGCTGCGTTGCGGTGTTGGGCCTCTTCAAAAAGTTTCATGTTTCTATTTCAATTTTTGGCTGTGTACAGTAGTTTTTCATCACTTTCTTTCCTGCAATAGCTGCCGGAAAGGGAATTAGTCTAATCTATCCTTTGGTTACAAATTCATCTAAGTTAAGTATGGCATTAGCTACAACAGACAGTGCTGCCAGCTGATGATTTTCTTCCTCAATCAGTTTTATGGTTTCTTCTGGTGCTGCCTGATAATGAGCCAGTGCCTCTTCATATAACTTTAAAAGTGCCTTTTCCTTTTCCGGGCTCAGAGGCTTTAACATAGCTAATTGATAGCCGGTATTGATGTACGCTTTGGGGTTTTCGCCTCCTTCGTGCAACATACGTTTGGCAAGTGCCTGTGCTGCCTGCATAAATACAGGGTCGTTTAGCGTAACGAGAGCCTGAAGGGGAGTATTGGTTCTGATACGACGAGTGACACAAAACTCCCGACTGGGGCTGTCAAAAGCAATCATAGAAGGATAAGGGCTGGTACGTCTCCAGTAGGTGTACAGGCCACGACGGTACTGGTCTTCTCCTTCACTGGTCTTCCACTGGCGTCCGCTATAAACAACCTGCCAGATGCCTTCAGGTTGCTCTGGCATTACACTGGGACCATACATTTTGGTGCTGAGCAAACCACTGACCGCAAGAGCCTGATCCCTAATCTGCTCTGCTGTAAGTCTTACTCTGGGCCCTCTGGCCAGATAGCGATTTGCGGGGTCTACCTCCTGTAGTTGTGGTCTCACCTTGGATGACTGTCGGTAGGTAGCAGACATGACAATCTGCTTGAGCAGTTTTTTAATGCTCCAGGCATGTTCATGCATAAACTGCATAGCGAGCCAGTCTAAAAGCTGAGGGTGAGAAGGTTTGGCTCCTTGTGTGCCAAAGTCTTCTACCGTTTCTACGATGCCAATACCAAAGAGCTGAGACCAGAAACGGTTAACGGCGACTCTGGCAGTAAGTGGATTTTCGGTACTTACTAGCCACTGGGCCATTCCGAGGCGATTTTTGGGCGCTCCTTCAGCCATTGCCGGCCACGCGTGAGGTACGTCAGCTTCTACTTCCTCACCATCTACCATCCAGTTGCCTCTTACAAAAACATGGGTTTTTCTTCTGAAGTCTGCCGGGCGCTCTACCATAACCGGGGTTTTTTCAACCTCATCTTTGTTAAGAAGAGACAAAAAAGCCTGTTTCATTTCAGTATACTGAGGTTGCTCCGCACCAGGTAAAGATGTATGGAACAGTACCCATTCTATTGAGCAGAGTGGTCCTTTGCGTCCAGGATCTTTGAAAATCATATATACATCGTGCCTACCCTCAGTGGGCTTCAGTGGAATAGAAGTTACTACAGATTTTCCCCAGCCTTTATCTGCTTTCTTTACTTTCCAATGTGCCAGCAACTCACCGTTAAGTCCACCTTTTCTAAACTCTACCAGTCCGCCGCCTTGAGGTGCACGGTAGCTGATAAGCAATTCGTTTTTGCCAGTGAGAGTATAGTCTGGTATAATAGCGTAGCCGCCATCATCTACTTCCAGGTATTTACCATCGGCCAGCGCTCCTTTGGTAAGCTCTTTAAAATTTTTAGGATGAAACTTAGGTTCGGTAAACCTTACCATATCTACAATTTGCTGAGCCTGAGTTAGCTTATCATCCGCAGATGCCGTATGGGTGATTACCCAATTTTTTAGTTCTTCTAGCTTTTTTTGGTCTTCTTCCCTTTTAAACTGCTTTAAGTTAGGCGATTCACTAGGCACATCGGCATCGGAAGTGTTATTTAGAAAAGCGTAAAATTTATAGTACTCTTCGTGACGAATAGGGTCATAAGGGTGACTATGGCACTGCACACAAGCCATGGTAGTTGCCTGCCAGACATCCCAGGTAGTATTTACTCTATCTATGACTGCCGCAACCCTAAACTCTTCGTCATCGGTACCTCCTTCGTCATTGTTCATGGTGTTGCGGTGAAAAGCTGTAGCGATATAGCGAGACTCATCCTGCCCTTTTGGGGGCTTGGGCATCAGGTCGCCAGCCAGCTGTTCTATCGTAAACAGGTCAAAAGGTTTATCCTCATTAAAAGCTTTAATCAGCCAATCTCGATATTGCCAGATGTTACGGTGGTCATCTTTCTCGTAACCTTTGGAGTCGGCATAGCGAGCAAGGTCCATCCACATAGCAGCCCAGCGTTCTCCGTAGCGGGGAGAAGCAAGCAGGTAATCTACAGCTTTTTCATAAGCCTGATCAGATGAGTCTGACAGAAACTTATGTATAAGCTCCTGCTCAGGAGGTAGGCCGGTCAGGTCCAGGCTAAGCCTACGGAGGAGTGTAGCTTTATCCGCCTCAGCGGAAGGTTGCAGATTTTTTGTGTTAAGAGTCTGTAGAATGAACTTATCAATATCATTATTAACCCAGTCTGACTCAACTTCGGGGGGGGTAATGGGCTCAGGCTTAACGTAGGCCCAGTGATCTTCCCAGTAGGCTCCCTGTTCTATCCAGCGTGAGAGTAAATTAACTTCTTCCTGCGAAAGAGGTTCGCCTTCGGGGGGCATACGCTCTTCAGGATCGGTATGTTTGATTCTGTGAATCATTTCGCTGGCTTCTACATCGCCGGGTACAATAGCTCTTTTGCCAGATTCGTTTACGCCTAATGCTTCTGAGCGGAATAAAAGACTGAAATCACCAGAACGTTTGACTCCACCGTGGCAGGTTATACATTTTTTGTTCAGTATAGGTCGTATTTCGGCATTAAAGTCTACTTTTTGCTCAAACAGAACAGACTCGCCCCACAGTACATAGGCGATACTTAACAGCAGCAGCCCAAAAGGAATAAGTAGGTAGCGTTTCTTACGCTGTATTGAGGATAAGCCAGGCATAAAGTTAAAGTTGTTGTTAGTAGTATTTTTGCAAAATGCGATCAACAGAATGCATTATCTGAGTATTAAATCTAAGCAACTATCAATTTAAGAAAATTAATTTACTTCTCTATAATTTTAAGTAAGGTAAAATGCGCTTTTAAAGAAAACTAAATCCTTTTAGTTATGCAGCGTAAACCTTTGTTCTATGCCATAGCCCCTGTTGAGGATATGCTGCTATCGTATTGAATACTTGTTTGATTCCTCTATTTTTGTCGCGGCCCAGGCTCGGGGTATATGTTTACCTAAAGCTGAAGCCAGTATAGGCGTAAAACATTTTTTTACCCGTAAAGAAAGTTATGAATATCTGTATTGTATATAAAAATACTATTCCGGTTTATGCCTATGGAGGTATACAGCGAATTATATGGTGGTTAGGCAAAGAGTTGGTACGTAGAGGCCATAATATCACCTACCTGGTGGGTAAAGGTTCTAGTTGTGATTTTGCCAGAGTACTTACTTATCAGTCAGAGGTAGACATAAACGAGCAAATTCCCGAAGATATAGATGTAGTGCACCTTTATGTAGAGCCTGAAAGTCCGCTAAAGAAGCCTTACCTGTTTAACATGCAGTCTAATACGGTGCCTACCAAAGAGTATGACATCAATACGGTTTTTGTGTCTCATGACCATGCCAAAAGGCATCATGCCGAAGCTTTTGTATATAATGGAATTGACCCTGACGACTACCCTGGTCTGGACTTAAAGGGAAAAAAATCTTACTTCCACTTTTTAGCAAAGGCTGCCTGGCACGTAAAAAACCTTAAAGGCGCTATAGAGATTACTCGTAAAAGCAAACAAAAGTTAGAGGTTGTAGGAGGGCATCGGCTAAATTTTAAAATGGGATTTCGACTCACTCTGGATACGCATGTTAAATTTCATGGTATGCAGGGAGGAGAGAAAAAAAATAATGTTTTAAGAAAATCTAAAGGCCTCATTTTTCCTGTAATCTGGTACGAGCCATTTGGTATAGCAATTACTGAAAGTATGTACTATGGCTGCCCGGTATTTGGTACCCCCTACGGCTCATTACCAGAGATAGTAACCGAAGAGGTAGGTTTTCTGTCTGCAAGCAAAGACGAACTCATAGAACAGCTTTCTGCTCCTTTAAGTTACGACCCTAGGCGTTGCCATGAGCGGGTGATGGACATGTTTAGCGTAAAGCAGATGACAGATAGCTACCTGGCTCTTTATGAAAAAGTTATGAACGGCCATAGCCTGAACGCTCAACGTCCTAAACATATATTTGATCCTGAAGAAAAGAACTTACCTTTTTACTAGTTTAGATCGTTGGATGCTTTTCACTGTGGTAAGGCAATAATAGCGTAGGTGCTAAATACAGCAAGGCATACAGTAAAAAATTTTGACGGCTCTTGTATTTTCTGTCAACATCTTCAGTAATATCGCACTCTTATACCAGGTTATGTTATGTGGGTTTACCTCTTATTTGTACTCGGATTTATCCTATTGATCAAAGGTGCTGACTGGCTGGTAAACGGAGCATCTTCTATTGCTAAGAAATATAATGTGCCAGATATAATTATTGGTCTTACCATAGTTTCTTTCGGCACTTCTATGCCAGAGCTAATTGTAAATATACTTGCCAGCCTTAATGGAAGCGCAGAGCTGGCGGTCGGCAACGTCTTTGGAAGTAATATTGCCAACATCCTTCTTATTCTGGGAGTAGCTGCGCTAATTTACCCGCTACCTTTACAGCGCGGCACCGTAATGTCCGAAATACCTTTCTCTCTGATGGCTGCATTATTAGTAGGCTTTCTAGCTAATGCCGCCCTTTTTGACCAGACTCCCGGCCTTATTATCAGTCGCTTAGACGGAGCTATCTTACTTTTTTTCTTTCTGCTTTTTATGCTTTATGTATTTAAAGTGGCCCGTGAGGGTAATGAGCAGGCAGATAGTTATCAGGAGCGCCCTATGCTACAGGCTATTGGCTTAATTTCTTTAGGAGTACTTGCCCTGTTTTTAGGAGGCAAATGGACAGTAGATGGTGCAGTGCATATAGCCACTCTGCTAGGCATGAGCGAAAGTTTTATCGGTCTTACTGTAGTGGCGATAGGTACGTCTTTACCAGAGTTGGTAACTTCTGCGGTAGCGGCAAAAAGGCGCAATACTGATATTGCCGTAGGCAATGCAGTAGGCTCAAATATTTTTAACATACTCTGGATACTAGGCATAAGCGCCATGGTGCACCCTCTGCCTTTTAATGTGCTTAGCAATTTTGATATACTAATGATCATTTTCGCCAGTACCTTATTGATACTTTCAGTCAGTCTGGAGAAGAAAAAAGCCGTGGGTAGAATCAGTGGAGTTATTTTTCTGCTATGCTATGTGGCTTACATCGTCTTTCTACTGGAACGAGGTTAGTAGGAGGTCCAGAAGCTGATGATTGTACCTCCTAATGCGATAATGAGCATAATGGCTAATGCCCCGATAACCAGACCTGCTTTTGTAAAATCACTGCTAAGCAGGTCTCCTTTACTATAAGCGATAGTATTAGGTGGCGTACTAATAGGAAGCGCCATAGCCAGTGAGGCTGCCAGTGCTATGCTGATGGCAAGCTGTACCGGACTACCTGCTTCTGCCCCCTCCGGCTGCATGGCAAAAGATATTCCTATCGGTAGAAGAAGGTTTGCCGCAGCGGTATTTGAGATAAAGGTACTAAACAAAAGGGTGGCTAAAACCATAGCACTGAGCACCATTTTACCTTCTGAAGGCAAAAAGGTAACAAATATCTCATCCAGTCCGCTTAGTTGCATCCCTACGCCCAGGGCAATACCTCCCATAATCAAAATCAGGATATGCCACTCCAGTGAGTTTACATCACTGCGGCTTAGCAGGCCGGTAGCAGTAAAAGCAATTGCAGGAAATAGTGCTACTACTGCTGTAGAGAGGCCATGCCAGCGGTCGGTAAGCCAGAGTAGCACTGTAAGCACCATTATTAGAATCACATACCAGCCACGGGTATCTATTTTTCGGGCTTCAGGTTTAAGGTAAAGATTACTATCTGATGGTTTAAAGTTATTGTACAGAAACAACCAGGCAAACAGAAGTAAAAACAGCATCAGAGGTGTGGCAATCAGCACCCATTCCAGAAAGCTGATACTAAAACCTGACTGTTGAAGAAATGAAACCGCTACAGCATTGGGTGGAGAGGCTATAGGAGTACCCATTCCTCCAATATTCGCCGCAAAAGGAATGCAAAGTAAAAGCCCTTTCCGTAGAGGGTCTTTGTCTGGTATCTGCTTTAATATAGGGTAGACGAGGGTGATCATCATTGCGGTAGTAGCGGTATTGCTCATCCACATAGAAAAGAAAGCGGTGATTAGCATTAGACCCAGCATAACAAAGATGGGTTTGCCCCCGAAAGCACGTAGTATTCCGCTTGCCATAGCTTTGTCTACTCCCTCTTTGAGTACGGCATGGGCAAGAATAAAACCTCCAAAGAACAATACAATTACCGGATTGGAGAGCGGAGCCAGAAACTCACGATAGTCAGGAGAGTACCCCCCTTCAAAGCCAAGGCCTGCCCAGTTTCCCGGATTGGCCAGAAGAATAATTTCCAGCGCAATAATGAGAATAGCGGTAGCAAACAATGGCAGGGCTTCTGTAATCCAGAGCAATGCGGCGAGCACAAATATGCCACTCATGTAGATCGCCTCCTGCTGCCAATCGCTATATAAAAAAAGCCCTCTGACCAATAGTATATCCAGCACCACTGCCGAGATAAAGAGCAGGAGCCTGCGAGAAGGAATGGGCGGTTTTACTTCTGCCAGATCTTCCCAATGGGAGAGTCGCTTCAGTTCTTCGGCAAAGCGTGGAAAACGGTTTTTAAATCTAATCTTCAAAGTATGCGAGGTATGCCTTGTTCAACAGATAAAGTTACATCTGTGCCGCAGTATTTTTTACACTCCACCTAATTTAATTATGATTACGAAAATGCGTGTGGCACAAAAGTATGGGAGTCTGCTTGTTACTAAAGAAATACAGAGATTTGGAATAGGCTCAAACCATGGGCTATAGGTAGTCTGGTGTAGGTAAGTGAGGATACTAAGTATTGAGGTAGAGCCCGAAACCGTAAGAGACGGCCATTATTTCATAGCTGATAGATACACAATTGTGAAGGAATGTAGAGGGGAGGCAAATCCAGCTCATTCAAACATATGACTGACGCTTCTTCTCCTTTCTGTGAGTGGTGAAGACATATAAGTGTATAGCTTTGCCATTTCTGGTGATGAAGAAGTCCTGATTCTTTGTGGTTATCCTGTTTCTTTCAGTGCAGAAGCCATCAAACCTCTGGGTTTTGTCATTTCCTGGCTGTAAGAAGTAATGTTACTGTAAGGTTATGTGCCTTCTTAGTACGCAGAAGTAAGCTATCTGTAAGGTTTACTCATGTCTGTTTTGCAAGAAGTAATGTATCTGTAGGTTTATGTCGCTTCTTTATAAACAGAAACAAGCAGGCTGCAAAGACAGGGCATTTGCCCCTCCATCCTCACCACCATGCAGCTTGTGTAAAAGTCCTTTAAAAGAAAGAGTATATACCTTTTAAGGTAGTTAAGCAATCGGTATGGAGAGATCAGTATCAGGCGCGAAACTGCCCTGAGTGTTTGTTTAGAGTCTTAACCTTCTATGATACACCAAACCTGCTATCTCACTATACTGCTAAGCCCGATAGTTTCTAGTATCATCCAGGCTAAAAAAATAACATACAGACCTAGCAGTACCCAGCATTCGGTTTTGCTTAGCTCGAGCTTGGTACGCATACTGGCAAAAAGAACAATGGTAGCAAATGTAAGAAAGCCCATCATTGGAGCGGCCACAGTAAAGTCTATAGGGGCAGTGCCAGCAATAAGTATCCCTACAGGTACGGCTACCAGCAAATCAAAAATATTGCTACCCAGCACATTAGCCAAGCTTACTACCCCTTCGTTTCTTCGGGCAACTTTTACACTTACGTAAGCATCGGGCAGGCTGGTACCTGCTGCAATAATTGTGAGTCCCCAAAGAAAACTGGGCGTATTAAAATATTCTCCAAACCCCAGCGCCGCACGTACCAGCCCTTCCACACCTACTACGATAAGTAGCAGACTTAGTAGTAAACGAATCCACTGCTTGCGGGCAGAAATATCTTTAGGTCGTTCTGCTTTATTATTCTTGCGTTCTTCTTTTACATCCTGAAACTGCAAAAAGATATACAGCCCGTATAGCAGAAAGGGAATCAGGGCGATGTAACGATTAACCTCACCGGTCAGTGCTTTCCCTTCTACCGGATTGTAGATGACAGCAAAAGAAAAAGCGAGCAGTAGTACGGCTACAGAAGTAATGTAAAACTGAGCGTCTTTATATACCAGCGTATGGTTGGCGCTAAGCTTACCTGATGCAAGGCCCGAAATGGCAGGGATTACCAGTATATTAAAAATAGCTGAACCCACGATAGCTGAAACTCCCAGGTCAAACTCCCCATGAATGAGCGTGGAGATGACTGAACTGCTTAACTCTGGAAAGCTGGAGCCAACTGCGGCAATAATAGCTCCATGAAATATTTTAGGCAGACGATAGTAATTAGCCAGCTTGTCAGAAGAAGACTCCAGCATATCGCCGCCCCACCATACGATAGCTGTACCACCAACTGCAGCCAGCACATAAAAAATTAGCGAATCCAAAAGCAAAAAGGTTTAAAAAACTACCTCCATAACGCCATGACGGCCCTAGTGTTTGAACTCATTGCAAGCACGTAAACTAAGCCTTAAAATATATGCTAAGTAATTGCACTTATCCAATACAAAAGACCAGCAATAAAATTAGAAGATCACAAATCATATCAATATATTAGTCAGCCTAGGGCGTAAAGCTGACTATTATCAGTTTTGCGCATAATATAAGTCATAGATGTTTAGGGTATACAAAACGACATTTGTATAGAGCGTCTCCTAAACACGATTAAACAACATTTTCCAAAACAGTTTTTATGAAAACGACTAACAACCCAAAGGTTCTTCAGGAACTGGAAAGTATGGGAATTCGTGAAAGCAAGCCTGTCTTGTGGAATCTCCCCCCTGCTGCTCTGGTAGAAGAAACCCTCAAGAGTGGAGAAGGTGTGCTGACTGACACCGGCGCCCTGATGTGCGACACCGGTAAATTTACCGGGCGGGCTCCCAAAGACCGTTTTATCGTGAAAGATGAGCTTACCAAAGACAAAGTATGGTGGGGAAACATCAACATTCCTTTTGAGCCTGCTAAGTTTGATCAATTGTACGATAAGATGATCAAGTCGCTGGAAGGCAAGAAGGTATATGTACGCGATGCCGCCGCTGGTGCTGACCCTAAGTATCGTCTTAAGATCAGAGTTATAGATACCCAGGCCTGGCATAATATGTTTTGCTACAACATGTTTTTAAGGTTGGAGAAGGAGGAGCTGGACAACTTTAGCCCTGACTTTACCATTATCGCTAATCCGGATTTTAAAGCAGTGCCGGAAGTTGATGGTACGCGTGATCAGAATTTTGCCATCATTAATTTTAGCCGAAAGATAATTCTGGTAGGAGGCACCGGCTATACCGGTGAGACCAAAAAAGGCGTGTTTAGTGTGCTTAACTTTCTGCTACCTGAGCGGGAAAATGTGCTTTCTATGCACTGTAGTGCCAATATGGGTAAAGATGGCGATACCGCGATCTTCTTCGGGCTATCTGGCACCGGAAAAACCACGCTCTCTGCCGACCCTAATCGCTACCTGATTGGTGATGATGAACACGGCTGGACAGAAGATAGTGTCTTTAACTTTGAAGGTGGTTGTTATGCAAAAGTAATTAACCTTTCTCAAGAGAATGAGCCGGAAATCTGGAACGCAATTAGGTTTGGTGCCATACTGGAAAATACGCGTTTCTATCCAGAGAGCCGCACGGTAGATTATACCAATAAGGAGGTTACAGAAAATACCCGTGTTTCCTACCCTATTTACCATATCGCAAATGCCAGGCACCCTTCAGTAGGAGGGGTGCCGGAAAATATATTTTTTCTCACAGCCGATGCATATGGGGTATTGCCGCCTATCTCAAAGCTAACGGTTGGGCAGGCGATGTATCACTTTATCTCAGGCTATACGGCTAAAGTAGCAGGTACAGAAACAGGCATTACTGAGCCGGTTGCCACTTTCTCTGCCTGTTTTGGTTCTCCCTTTATGCCCCTGCACCCTACGCGCTATGCGGAGCTCTTAGGCAAAAAGATGGAGCAGCAGCAAGTTAATGTATGGCTGATTAATACCGGATGGTCAGGAGGGCCCTACGGAATAGGCAGCCGTATTAGGCTTAAATATACCAGGGCTATGATCACCGCCGCCCTAGAAGGTCAGTTAAATGAGGTAGAATACGAAGCGCATCCTGTTTTTGGGGTATTGATGCCTACCCAATGTCCGGAGGTTCCCGCTGAAATATTAAATCCTCGTAATACCTGGCTAGACAAAAACGCTTATGACGATAAGGCGAACCATCTGGCAGCTCAGTTTGCTAAAAACTTTGAAAAGTTTGCTGAGAATGCCAATGAGGAGATCAGAGAAGGAGGTCCTGTTGTACAGACTTTTTCATAATAGTTTGATAGTCAATTAAAAAGAAGGGTGCGGCCAGTGGGTTGCACCCTTTTATTTTTGCCCATTAGTAGTGATATTACGTTTTTCCCGAATCCTAACCTAAAGATTATGATGAGCAAGAATATACTACTTAGCCTATTGCTTTTGGGCATGTTTGGCAGCCCTGCCAAAGCACAAGACCTGTCCGTTCAGGTAGAGAAGATAGCTGATGAGATAGAAGAGAAAGTGGTGAGTTGGCGCAGAGATATACATGAGCATCCTGAACTCTCCAATCGAGAGTTCCGTACGGCGAAAATGGTTGCCAAACATCTGAAATCACTCGGAATAGCCGTACAGACTGAGGTTGCGCATACTGGTGTGGTTGGCATACTCAAGGGGGCAAAGCCTGGACCGGTGGTAGCCTTGCGTGCCGATATGGATGCCCTGCCTGTAGTAGAGCGCGTAGATGTGCCTTTTGCTTCTAAAGTAACAACAGAATATAATGGGGAAGAGGTAGGTGTAATGCATGCCTGCGGACACGATACCCACGTAGCTATTTTAATGGGCGTAGCCGAAACACTTAGCCGGATGCAAAAAGATTTGACTGGTACGGTAAAGTTTATCTTTCAGCCTGCTGAAGAAGGAGCTCCGGAAGGAGAGGAAGGCGGGGCCGACCTGATGATTAAAGAAGGAGCTCTGCAAAACCCTGATGTTGATGTGATTTTTGGTCTGCACATTAACTCACAAACGGAGGTTAACACCATTGGGTATCGTTCGGAAGGGACTATGGCTAGTGTAGATGGTCTGGAAATTAAAGTGAAAGGAGCGCAAACACATGGAGCTTATCCCTGGTCGGGTGTAGACCCTATCGTTACCGCTTCGCAGATTGTTATGGGGTTGCAAACTATAGTCAGCAGAAATCTGGAACTACTTAAAGCTCCAGCAGTAGTGACTATTGGCAAAATTGAAGGAGGCGTGCGTAGCAATATCATCCCTGAAGAGGTAAGGATGATCGGTACCATACGCTCACTGGACCCAGAGATGCAGGATAAAATACATAAGAGAATTCGTGAGATCGCTACCAACATCGGAGAAAGTGCCGGAGCAGAAGTAGAAGTAAATATCTCCCGGGGGTATCCGGTTACTTATAACGACCCTGAACTTACTGCCTGGGCAGCGGAATCGCTCAAGCAAACTGCCGGAGATGATCATGTATTTCTTCGTAAGGCTGTTACCGGGGCAGAAGACTTTTCTTACTTTGCCCAGGAAGTGCCGGGTTTCTTTTTCTTTTTAGGAGGTATGCCTGCCGATAAGACTGCTGAGGAGGCGGCCCCGCATCATACGCCAGATTTTTATATAGATGATAGCGGCCTGAAGCTAGGCGTAAAAGCTTTAAGTAATCTTACCATAGACTACATGAGCAAACAGGAAACCATGGGTAAATAAGTACTACCCACCTAAACCCGATAAGGCTATTGTTTTGCAGGCAATAGCCTTTTTTTCTGTGATACAACTAGAGGGTTACTAGCTGTTCTTTCTGGGAGGGGTTTTGATCAGATGCTTAGGAGGCATGGAACTATGGTTGGGCTCCATAAGGTCTTCGCTACAGCTGCTTATTGTAAATGCAAAAGAACACACAAAAGCTAAGGTAAGTAGGCTGAATTTGTTGACAAATCTTTTCATGATTGCGTTGGATTATAATATTCTAAAAAGTTTTCAGGAAAGTGATTAGCTGTTCTTTCTGGGAGGAGTTTTGATCAGGTGCTTAGGTGGCATGGCACTATGGTCAGGTTCCATAAGATCTTCAGTGCAACTGCTTATTGTAAATGCAAAAGAACACACAAAAGCTAAGGTAAGTAGGCTAAATTTATTTGTTAATTTTTTCATGACTTATTGAATTTTAGTAATTGAAATAAATAAGTATGTCTACTGACTTATCTGTTTTTTCTGGGAGGAGTTTTAATTAGATTTTTAGGAGGCATAGCACTCTGGTCAGGGTCGATAATATCCTCTGTACAGCTACTAATACTAAAGGCAAAAGAGCAAACAAAAGCTAGGGTAAGAAGGCTGAATTTGTTAGTAAATTTTTTCATGATTTGATGGGGTTGATGGTTAATAATCAGTGTTAATTCAATGTTTAAGGGCTGTTTTTAGATACCTTCTGTAGACAATTCAAAGGTAGAAGGTTGCTTATGTCTAAGCAATAGGGTGTGAGATTAGCCCTTTTTAGGTGGAGGTTTTGTAAAAAAAATGAAGCTTAATGGAGTAGTATTATTCCAATGAAAGTGCTTTTTGTTGAGTTCAGAGACTCATACTTCTTACTTCTAACGCTTGAGGGGTTTGTGCTTACTAATGTATCTTAAGCCTCTAGGTATAACACCTAGTATTTAGTGTTTTGATAACATTAGAACGAAGAAAGGTATTTTGTTAAAAACAATATTTAAAAAGTTAAAATTTGATTTCTAATAGTTATATAACATTGAGTTCCCTGAAACAGCTGTTTTTTTGCAAAATATAGTTCACTCGCAGTTTTATGGATTAAAAGCAGGTAAAAAGGAGCCAGCGAGGATAGAAATAATATACTCAGCTACGCAAGTGAGAATTTCCATATTTTATCAGGCAAAAAAGCGCTTAGAGCGGCCTATGAAGCTGTAATGTAATCCGCTAAAATTAAAAAGTGCTGAATATCCATGAGAATTCAGGCTACCATTTTGATAATTTTTCTCACAATAGATATGGCCAAAATCTCTGCTAGGGCCACACAATCAGCCGAAATATTTTACAAAACCGTTTTGTACCAGAAATGAGGTTCAGCAGAACAGTTTTCAATTTATCTATTTTGGGCAGCTAGACATAGCAAAGAGGGCATGGTATGATAGAGAAAGAGAGATGGCTATTCTTTATCCAGACGATCTTCGCCTCTTAGCGTATCTAGCAAAGTATTTAGCTGATCAATCTGTTCTTCATTCAGGTTTTTTGTAATGTTATCCAGGCCGTCCATCTGTTTGTCTATACACAGTAGCAGCTCCAGACCTTGAGAGGTGATGGTAACATGTACCAGACGTTTGTCATTGGGGCAGTTTTCCTTTTTAACAAGTCCTTTCTTTAGCAAGCGGTCTACTACACGTGAGGAGTCGGTATAGCGATCTACACTACGCCGGGTTATTTCTTTGGTACTAATAGGGTCTGGAAAGCTACCTCTTAGTATCCTGAGTACGTTAAACTGCTGCTGAGTAAGCTCATATTGATCTAAAAAAGACTTAATCTGAGCCCTGAACCAATTGAAAGTATAAAGTAAATTGATGCGAAGCTTATGATGTTTATTATAAAAGTTGGGTTGGTGAATCTCCTCTTCCAGTTTCATAGTCTATAGGACGTAAATAGTAATACGTATTTTTCAGGTAAGGCCTGAAAGTCTGCTCAAATTAATGATTAAAGAGCAGACAGCCATTCTGTAACTACATTAACTTCAGAAACTGGAAAGAGGAAAATTGTTTTAGCTTAATTGCTTAAGTTGTTTAAGTACCTCTTCAGGTTCTGCTCTGTTTCTGTAATCTGCATCCAGAAAAGCGTAGCGAATTTTGCCTGATGAGTCTATCACATAAGTAGCTGCCAGCGGAAGTTCGTCGCTATTGTTGCCATTATATACTTCCAGATCAAAAGCTTGTTTATAATATCCACTTACGGTATCATTCAGCTGAAATACCAACCCATATTGTCGGGCTACGGTATTGTTAACATCACTAAGTACCTCAAACTCCAGTTCATTCTTCTCCTGGGTGGATAAAGATTTGTCTGGTAGTTCGGGTGTAAGTGCGAGCAGATTGGCTCCCTCTTTTTTAAACTGAGGTAAATATTGCTGCAAATGTTTCAGGCTTAAGTTACAATAAGGGCACCACCCTCCGCGGTACCAGGTAAGTACTACTGGCCCCTTCTCTAAGTAGTTATCCAGACTTACCTCCTGACCTTTGGCATTTTTAAGAGTAAAAGAAATTGCCTGATCGCCAGTGTTCAAAGCCTGTTTGAGAATGCCACTCTGTATCACTTCCTGTATGCCACCCTCAAAGGCCTCAATTTTATTTTGATCTGCTTTCTGCAAAAATTTTTCTTTGTAGGCTTCTAGCTCTGCTTGTAAACTCATATGAATTGTTTTAAAAAAAATATCAGCATAGAAATTTTTGTCCCTATGCTGATGAGTACTAAACTTATATTGAATTAATAAACTTCTTGTTCTAAAGGTTTGGCTTCAGGAAAATCTATGGCTATCTGAGTGATGTTATGTACATAATTAGATAAAGACTTATCAGCAACCAAAGACACCAGGTCCATCAAAGCTTTTTCGTCATACCCCTGCTCGAAGAAGGCATCCAATTCTTCCTGAGCGGGTTTACCATGGCTATGTACTATAGCCGAAGAGAGTCTGGTAATTGCTCTTAGCTTGGCGTCCTCAATAGTGCCTGCTCTTAACTGCAAAGTTTCTTCTTCAGTAAAGCCGTTCATTTTAGCGATGGTGGTATGCGCTGCCAGGCAGTACTGACATGCGTTAGCCTGAGAAACGGCAAGGTTTACAGCTTCTCTTTCCTTAGCGTTGAAGCTACCTTTAGCCTGTGCCTGCTGAAACTGTAGGTAGGCTTCCAATGCATTTGACGAATGACCAATAGTAGCATACAGATTAGGTACTTTACCTATGCTTTTTTCTAATTGATCAAAGATTGCTTTTCCTTTGTCATCAACCTGGTCTTTTGTCGGTATTATGAAGTTTTTCATGATTTTCTAATTAAATGATGAGAATAATAACGTAGCTACATTAATGTAGTTACATTAAAATTGGAAAACTTTACTTTTTGATATAAGTGGTTGAAAGCCAGGATGAAAAGTGGTTTTGTTTTATTGCAGAGAGCTAAAGCTATAAAAAAGCCCCTTTACTTTTAGTGAAGGGGCCAAAGATAAAAATAGTGTTATTATTAAAGTTTAGTGGTTTGGTTGAGCAAATAGTAGTCTGCAATAACCAAAGCAGCCATTGCCTCTACGATTGGTACCGCACGAGGCACAACACAGGGATCGTGGCGTCCTTTACCTGATACAGTTACTACTTCTCCAGCCTCATTTACACTCTCCTGATCTTGCATTAAGGTAGCGACTGGCTTAAACGCTACTCTGAAGTAAATGTCTTCACCATTTGAAATACCTCCCTGAATACCTCCCGAGTGGTTGGTGCGGGTTCGTACTTCTTCGCCATCTTTGTAGTACGCATCATTATGTGCGGATCCGTTAAGAGCAACCCCCTCAAAACCACTGCCGTACTCAAACCCTTTAACGGCATTAATATTAAGCATGGCTTTGCCTAGCTCGGCATGTAGTTTATCAAAAACGGGTTCTCCCAATCCGGCAGGCACTCCCTGAATAACACAGCTTACGATACCGCCAATTGTATCTCTATTTTTACGTGTAGTATCTATAAGCTCAATCATCTGTTCAGCAACCTCAGCATCGGGGCAGCGAACAATGTTATTTTCAGTCTGGCTTAAATCTAGTTCCTGATACGCTTTCTGTAGACGGAGCGTACCTACCTGAGATACATAAGCTGACACTTCTATGCCTTTATGCTTAAGAAACTGTTTAGCCACAGCTCCGGCAGCTACTCTGGCAGCTGTTTCGCGTGCTGAGCTTCTTCCTCCGCCACGGTAATCACGGATGCCATACTTACTATGGTAGGTATAGTCAGCATGCGAAGGGCGAAATTTGTCAGCAATATGCGAATAGTCTTTACTCCTCTGATCTTCATTAGGAATCAGAATCATGATAGGAGTACCTGTGGTTTTGCCGTCAAATACGCCAGACTGTATCTGAAAAGTATCACTCTCTTTGCGCTGGGTAGTAATTTTAGACTGGCCGGGCTTACGACGATCCATATCTTTCTGAATAAGCTCTTCATCCAGAGGCATACCAGCGGGGCAACCGTCAATAATTACTCCAATAGATTTGCCGTGAGATTCACCGTAAGTTGAAATTTTAAATAAAGTGCCAAAAGAGTTTCCCATGCCGCTAATGCTAAATAGATATGATATAGAATGACAAATGTAGCAGCTAAGGCGATAAAGCCCAAAGCTATTTTTTAAAGACTGCGAAGCCTGCCAAAGCCAACATACCAATAATTAGTACGTTTGCCATTATTTTAAGCCAACCATCATGTTCGAGGCTAGCCAGCTTATTGTCTGTTCTGTCAATACGGTCGTAGAAGGTGCCTACATTTTGAGCGCTGATGTAATCATTTTTACGGCTTTTTCCACTTACCTGCAAGGCTAAATCAGAGCGAAGCGTATCGTAAGCCTGGGTAGAAGTATTGAAGAATACCCAATTAAAATATTTGCCAAGCTGGTACTCTCCCGGTTCATTAGGAACAGCAAAATATGAAAAAGCCTTAGACCCCATCACTCTATTACCTCGTCGGCTAATATTTTGCTCAATACTGGGAGCATACACATCAAAATCATCATTGCTTTTAATGTCGGGCTTCTCAATGGCAGAAATGTTACCTTCTCCTACAATCTTAAAGGTATAGTTAAAGCTTTTGCCGGTAGTTAGTTCTTTATCGCTTATCTCTTCTTCCAGGCGGTAATCTCCTACCGCTACTCGTTCGCGCAGCGGGTGTTCAGGCAGAGCTTTAACATATACCTGCTTAGGCTGACTATAGAAAGTTTTGAAGTCCTCCTGTCGCCTTCTACCAAAGAAAGAAGGGTTCTTGGCAACTTTATACTTAATCATTTTTAGTCCCACTTCCGGAAATTTAATTGGATCCTGGTTCAGTGGAAAAAATGTTGCCTGATATATTTTGTATTGAGTGTAGTTTTGCCCGTTGATAGAGACAGGTTTACCATTGATATTCTCTATGTTGAAATTCTCTTCCCAGGCATTAGAAGGTTTAATATCTTTTAAGATATCTGTCAACTGTTTACCAAGGTCATAGAACTGTAAAGGAGCCTGGTTTTTATCTGATACATAAAAGGCTAGCGTAGTTGTAAAGCCTTCGCCCAGGTATACAGAATCTTTGTCTGTAGAGAGGGCCAGAAAGGCATCATCCTGCACATCTACAAACTCCTGAGGTTGGTTGCGTCTACCAAAAAAGTCATCAAAAGGATCGTTGAAGTCAAAAGGGTTATTGCCTCTGCCTCCCTGGCGAGCCGGGCCTACTGTAATACTGCTCCCTGATGAGCTCACCTGGGTGTCATTTACGTTCATGCGAAATGGCGAAAGTTTAAAGGTACCCTCACGGGTAGGCAGATAGGTTTGCGTAACACTCTGCGAAGAAGATACCTGCCCGTTGACAATATTGGTAGAGGAAGAGGTTGAAATACCTGCCTTCTCAAAGCCGGGAATGTCCGGGAAGTCATCATACCTACGTAGTCTGTCGTCTTTTATTTTTACGGTTATGGTAAATTGCTCATTTAAGCCTATCTCATTAGGGCCTAACTCAATAGAAACTTCCTGAGCCACAGACTGTAAGGAAACTGACAGGCAGCAGATTATGAAGATCAGCACATGTGTAAACCTCATAGAATAAAATAATTTTGGCTAAAACCCGTTGCAAAAATGCGCTTGCAAAAGCAAAAGTTGCTATATATATTTATAACACTTTTTAAAGACAAGACGTACGTACGACTCACCAAAAATTTTGTGAATGAATTAGTTTTTTAGACTTGTTGATTTTTTTATAACCCAAAATTGAATCGGATATGCAAATTAACAACAAGCAAGTAAATGCCAAGCGAATACATGCCCAATTGGACTATGTAAAGCTCATACTTGCTAAGGTAAGCTTTGACAAGGCCTTGTTCAAAAAAGAACTAAAAAAAGCTATCGGTATTTTATTGCCTCACGAAGTTGGTAGCCTCAAAGAATGGTGTTATCAGCGGTTTGGTAGAATGTATCGTTCTACTCTTAATGAATGCTTCACGGTTAGCTGCGCAGGCTAAACTAACCTATTAGACTAACTTAAAGTAAAGAACACACTACAATATATCGGGTCACAGTTATTACTGTGGCCTTTTTTTATCGGATACAAAGCGGATGTTCCTCTGTAAACCCTGGTACTTGGTACGCTTTACAGCTGATTTTTTAAAAAGCTTCCGAAAAACCTCTTCTGTTAGCTCTTCCCAATCCTCTTTTTGCATACTCCTTAGCTCAGGGTGAGGCGAAAAATCTGGCTCCTGGTGGGGGCGTGCGTGTCGGTTCCAGGGGCATACATCCTGACAGATATCACATCCGAATATCCAGTTCTCAAACTTAGCCTGTGCTTTTTTAGGAATTTCTTCTTTAAGCTCTATGGTATAGTAAGAGATGCAGCGGCTTCCGTCCACTACGTAGGGTGCTACTATAGCATCGGTAGGGCAGGCGTCCAGGCAGCGGGTGCAGGTTCCGCAGTAATCTTTCATGGGACCATCGGCTTGCAGTTCCAGATCGCTAATAATCTCAGCCAGAAAAAAGAAACTTCCTCTTTGCTTAGTCAGGAGCAGGCTATTTTTACCCACCCAGCCTACACCGCTACGTTTGGCCCATGCCCTTTCCATAACTGGTGCAGAGTCTACAAAAACACGTCCTTCAATCTCGCCAATTTCTTCTTGTAGCTCTGCCACCAAATTTCTTAGTTTATCCTTTATTACAAAGTGATAATCTTGGCCATAGGCATATTTTGATATTTTATAATTATCGCTCTGGCTTAGATCTTCTTCCGGATAGTAGTTGTAGAGTAGCGTAACCACAGAACGAGCTCCCTCTACCAGCTTTGTAGGGTCCAGCCGTTTGTCAAAATGGTTTTCCATATAGTGCATCTGCCCGTGCATTCCCTGTTTCAGCCAGTTTTCCAGCTTGGGAGCTTCCTCTTCCAAAAATTCAGCCCTGGAAATACCGCAAAAGTCGAAGCCCAGCGCCTTTGCTTTTTCTTTAACTAGTTGTGATCTTTTTTCAAGGACTTGAGATGACATGCTGGTAAAGTTTAGCGGTGCAATGCAGTAGTTTGGCAGAAAGTTCCGCAATTTGGGAGCGATTCTAAGTCTTAATAGGCTTCTACGCTAATAATTTTTTTGATATTTGCCTGCCAGGCGTATTTTAGAGAAATTCATAAGGTATATTAATTATTTTTTTCAACTACATATATGGAAACCCAGGATCGTCTTGATTTGCAGGAAGAATTTAAGCATTGCGATATTTTTACTGTAGAAAATAAACCTGTGCTTATTATCAAAGCTACCGATACATATATACCAATCGAAGAGTTTCAAAAGGTGTTTCTTCGTGCCGCTGAGCTAATCAAAGAGCATCAGATTAAAAAAGTGATCTTCGACAAAAGAAGGATGAGCGTTTTTCATCAGCCTTCTATGGAGTGGTATTATAAGGAATGGAAAGAAAGTCTACTGCCTTATGGTATGCATGTGCACAGAAAGCTACTCCCTGAGGATAAGGTGTTTAGAAAAAGTGTAGAGCTGGGTAAAGCAAAAATTAAAGAAAAGTACCCTCAGCTAAAAGTGAATGAAATGGATATCCGCTATTTTGAGGATATGCAGGAAGCTATTGATAATTGATAGCCCCATTAAAAATTATTAAATAGCAATATAATTAGTAGTGTATATTTTTCAATTATCATACTAAATTAATGGTCAATTATGCCCATTTGAATAGCTAAAAATCAATATTATTTAAAACAGTATCTTAAATTGCTTGTTATAATATTGTGTATTAATCATACTTTTTAATCTTAAAATTTAAATGATGAAATATCTATCAATATTCTTAACAAGTATTTTTATTTCTGCTACAGCCTTTGCGCAGCAGAATAATGAAGTTGTATCTAAGGCAAATGAAGCTGCAGAGTTAGGTGATCTTGAATCATACGCTTTTGGTAACAATTTTCAGAATCTGGAGGATGAGCAGTGGTATACATTTAGTACTCTTCAAAATACAATGGTACAAAATGCCATAGTACATGAGTTTGATACTTATGGTTACGATTTCAATACTGAAAACCCCGATGTACTAATCAGTTACGTAATCTTTGATGAGAAGTACAACGAAAAGTATGGCTACTATAAAGACCCTTATACTGTAGACCAAAATGTCGGTGAAGAAAATATTTTAGAACAGTTAGAAGAAGGAAGTCTGGTAGTAAGTGCTATTAACCCTGATACCGGTGAGGCGCTTTGGGTAGCTTACGTAGCTGAAGCTGTAGAACCTGATGATAATCTAAGAAACCAACAGATCGATATTAGAAGTTCCGTGGCTAATGTAATTGAAGACTTTGTAGCTACTTCTAATTTTGATGATACCACCTACTAAAAAGTAGATAAAGCGTAAAACAAGGGCCGACTTAGTAATAAGTCGGCCCTTTTTTATTCGTCAAACAATGTTTGTGCTCTGCCCGGGGGGATGAGCTTAAGATGTCTGTAAGCCAGTTCTGTAGCTTCTCTTCCACGAGAAGTTCTTTTGATGTAGCCCTCCTTAATGAGAAAAGGCTCATACACTTCTTCTATAGTTTCCGCTTCTTCTCCACAGGCGGTAGCAATAGTACTAATGCCTACCGGTCCTCCTTTAAACTTTTCAATAATGGTAGAAAGAATGCGGTTATCCATGTCATCTAGGCCGTTCTGGTCTACATCCAGGGCTTTAAGAGCCATTTCCGCAATGGGTTTAGTAATAATACCTTCCCCCTTAATTTCGGCAAAGTCGCGGGTACGGCGTAGTAGCGTATTGGCAATACGCGGGGTACCGCGGCTACGGCGAGCAATTTCGTGGGCTGCCTCTTCATGAATAGGGGTGTTTAATATACTGGCCGAACGTTTAACGATGCTTTGTAGTAGTTCCGCATCATAATATTCCAAGCGAGCATTAATGCCAAAGCGAGCCCTTAGAGGTGAGGTAAGCAGACCCGAACGTGTAGTGGCTCCTACCAGCGTAAAAGGGCTAAGGCTAATCTGCACTGTACGAGCATTGGGCCCGGAGTCAAGCATAATATCAATCTTGAAATCTTCCATGGCAGAGTATAGGTACTCTTCCACAATAGGGTTAAGCCGGTGTATTTCGTCAATAAACAAAACATCGCCGGCATCCAGATTTGTTAATAGTCCGGCAAGGTCGCTGGGTTTATCCAGTACCGGGCCAGAGGTAGCTTTAATCTGCGACTCCAGTTCATTGGCAATAATATGAGAAAGGGTGGTCTTTCCCAGGCCGGGAGGGCCATGCAAAAGCACATGGTCCAGTTGGTCGCCACGCTTTTTAGCAGCCAGTACAAATACCTTAAGGTTTTCTATAATTTTAGACTGACCGGTAAAGTCATCAAAACTTAGGGGGCGGAGCGCTTTTTCCAATTCACGTTCGCCAGGACTAAGATGATCGGCATCGCCTCTTAAATAATCTTCTCTCATCAGTAGCGTGATATGTATTTATATAAATTAATATCTGTATGGTTTAACCATACCTTCTAACAAATTACGCCTCAACCAAATCAGCAAAGTCTTCGGCTTTTTTTATCCAACTGTGGGGAATCTACAAATTAAACCTAATTTTGCAGCGTTCAAAAACTATAGCACTATCTAATAACGTTTTGATGAGCATAAAAACTCATTATCAGCTATGAATACTTATCAGAAGAAAAATATTATCTACTCTGTAGTTCTTCTTAGCCTTGTTGCCATTGTTTGGTTGTTTCGCCAGTCTAATGAGGAGGGTGCTGCGCAAAATCAAGTAACCTTCAGTGGACAGACGATGGGTACGGTGTACAATATCAAGTATCTGGATGATGAAGGAAGAAGCTTTAAAAGCAGCATAGACTCGCTACTGGAGGTATACAACCAGTCGCTCAATCATTACCTGCCTGAGTCAGAAATTTCAAAATTTGGTAAGGAAGATACCTTTTACTTTGACCTGCCTTACTTCTACCCGGTGCTTAAAAGGAGCCAGGAGATATCCGCGATTACCGAGGGTGCCTATGACCCTACCATTGCACCATTGGTTAATGCCTGGGGTTTTGGCCCTGGTGGAGGAGAACTACCAGACAGCCTTGCAGTAGACTCTTTACTTCAGTTGGTAGATTATACTACTATTGAGTTTACCAAAGATTATGTAAGCAAGACTAAACCAAATGTTGAGCTTAACTTCAGCGCTATAGCTAAAGGCTATGGCGTAGATGTAATTGCTGATTTTCTTGAGGAACAGGGCATAGAAAATATGATGGTAGAAATAGGTGGTGAAATTTTGTGCAAAGGAAAAAACAGTAAAGGGGAGTATTGGCGTATCGGCATTGATGACCCTGAACAAAAGGGAGACATGCCTGCTGTAATTACGCTAAAAGATCAGGCAATTGCTACCTCAGGCAACTATCGTAACTATTATGTGCGCGATGGTAAAAAATATGCTCATACCATAGACCCGGTAACAGGCTATCCCGTAAATCATTCAGTGTTAAGCGTGTCGGTATTGGCAGAAGACTGCCTTACCGCAGATGCTTTTGCTACCGCATTTATGGTGATGGGGCTAGAAAAAAGTAAAAAAATTCTGGAAGAAAATGATTCGTTAGATGCCTTCATTATCTACGACAATGAGGGGAGTATTCAGACTTTTCAGACCGAAGGCATGGAAGATAATTTGGTAGTGCTTTAAGCACTTTGTAGCTTCAGCGGTACTTCTACCCCCAATTTAATTCACTATTTATTTATCAGCTATCACTAATAGTAGACAGTAACAGGCCAAGCACACAAGCAGGCTTGTATAAAATATAATTGCATTGAAAGTAAGAAAATATAAAGTTATCGGATTGATGTCGGGTACGTCATTAGACGGGCTTGACATTGCTTACTGCCACTTTGGTCACACAGAAAAGGGCGGCTGGCAGTTTGAGATTTTAGCGGCCAATACCTTTCCCTATGAAGAAAAGTGGGTTAACCGCCTGCAACACATTACTGAAGTTAGCGGTGAAGAGCTTACCCGTACACATCAGGAGTTGGGGGTATGGATAGGAAAAGCGATCAAGCGTTTTATGAAGAAGCACGAAGTTGACCCGGAATTTATCGCATCTCATGGCCACACTGTTTTTCATCAGCCAGAAAAAGGCATTACCCTGCAAATAGGCAGTAGCTATGCCATACATGCCGAATGTGGTAAACCTGTGATTAGTAATTTCAGGGATATGGATATCGCGCTGGGAGGGCAGGGCGCTCCATTGGTACCTATTGGAGACCGTCTGCTTTTTCCGCAGCATGACTTCTGTCTTAATATAGGAGGTATCGCCAATATTTCTGCTGAAGTAAAAGGTGAAAGATTGGCATACGATGTTAGCCCGGCGAATATGGTGCTCAACCACTTTGCCAAGAAAAAGGGGATGGCTTATGATAAGGGCGGATCATTGGCTCGCTCAGGGGAGGTGAATACAGAAATTCTGGAACGCTTGAATGCGTTAGACTATTACCATGCTCCTTACCCTAAGTCTTTAGGGTATGAGTGGGTATTAGAGCACTTTATTAATCCTTTGGAGAAAGAAGAGCTTTCAGTTGAAGATATGCTGGCTACGCTAACTCATCATGTAGCCCAGCAAATTGCAAATAATGTGCATCAGCTACAGGAGTTTATGGATAGCCCCAACCATTACTCCAGCATGCTGGCTACCGGCGGCGGTGCTTTTAATGAATACTTAATTGAATGTATCAGAAAGTACAGCAAAGGCACATTTAGTGTAGTATTGCCCAATGAGTTGATTGTTTCTTTTAAAGAGGCGCTGATTTTTGCATTTTTGGGAGTATTGCGTGTGCGCAATGAAATTAATTGTTTGAGTTCAGTAACCGGAGCTTCTTATGACCATAGTGCGGGCGTCGTTTATGGCGATTTACAAGTGTAAGTATATTTTTTTAGTGCTGTGGCTAGTACTCGGCAGTGTGGAGCTAAAGGCGCAGGATACCTTGAGTACTCAGCCCAAAAAGTGGTCTAAGTTTAGTATAGGTACCCGGCATGGCGGGGCTGTTTCTACTATTTTTGAGCCTAACCGAATACTGAATAATTCGGAGGCTCGCCTCCGCTGGATGAGTGGCTATACCGGAGGAATCTCTATGCAGTATTATGCGCAGCCTAATTTTAGCCTTCAGTTTGGAGTAAACTATACAGAAAAAGGCTGGAAAGAAGTGTTTGTAGATACTGAAATTAGCGAGCTGCGGGGCGATAGCCTGTTCTATCAGCAGAACCTAAGCTATGTAGATATTCCTATTATGGCGCATGGCTACATCGGGCAGCGCAATGTGCGAATCTATCTAGAGGCAGGCTTTTTCTTAAGTTATTTGCTCTCACATAGCAGCGAAAGGGAAGTAAGTATTACCGATGAGCAAATCTCTTACCGCTATGAAGAGGGAAGAGATAATAAGTTTAATATAGGCATTGTTGGAGGTGGAGGTTTTGAAGTAGCTACTGCTGTAGGCTTGTTTCAGCTGGGAGGACGCTACAGCCTGGGCTTCTCTTCGGTATTGGATAAAAACATCACCCAGATACCAAATCCCCTTCTGCTCAATACGGTTACCATTACGCTTGGCTATTATGTGCAGTTTTAGCCTGTATCTGTCAGGCTTATCTGTTTATGAGGGTTGAGCTTTGGGAACAAAGCTTAGTACTGACAGGTCTTCTTCTTTTAGCATTTGTCGAGCTATGCCCTGTAGCTCTATGGCTTCCAGTTTAGATATCTTTTCGTACAGGCTTTCTAAAGTATCCATTTCATACTCATCCAGTATACTTCTGGCCATAGCCAGCATAAGGCTCTGGTTGTTTTCGCTACTCATAGCCAACTGCCCCATAAGCTGCTCTTTGGCCCTATGGAGCTGCATGCTACCCAATGGCACTTCGCGTAATTTTTTAAGCTCTTTCATCGTATAACCAATAGCCCTGCCTAGCTGTCGGGGTTCAGTACCAAAAGAAATAGAAAAGATTCCTGTGTCTGTATAAGACTGGTACTCGGCATCTATGGCATAAACCAGGGCATGTTTTTCTCTTAGGGCCAGGTTTAGTCGGGTATTCATACTAGGCCCACCTAGTAGGTTAGTTAGCATAAAGAAGGGCAGGCTATTATCATGCTGTACAGGGTAGGCATCTCTACCAATGGTACACTGAGCCTGAGTGAGCGTTCGTTCTATTGATAGTTGCTTAGGCGTATACTTCTGAAAAGGTATGCGCACCCTTTTGGAGCACTTACTTGGAATGTCAGTCAGGTATTTTTCTGCCAGTCGTATTACCTTTTTCATAGGCAGATTGCCTACACAGGAAAATACTAGCTTAGAGGTGTCTAGGTTTTCCTGCACAAAATTGGTGAAGTCCTCTCTATGAAAGCGGCGGATGCTCTCGCTGGTGCCCAGAATGTTCATACCCAGTGGGTGCTTGCCAAATACTACTTCGTCAAAATCATCCTGAATCGCATCTTCCGGAGAATCGTAATACATAGACATCTCTTCCAGAATTACGTTACGTTCTCGCTCTATTTGTTTTTCTGGAAAAACAGAATCAAAAGTAATATCGGTAAGCAGCTCAAAGGCACTATCAAAATGGCGATCTAGCACCGAGGCGTAAAAGCAGATCTTTTCTTTAGTAGTATATGCGTTAAGCTCCCCGCCTACAGAGTCCAGGCGATTGAGAATGTGAAAGGCTTTTCGCTTTTTGGTTCCTTTAAAGGCCATATGCTCCCAGAAGTGAGCAATGCCATGTTGTTCCGGCTTTTCGTCTCTGCTACCTATGTCTAGTACAAAGCCACAATGAACGACTTTGCTGTGGGTAATCTGTTTATGTGCTACTCTAATCCCGTTAGCTAGGGTATAAAGTTCGTATTCGGCCATAAATATTATTAAGATCTTAGAACACTAAGATACTTCAGTTTCTAAAATGGGATGCAAAAGTAACAGAATTGTACCTTAAGTTAGTTTAGTAAAAGAGATCTATTTTTAAAAATACGACTAAAAGACCTGACCGTGGGTACGTCGCATTATGCTTTTGGCTAGGGGCTTGTAAGCAGAAACCATAGCTACCCCGAGCTCAGATACCCAGGGACTGCCAAAAAGGTTTTGTACATTTCTGCCCACCCACAAACGTCGGGCAAACAGTTGCTTCCATACCTGAGTATACTCCCGCTCCAGGCTCAGTCTGTCGGGGGAAGGCTTAGTGTAATGTTTGATAATTAGGTTGGAGAGTATTTTTGCTGAATGTATAGCCATTGCCATACCATTACCGCACAGAGGGGTTATTAGACCAGCTGTATCTCCTGACATAAGAATATGTTCTTCTACCGCTTGTTTGGGAGCAAATGAGATTTCGTTAATTACTTCAGGCTTCTCAAAGAGGAATTCAGATTCAGAAAAGAGCTTTTTTAAATAGGGGTTTTCGTGCAGTACCGCTTTTTCCATAGCCTCAATACTGCCATGCTGCTTTAGTGCATTTCTGCTACCCAGGTAACACATATTATACTTGCCAGCCTCAATTTGGCTAATGCCACAGTAGCCACCTCTAAAATTATGTAGGGCAATCATATCTGCCGGAAAATCAGCATAGAGGTGATATTTGACACCAATATAGGCTGAGCGCTTTTGAATAAATCTACGGCCAAGTTGCTTATCCAGACGTGAACGTTTACCATAAGCACCTATGACCAGAGGACTTGCCAGTACTTCGTGGGTAGAGAGAGTGAGTAAAAATTGTTGATCTTTGAATTGTATATCTTTTACGGCGGTACCCAGCAAAAACTTAACCCCTGCCGCCCGGGCTTTTTGGTATAGAAAATGATCTAGCGCAAAGCGACTAATACCAAAGCCTCCAAGGTCCAAAGGCATAATGGCACTTTTGCCCGAAACAGAGCTAAGCATAAACCTACTAACATGTGCAGGCTCAAGCTCCTGAGGGTACAAATCTGTCTGCTGTAAAAATGGGACTACTTCATTAGAAATATACTCTCCACAAACTTTATGAAAAGGGTAGTGCTTTTTCTCAATTAAAAGAACCTCAAAGCCAGCCTTCGCTAGCATATTCGCGTTAATAAGCCCGGCCAGGCCACCCCCTACAATGGTAACATTTTTCAAAACAGTGGAAATAAAGTATTAGGCAGATACCTGCTCCCCTTTTTTTCTTGCTTCTTTTTTCTTCTCCTTCTGTTCAATCTCTTTTTGCTTTTCTTCAAAGTTAATAATGCGTTTAGCCATGCCCGGAAATATAAAACCATGAAAAGGATACACCGACCACCAGTACAGCCGCCCGGCCAGGCCTTGAGGGCGATAGGTAGCAGTTTGTAGCAGATAGCACTGCCCGTCTTCATCTATTACGTCAAACTCCAGCCAGGCATCGCCCGGCAGCTTCATTTCTGCGTAAAGTAAAAGCCTTCCCTCTTCTTTATCAGCCACCAATACTCGCCAAAAGTCCAGAGCATCTCCCGGTACCAGGCTATTCCTGCTTCTTCGGCCTCTTCTAAGCCCCACACCACCTACCATCTGATCTAAAAGCCCTCTGATCTTCCATAAGAAGCCGAGGTAGTACCAGCCGCGGTCGCCGCCTATACTCCAGATATTGTTAATTACCTGCTCTTTAGGCTTGCTAAAAGGTATTTTACGAATATCAGTATATACACCGTACTGAGGCACCTTTACATACTCACTCAGATTAATATCAATTTTAGAGCTATTGAATGAATCTTTCCAACTGGATATAACCTCATTTTGTGCAATACGGTCAAAGGCACGTTCTACCGCTTGTTTATAGGTAAATAACTCTACTTTTACTACCTCATCTATGCCTCTGTGCTGCACTATTACCTGATTCTTCATGCTGTCTACCAGACCTCTGGCAAGTTTAAAAGAAGTGCTGGTAACAAAATACAACCATAAAGAGGATAAACGTGGAGAGAGTACTGGTACAGAAATTATGTATCTTCTCAGCTTACGAACCTCAGCAAATTGTAAGAGCATCTGCTTGTATGTAAGCACTTCTGGCCCGCCAATATCAAACACTTTATTGTAAGCCTGCTGCTTAAGCAGCACTCCATGCAAGTACTGCAACACATTACGGAGCGCTATGGGTTGGCTTTTAGTGCTTACCCATTTAGGAGCTATCATAACAGGTAGTTTTTCTACCAGGTCGCGAATAATCTCAAAAGAAGCACCACCCGAACCAATAATAATTCCGGCACGCAATACCGTAGTAGGTATGCTGCTTTTCATGAGTATGTCCTCTACATTTTTGCGAGAGCGCAAATGTTTAGATAGGTCTTTATCATTGACAATACCAGAGAGGTATACAATCTGTTTGCAGTTTGTAAATTGTATGTGGTTTACAAAATTATGAGCCGCCTGGGCTTCCAGCTTCTCGTAATTGGCTGAAGCACCGATGGAGTGTACCAGATAATAAGCGGCTTCTATATCTTTAGGAAGGTCCTTCAGCGTATCTTCTTTAAGGAGATCGGCCTCGTAGTAGGTAATATTTTCCTCCAGCGATTTTTCTACTTTCATTCTACGCTTATCGCGGACCAGACAGATTACCTCATGCCCATCGCGGACCAATACCGGCAGCAGACGCATGCCAATATATCCATTAGCTCCTGTCAATAATATCTTCATTGCTTTTGGGTTTACATTGAGAAGTATACGCCTTCTTAACCTGCTGACTGGTAAATGGTTCTGAGCTTAATCATGAAAAAGAGGTCCTGCCTAACCTGAAAGAGTGAGATCTTTGTTGAGGATCATCTGCTAAGGGTAATATTCACCTGTTGCCAATTTGAGAGAAGCAGAATATAATGTAGCTTTATAAGACCAACTATATAATACAACAATGTACAAACACGCTTACCTAATGGGGCTGCTTCTATTTTTTGCAGCCTGTGACTCTTCTACTCAACAAGAACAATCCACTGAAGCCAGCGATGAGGCGCAAACACAAAACACCAGCTATAAAACTACAGGCTCAGTAGAGCGGCTTTCTCCCCGGCTAGACCAGCTTATACCCAAAGATGCTCAGCTGGAAATACTCGCAGAAGGCTACGAATGGACTGAAGGGCCGGTATGGGTGCCGCAGGGAAATTATCTGCTCTACTCAGATATACCTCAAAACAGTATTTTTAAATGGAAAGAAGGAGAGGGGGCCTCGCTTTACCTGAAACCTTCTGGCTTTAGCGGAGATGGTAAAATGAAGGAGCCTGGTTCAAATGGATTAATTCTGGATGATCAGGGGCGGCTGGTACTATGCCAGCATGGCGATAGGCGTATTGCCCGTATGACGAGCCCTCTAGGAGAGCCTTCTCCGCAGTTTGAAACAATAGTAGAAACTTATGAGGGTAAACGACTAAACAGTCCGAACGATCTGGCATATCTGAGCAATGGCCTGCTATACTTTACAGACCCACCTTATGGGCTACCAGGTGGAGCAGACAGTGATGCTAAAGAGTTAGATTTTCAGGGGGTATACCGCTATAATAGTGAAAACAATGAGCTCATTCTTCTTACTGATGAGCTTAGCAGACCTAATGGTATTGGCTTTTCACCGGATGGTGCTACACTCTATGTAGCCAACTCTGACCCTAAAAGAGCCATCTGGATGGCCTATGATGTAAGTGCTGATGGTGATGTAGAAAATGGCAGAGTTTTTTATGATGCTACCAGCAAAACTGCTGAGGCCCCTGGCTTACCTGATGGGCTGGCTGTACACAGCAGTGGAAACATTTTTGCAACAGGCCCCGGAGGCGTCTGGATATTTTCTCCGCAGGGAGATCATTTGGGTACTCTTAAAACCGGGCAGGCTACTGCTAACTGTACCTTCAATAGTGATGAGTCAGTACTATATATCACTGCGGATATGTACCTGATGCGTATTGTCCTGAAAGGTAAAGCCTTATAAGTTCTTGCTATTCTAAGGCAGAGTCTTTACTCTGCTTCTTACCCTTCCTTTAGCTCAGTAGCTGATATTGCCTCTTTAAGCCTGCTACTTTCCCCCAAAATGGGTGAGCAATAGATAAGCTAAAAATCACCATTTTGTATGCTGAAATAAACTCATACAATATGTTCTGGAGCTACCTTACTGTGGCTTATCGCCACCTAATTAAACACAAAGTTTTTGCCATTATTAATGTGTTGGGGCTTAGTATAGGTATGAGTTGCTGCATGCTTATTTTTTTGTTTGTTCAGCATGAGCTTAGCTACGATACTTTTCACCCCAACGGAAGCCAGCTTTATCGCATTGTTTATCATGCGAACAATGGTTCGGATTACGCTCGTGTACCTCCTCCGCTGGCTCCGCTTGTAGCTTCTGAGCTTTCTGGAGTGCAGGCTACCGCACGCGTGTATGGACGAGACATCAGTGTTAGCATCCCTGATGCCAGCAAACTAAGTAGTGTTCAGGACTTTGAAGAAAGCGATGTGTTTATGGTAGACTCCTCTTTCTTTAAGCTGTTTGAGTTGGAGTTTTTGGCTGGAGAGAAACACGAGAACCTGTCTGGCGCCCAACGTCTGATACTCTCAGAAGAGCTGGCAGCAAAATATTTTGGCGAATATTGGCAACAAAGAGATGTTTTGGGGAGAACGCTGATGCTGGAAGGAGAGCACCCTTATCAGGTAGTAGGAGTGGTAAAGAACTTTCCTGAGACGTCGCATTTCAGTTTTAAGGTGCTGCTCCCTTACAATGATATGTTTGCCCTGGCAGACAAGGAGCGTAGAGATGATATGAGAAATAACCTGGCGCAGAACTGGGTTATTTCACATTCACATTCTTATGTGCTGTTAGAAGAAAAAGCTTCGGTAGAAGAAGCCAACAAGGGAATGGAGCGCCTACTAAATACTCATGCACCAGAAGCACTTCGCTTAGGTCAGTCTTTTACACTTCAGCCTATCCAGGACATCTACTTAAATCCAGATGTGGAGTTAAATCCCGGGCCTACCAGTGATATGGCGTATATCTATACATTTGCAGCAGTGGCGTTAGTCACCCTTCTGATTGCCTGCTTTAATTTTATAAACCTATCTACCGCACAGTCTCTCAGAAGAGGTAAAGAAGTAGGCGTGCGCAAGGTATTGGGAGCTAACAAACCTCAGCTGCTCTTGCAATTCTTAGGAGAGTCTTTACTTATTAGCTTTTTAAGCCTCCTACTATCAGTCCTCATTGTTAGTAGTGTGCTCCCTGAGTTTAATAGCCTTACTCAGAAAAATTTTGTTGTTCAGCAGCTTACAGAAGGTCCGGTTCTGCTGGCCTTTTTAGGTGTTTTTTTGTTGAGCGGACTTTTGGGTGGGTCATATCCCGCTTTCTACACCACTCATATTAATCTGGCCAGGGTATTAAAGAATAAATCTCCCCTAAACCATAAGATTCAGCGTTTCTCGCTTCGGCAGGTATTGGTGTTTATTCAGTTTACCATGTCTATTATGCTTATTGCGGGTACGGTAATTATTTTTCAACAGCTCCGCTTTCTCCAAAGCCAGTCGCTGGGCTTTGATCAGGAGGCAATCATTACCATTCCGCTTTATAGCGAAAATATGAATAACGTTTTTGGTGCAGGCAGTGCCGATATGCGCCAGAAGATGAACACCTTTGAAGAACGTTTGCTTACCAATGTTGGTGTACAGTCGGTTACCTTATCATCAGGTGCTCCCGGCTTAAGTATAGTCGCTCGCAGGGTTGAGCCAGAAGGTGTAAGTACAGAAGGCCGTTTGTTTGTGCCCACTATGTCTGTAGATTATGATTTTAGCGAAACCTACGGACTTGAAATTGTTGCCGGACGTGATTTTGATATAGCTGCGGGTGCAGATCATTTAGAGTCTTTTATAGTTAACGAAGCCGCTGTTAAAAATTTTGGATGGGGCAGTGCTGAAGAAGCATTAGGCAAAAGAATAGAATTGGAAGGTAAGGAAGGTTACGTAATAGGAGTAGTCAATGATTTTCATTACACATCATTGCACAATCCGGTAAGCTCACTGATTATGGGCGTATCAGTACCGCTCTTTAACACCTTTTCTGTTAAAATAGAAGGAAGTGAACTAGGGGAAACCATTGATATGATAGCGGAAGAGTGGAAAAACTTCTTCCCGCATAAAGCTTTTGAATACCATTTTTTAGACGACCAACTGGCGCAGGCCTATCTTTCTGAAGAACGCCTGGGCGATATTATCGCTATCTTTGCTCTACTGGCTATTTTTGTCTCTTGCCTTGGGTCTTATGGGCTGGCGCTTCTGGTAGCTAAGCAGAAAGAAAAGGAGATTGGTATTCGTAAAGTATTGGGAGCCAGTCTGTCTCATATTTTGGGTATGCTTACAAGAGGGTATTTTTTGCTATTAGTTTTAGCTAGCGGCTTAGCCATTCCTCTTACCTATTGGGGCATGGCTAGTTGGCTGGAAAACTTTGCCTATCGTACAGAAATGAGTTGGTGGCTCTTCGGAATTGCGATTCTGCTGGTTATGTTCATCGCTACTTTTACCATTAGCTACCAGACCATCAAAACGGCGGTGGCCAATCCGGTGGATGCACTGAAGGATGAGTAAAGAATGCTTCTCAAATCCTAAAGCTTAATAGTGAAATCAACTGTATTGTATCCGGCAAAGCCCCCCCTTCTATATTGCTATAAACTTTAGGCGGGTCGGTCAGGTTGATTAGGTCTCCCCTATATCGCTGCTGAGACTCAAAAGCTTCATAATGAAGATAAAACGTCTCGTTTATTACTCCCAGGTGCAAGGTTAGTGAATCTGTATTATTAATGGTAAACCCATAATCTAGCCCAATGCCGAAGATTACTGGGTAAGTAATGCCGTAGAAGCTCTGATCGGAAAATAACTTATAATGTTGTAGCCGACAAAATAGATGCTAAAAGGAGGATATTCGCCCCCGTCATTGATTGTCTACACACCTAGGTTAATCACCACCCGCTTGGCTTGCAGATCTCCAAACTTTTGCCCGCTATGCTGCTCAAAGTCCTGACCTGTACCAAGGCTATTCTGATGCCATTGAGCCGGGCTGAGGGAGCGGGAATACGGATGAACCGCTTGCGTCTAAACACTTAATAAATTTTCTTCTTTTCATCTTTATAAAAAACCTTTCAAATTGTTAAACTGAAGTACAAGTCTTATAAGCTTATTCACTGAAACTACATAATTCTCAGATTTTTTTAATAATCTTGTAAAGATTGCAATTTAGATAACCGACTACTTTTTTGATTTATGATTGACCAATCCGAAGGTTATTTGTTAGGATATGATGTGGGTAGCTCATCCATAAAAGCCAGCCTTGTAAGTATCGCAGACGGCAAGGTGCTGGGCAGTGCTACCTCCCCCTCACAGGAAATGCCTATGCTGGCTGTACAGGAAGGCTGGGCAGAACAAGACCCGGAATTGTGGTGGGAACATATCGTAAAAGCTACACAACAACTTAAAGCAGCGCATCCTAAGGCTCTGGCACAGACCCAGGCTATTGGCATATCTTATCAGATGCATGGGCTGGTGCTGGTAGACAAGGCTCAGCAGGTGCTTCGTCCTTCTATTATCTGGTGCGATAGCCGAGCTGTAAGTATTGGGCGCAAGGCTTTTGATGCACTAGGGAAAGACTATAGCCTGGGGCATTTACTCAATAGCCCTGGAAACTTTACCGCCTCCAAACTAAGGTGGGTAAAAGAAAATGAACCGGACTTATATCAGCGTATTCATAAAGTAATGCTGCCTGGCGATTTTATTGCCATGAAGCTCAGCGGAGAAATTTGTACTACTGTTTCTGGTCTGTCAGAAGGTATTATGTGGGATTTTCGCGAACAGTCGCTGGCAGTACAACTGCTAGACCACTATGGTATTAGCCAGGACTATATTCCTGAAGTAGTACCTACTTTTGCCGAACAGGGTAGGGTAAGCAGCCAGATTGCCGATGAGCTAGGTTTGCCGGTAGGTACACCTATTGCCTACCGGGCCGGGGATCAGCCCAATAACGCGCTTTCTCTTAATGTGCTTCAACCTGGTGAGGTAGCTACTACTGCCGGTACCTCTGGAGTAATTTATGGGGTAAGTGATCAGCTGGATTATGACCCACAGTCCAGAGTAAACACCTTTGCTCACGTCAATTACAGTAAGGAACAGCCTCGCTACGGTATACTGGCCTGTGTTAATGGTACCGGTATACAAAATAGCTGGCTAAAAAATAATATTATGGGTGCCCATGCTGATTATGAAAAAATGAATCAGCTGGCAGCAGACGTCCCAATCGGCTCTGCCGGACTTAGTGTACTACCTTTCGGAAACGGAGCCGAGCGCACTTTAGCTAATGCTGAAGTTGACGCACATATACACGGCTTACAGTTTAACACGCACAGCCAGGCGCATGTATTGCGTGCGGCTCAGGAGGGTATCGTTTTCGCCCTCAAATATAGCTTTGATATTATGCAGGCTATGGGAATGCAGATAAACAAAGTAAAAGCAGGCAAAGCTAATATGTTTTTAAGCCCCATCTTTAGAGAAGCTTTTGCGAATGTTACCGGAGCAGCATTAGAATTGTACAATACTGATGGTGCCGTAGGGGCCGCCCGTGGAGCTGGAGTAGGGGCTGGTATCTACTCAGGTTTTGAAGAAGCTTTTTCTGCGCTGGAACTGGTGGGAGAAGTACAACCTGAGGCTGATAAGCAACTAGCTTATGGAGAAGCCTACACACAATGGCTACACCTTCTGCAACAGCATTTAGGCTAAACGTTAACAATATTTTTAAATCCACATAATACAAACACAACCATGACTAAGGGAGTATTGACAAGCGAATTTTTTCCTGAAATTGGGAAGATTAATTACGAAGGAAGAGAGTCTGATCATATTTTTTCTTACAAATTTTATGATGAAGACAGAGTAGTGGGCAATAAAACCATGAAAGAGCATCTTCGTTTTGCGGTGGCCTATTGGCATAGCTTCTGTAACGAAAACAATGATCCATTTGGAGCGGGTACGCGTGAGTTCCCCTGGAACAAAACCAACGATGCTATGGACAATGCTAAGTACAAGCTGGAAGCTGCCTTTGAGTTTTTTACCAAGTTAGGTGTTCCCTACTATTGCTTCCATGATGTAGATATCGCTCCTGAAGGAGACACTGTCTCTAAATCTGAAAAGAATTTGCAGGAGATTGTGCAGATGGCTAAAGATTATCAAAAATCTACTGGCGTAAAACTGCTTTGGGGTACAGCTAATCTTTTTTCACATCCTCGTTATATGAATGGTGCTTCAACAAATCCTGATTTTGAGGTAGTCTGCCATGCAGGTGCTCAGGTAAAAGCAGCATTAGAAGCAACTGTTGAGCTAGGTGGAGAAAATTATGTATTTTGGGGCGGTCGTGAAGGTTATGCTTCTCTGATCAATACCAATATGAAGCGGGAGCTTGACCATATGGGTCAATTTCTTCGTATGGCACGCGACTATGGACGCAAGATCGGATTTAAAGGTAATTTCCTGATTGAACCTAAACCAGCAGAACCAAGTAAGCATCAGTATGATTTTGATTCGGCAACAGTAATTGGCTTTCTTAAAGAGCAGGGGCTGGCAGACGATTTTAAAATTAACCTAGAGCAAAACCATGCTATCTTAGCGGGACATACTTTTGCTCACGATCTGCAAACTGCCTCTGATGCTGGAATGCTGGGTAGTATTGATGCTAATATGGGCGATGTACAAAATGGATGGGATACGGATTACTTCCCTACTGATCTGTATGATTGTATTCATGCGATGATGATTGTACTGGAACAGGGGGGAATTGCACCCGGAGGACTTAACTTTGATGCAAAAGTGCGCCGTACTTCTTCAGATCTTGAAGATTTATTTATTGCACATATTGCTGGAATGGATACCTTTGCGCGTGGTTTACTGATTGCCCACGACATCAGGGAGAATTCTAACTTCATGCAAATGAAAAAAGAACGCTATGCTTCTTTTGATTCAGGTAAGGGAGCGGAGTACGAAGCTGGCAAGCTAAAGTTAGAAGATCTTAGAAATATGGCTGAAATGAATGGAGAGCCAAAACGCATCAGTGGAAAGATTGAGCTTTATGAATCTATAATTAACAATTATATAAAGTAAGGCGACTGATACTTTCAGAACGTAATCAATACTGCAAAATAGACCTGGAGTAAAGGGCTCCAGGCTCATTTTGTGTCAACTCATAAAGAATATGAAAGACGTAGCCCTTGGCATTGACATCGGTGGTACCAACACCAAATTTGGTTTTGTAGATAAAGAAGGCAATATGTACGGAGAGACCTCTATCTCTACCGTAAAAACTCCTGCCGGAGATATTGAAGCTTTCCTCAAATATATACATGAAGAGGTAGAAGCACTGCGAAAACAAGCTTCTGAGGATCTGAATATAGTTGGGGTAGGCATAGGTGCACCAAATGGTAACTACTTTACCGGTACTATAGAGTATGCTCCCAACCTATCATTCCGGGGGATAGTACCCTTGGTAAAACTATTTAAGAAGTACTATGATGTGCCTATGGTACTAACCAACGATGCCAATGCTGCCGCTATAGGGGAGATGATTTATGGAGGTGCCAAAGGCATGAAAAACTTTATCATGATTACCCTGGGCACCGGACTTGGTAGCGGCTTTGTAGCTAATGGCGAACTTATCTACGGAAACGATGGCTTTGCTGGGGAGATGGGACACCTTTTACAAGACCCCAATGGCAGAGTTTGCGGCCTTGGACGAAAAGGTTGTTTAGAAGGTTATGTGTCAGCTACGGGCATCAAAAGAACCGTTTTTACGTTGCTTGGCGAGTTAAATGCCGACAGCCCGTTAAGAGATGTTACTTACAACCAGCTTACTGCAAGTATGGTGGCTGATCTGGCTAAAAAAGGAGATCCTATTGCCCTGGCCGCCTTTGATCAGACCTGCAACCTTCTGGGGCAAAAGTTGGCTGATGTTTCTGCTATCTTTAGTCCAGAGGCCATATTCCTGCTAGGTGGATTGGCAAAGGCGGGTGAACTTATCTTTGAGCCTACTAAAAAGTATATGGAAGATTATATGTTCCAGGTCTTTAAAAACAAGGTTCAGTTACTTCCTTCTGCGCTGGAGCATAGAAACGCCGCCGTACTGGGAGCAAGTGCCTTGGCCTGGAAAGAAATGGGTATAAATGTAGATTAAACGCTGGGTTTCACTCCGCCAAACTCATAACCGAAAGGTGTGAAGCTTAGCTTCATCAACTTAAAATGTTGTAAACCAAAAGGAATACCAATGATGGACAGGCAAAGTACCACACCTAACACTAAGTGAGTTAGCGTAATCCATATACCTCCTAAAAGAATCCATAAAACGTTAAGTATAGTAGACACACCTGAGCCAGTATCGGGTGTGTTTTTTATTTCATTGCCAAATGGCCAGAGGCTTGCTCCAGCGAGTTTAAAAGATTGTATACCAAAAGGAATTCCAATAATGGTTATACACATCAGTAGTCCGGCAGTAAGGTACTCAAGAGCTATGGCAAAACCTCCCAAAATAATCCAGAGTATATTCCCGATTGTTTTCATAGGTCTTTCAGGTAATCTTTGCTAGAAGTTAAGTTAATATAGAAATGCTTATTTGAATAGGTATCAAAAAAAATAATACAGGGCATAAAAAAAGCCGACTATATAGCCGGCTCATATACTTACACTCAAATTTTATTATACAGCTAACTTAGTAGGAGCATATAAATTACGCAAATCGTTTATAGCTAGCTTTACATTTTCTCTTTGTCCAATTACAAGCTGCAAGGCAGAAGCATCAGCATCAGAAAGAGCTTCTTCGTATGCAGTAAGGTTCTTGAGTTCATTTTTAAGACAGGCATCTAATGTTTGCTCCACTGAATTGATTAATACTAATAAATCTGGTTGAGCAAATGACTCCATTACAAAATCCGGGTCATGGGGTGGAGATACTGGCTGTCCGCCGAGGTAGCAAATTTCTTCGCGTAAAGAACGGCGGAAATTTTCTCTTTGCTCTGCAATGCACATAATAAAGCCTTTGAGGGAAGGATTATCAATCTCCTCTGCCGCTTTATGATATCCTTTTTTTGCGTCTATGCTCTTAGCGAGCAATTCGTTTAATTGGGTTAATGTTTTGTCTGTCTTATCCATTACTTCAAAATATTCAGGTTATCAATAGTCAAAAAAATCTTTTGTTTGATATATACGCAAAGTTAATGCCTTTGGTATAACTATTTTTAAAAATATAGTAAAATTTTTCTATGATTCTAACAAGGTGTTAAAATAAAATTATTGTTAGTTAATATATAACAAAAGTTAAATGGTTGGCTAAGCTAATTGCCACATTTTATGCTGAAACCTTCAATGATTGTGCAATAGAATGCTGCAATTGTTTATTTCTACACTATTTAATATCAAAACTAATATATTGTTTTGATATAACCACTAAAAACATATATAAAATTTTGAATAATGTGATATATTTAAAATATATTAAAGTTTTTCGTTCCCTCTATTATTTTTAAGTAAGTAGCCATAGACCAAAAAATTGTAATCATCTGTGTAGAAACAATTGCCCAAGTGTAGGTTAATTGACCAAGTTGAGGCATTGATTGCAACTCTTATATCTGCCAACGAAGTAAATCAAGAAATGATGTAACGCCAGTGTTATGAATAAGTTATGCTTTGCCCCTGGCGTACTGGTAGATGGCTTTAGAGGCTCTTTGATAGAAATTGATTGCTTTAAGTTCTTTTACTTACATGCTGGCAAATTAATAATCAAATTTTTTTGAGCAGGTTGACTAATGATATGAGCAAAACAAAAAAAGCCTGCCCTCATAAAGGCAGGCTTCTAGTATCCGATCCTTAGTTTTCGGAATGTACAAGCAAAAGCTTATTGTACCATATTTCCTTCTTCATCAAATGTGAGTGTACCACTTTGGGTACCATCAGTAATGGTTAGCTCATACTGAGTACCCTGCTCCGCAGCTACTTCGTGTACCTGAGAAACTTCCCACTGGCCATACTGTGAATCTTCAAATGCAGTTCTTACAGCTTCCGGCAATTCTTCGTACTTGATCTCTTTACGCTGATCCTGTACAAATTCTGTTGCGGCTTTATCTTTAGTTGGTAGTGCGTCAGCTCCAATACTTGCAAATGTAAATGTTCCTAGTGCGGCTAATGCGATGAATGTACGTTTCATAATTAAAAAAAATTAAATGATAAAATATTTAAAAATAATTTACACTCAATCATAAATAAGAACTGTGCCAAATGGCATTTTTAAATTTAATTGACTGATTTTCAGATAATTAAAAATTAATATTAGCTTAGGGGGAGTTAAATAAGCATGGAAATTGTCCTGACATTATATGCGCATTATGTAGAAGTGTTCTACAAACTTATGGGTGGTGATATTTATCCGGAAGTGATAGACTTAACGATTGTATTACTTACCCCACCTTTCTTCTATACCCAGGCCAAAGAGGGCAAAGTCATAACGAACAGGGTCTTCAGCGTCTAAAAGGCGCAAATTGTTTGTAAGTTCTAAAGCTGTATGCCAGTCAGTTTGCTTTCTGCTGATAAGTCCCAGGCGGCGAGCCACTCTATCCACATGCAGGTCGCAGGGACAAATAAGTTGAGAAGGTTTTATACGATTCCAGAGGCCAAAGTCCACCCCTTTATCATCTTTACGGACCATCCAGCGTAAGTACATATTGAGGCGCTTGCAGGCAGAGTTGCGTGCTGGAGTAGCAATGTGCTTGCGGGTGCGCTCAGGATAATCGGGTAAGCTAAAAAATTGCTCACGAAAACCAACCAGGCCATTCTCTATATCTTTATCATCTTGCTTCATGTACATTATAAAAGCATCTTCTAACGACTCATATTGCTGATAATAGTGCCGCAGAAAAGAAATGAAATAGAGTGCGTCTGTAGCATTAAAAGTACGATGCTTAAATGCTAAAAAAGCTTTTAAGTCCTGCTCCTGATGGTGAAGAACAAAGTCGTAGGGAGCATTGTCCATATAAGCAAAGAACTCTTTACACTTACTGATAATAGTTTTGCGTTGTCCCCAGGCCAATACGGCGGCTATCAGCCCGCTAATCTCTATGTCCTGCTTTTGCTGATAGGCATGTGGGATACTAATAGGATCATCTTCTATAAAAGCGGGCTGGTTAAACTCCTCTGCTTTAACTTCCAGAAGTTCTCTAAAATCGGTACTAAGAGGCAAATTACAGGGCAGCTTTAAATTGCAGATCAGCAGCCTGAATAATCAGTTTGCCTTCTTCTTTTTTCTCGTCAAACCAAAGAATAATTTTGTCGGCTTCCTGCTCAACCTTCCAGCTAAAAGACTTGATAGTTTTAAGGTGGTGCAAGGTGCCGGTTTTTGCATTCAAAAAAACCAGGTCAAAGTCGGGTAGTTGTTTAGGCGCAAGAGTATTCCATTTTTGTAAGAGAATACCGTCGTGGCAGGTAAATTGAAAGCTACCAAAGTAGTGCTCAGATAAGTCTTTAATAGCTTTATTGGCTTTTAGCTTATAGTAAGCAGGGCCAAACATAATCTCGTCTTCAAACCTACTCTCAAGTGTAAGAGAACCAATGTTGGCAAATGGACTCCAGTTAGATCCTGAACTTTCCTTAGTATCCTCCTCAGCTTTGCCCCATATGGGTAGCATAGAAATAAGGCGTGAAAGCAAAGAAAACAGATGAATGACTCCAATGCAGGCTAATGAAAAAAGCAAAATGAAAGGGTACATCAGAGTGAAAAGAGCAGTCCAGATCATATTCAGGACAGACCTCTTTTTAGGGTCAGCTTTGGCTATAGACATATTAAATACTTAAGTTAACTAGAAGAAGAACCAAATTTTGAGATTTTAGTTCGGGATAGACCTACTGGATATAAGTAATTTCTACAGGAAATCGCTCGTTGATGCCTCCTAACTTTTCGTAAGCTGCCTGAGAAATACGAATTGCTACCTTATCATTTACCCCGGTATTTGGTAGTTTGCCTACTACACGCACAAAAACCGATAGATTATTCATTTCATTACGGATTTGCATAATCGTACCTACCGGTGCTGAGCGGTGTAGGGCAAGAAACTTTTTGGTCTCAATTCCTCCTTCTATAGCAGCGGCAAAGCCCATTTCACTTTTCTTCTCGTATTCAGAAAGTGCTTTTTTCTCAGAAGCCCTGATGGCTCGTATACGCTCTTTTTCCTGTTCCAGTGCTTCAGCACGTGTTAGTCGGCGGTCATATACTTCTTCCTCTTCATCCTCACTTTCTTCATTCTCTTCATTAGAATTAGCAGTATTAGCTTTGGTAGGCTCAGGAATAGTAGGAGCATTTACAGTAGTAGTTGATACAGACAATTCGGGCGCTTCCAGTACTTCCCTTTCTCTAATAATAAGCTGCTGACCAAAGTTAATGCTTTCGTTAGATAATTTGTTTCTGACCTTAAGCTCTTGTACAGAAACTCCATAAGCGCGTGATATTGCAAAAAGCGTCTCTCCCTGCGTAACAGTATGAGTTACGTATTTTTTTTCGTCAATAGGGCTAGGAGAATTGGCGGCTTCTTTATCTTCAATGTAATAAATAACAATAGGCTGACCAATGGAGAGTGCCTGCTGGCCAATAGCATTCCATTTTTTTAGGTCTTCTACCGTTACCTTATAAGTTTTTGATATTCTGAAGAGCGTTTCTCCGCTACGAACAGTGTGTATGGTCTTACGGCCCTGCATGAGCTGTGGAAAAAGCGGAACCAGAAGGCTGTCACCAATATTTAGGTTATCTACATCAATAGTGCTGTTGGACTCGCGAATCTGCTGCACATTAACATTATACTTACGGGATAACGCAAAGAGCGTCTCTCCCTGATCAACCTGATGGATGATATACGCTTCGCCAGCTACACGCTTAATGCCGACTGAATCTACCGGAGCAATAGAGTGGTGCATTCCTGAAAAAGCATAGCACGGAAAAGTACTGCCCAACATGATTACACTTACCAAAAATGCCAAAAACTTAAATTGCATAACTAACCAGCTCTCTTTTTCTCTTAATAAATATCAGTTGATCCCGGATGATCATAAATGTACCTATGCCTATCTGCGAAAGTTGATCGTCCAGCTTTTCGTGTAATTGTAGTGTGCCGTTCTGATCTATTACTAACAAATAATTAGCCAAAGCACTGCTTTCCTGTATGTAGTAGCTAATAAAGATCAGGTCGGCATGCTCTAGGTATTCACAACCTTTATAAACCTGTAGGTTCATATACGTTTGTACAAAAGTACGGACTGTAGCAAAGTATGCCTCCTCTTCTGTGTAATGAAACGGATGGCGAATATATTTATTTTCTACAGAAATGTTTTGCAAAGCAATACTGATCTCTTTTTCATCTATAGTATTTTCTGCATGGTCTTTTAATGAGAGGTACTTATAAGCTTTTTTATCATCAGCGTTGAGCTCATAACCATAGATAACTTGATCGTGGACATCCAGTACCTGTAGCAGTGCGCTGGACCATACTGGTTGCTGGCTGCGAATGTCAATAGCAAAATGCGCTTTTTTTTCAGGGTTATCGGAATCCTCATAAGTATGAAACACCAGAACATCCTTATCAGCAGCTTGCATGCCTATCCACCAGTTTTCTTCAAAGCTCAAATTTCGCCATAGTAACTTTTGTTGAGAGAGGGCATATGCTGCAAAGCTAACCTGGTGTTCCTCTTCGTCACGAATTTCCAGATAGAGGTAGTGTGCATCATGGTCGGTAAGCATGTTCCAGATTTTCGCAGAGAAGGAAGTGGTAGACACATGATTCAACTTTTTTAGCAATGCGGTGGTTTTTTAGTTATAATTAGATCCTTATAGAAAGGTACAGGATAACTCAAATTTATGATACTCAAAAGTAAACGCAAATGGCCTCTGGCTTTTTTATTCTTATACATGATGCTGACATGTACTGTTGCCAGAGCACAAAGCGATACTACACAGACTAAGCCTCAGGTACTTGTGATGGAGCTACGTTCCGAGATAGACGCTCGTACCAACAGGTATGTAGAATTAGCCTTTGAGCGCGCAGATGAAATTAGGGCTGACCTGATTGTCATTGATATGGATACTTATGGAGGAGCCCTTTATGATGCTGATGACATACGTACCAGAATACTGGAGTCTGAGGTGCCAGTCTATGTTTATATCAACAAGGACGCTGCTTCAGCCGGTGCACTGATATCTATTGCCTGTGATAGCATTTATATGTCGGCAGGTGCCAGTATAGGAGCTGCTACGGTAGTTAGCGGAGGCACTGGAGAGGCTGCCCCAGACAAATACCAATCGTATATGCGATCTATCATGAGGGCCACTGCAGAGGCTAGGGGGCGAGACCCTCAAATTGCTGAAGCCATGGTAGACCAAAACCTTGAAGTAGATAGTATATCCAAAGCAGGAGAGGTAATTACGTTTTCTACATCCGAAGCTATAAAATATGGTTTTTGCGAAGCACAGGTGAGCAGTATAGCAGGCTTGCTGGAACGTAGTGATCTACAGGAAGGTGATTATACGCTAACGGTATATGAGCGCGACTTTACCGAAAATATTATAGCCTTTTTCTTAAATCCATTTATCAGTGGTATACTCATACTGATTATGCTGGGTGGAGTATATTTTGAGCTGCAAACTCCGGGCATTGGCTTTCCTATTATGGCAGCCATAGTGGCGCTTGTCCTCTATCTGGTGCCGCATTATCTAAATGGCCTGGCGGAAAACTGGGAGATTGCTGCTTTTTTTGTAGGCGCGGTACTCATCGCGCTCGAAGTACTGGTAATACCAGGCTTTGGAGTAGCGGGTATTGCCGGTCTGGCTCTTACCATAGGTTCGCTCATTCTGGTTATGCTTAATAATACGAATTTTGACTTTTTCTTTGTAGATCCCAGTGAGTTGTTAAGCGCGGTAGCTACGGCTTTGGCAGGTATGTTTGGGGGCATTATTCTGATGTTTTTCGGAGGTGTAAGGCTTACCGATTCCGCGGCGTTTAAAAGGGTATCATTAGAAAGTACACAATCCAGAAGCGAGGGCTATACTTCTAATACGCGCGAGGGTACATTTATAGGCAAAGAAGGAGAGGCCTACACCGTACTGCGGCCTAGCGGTAAAATTTTAATTGGTGATGAGCTTTTTGATGCCTATACCCGTGGAGACTACATTCCCAGAGGAGAAAAGATAGTAGTAGTAAATGATGAAGGAACATCTCTTAGAGTAAAGCTGGCCAAAGATGTACCTAAAGAGGGCTTAAGCTAAGCAACTATCCATTATCCAATTACACTTCAAATATTTATGACTAATGCTATGAGGAGAGTACTCATATTTTTTTGTTGTGCCCTGTGTTTACATGCCTTTGCCCAGGAACATACAACAAAACTTACAATACCGCAGATTATGCAAGGTGAGCGATTTGTAGGTTACCTTCCAGAAAATATTCATTGGGGAGAAGATAGCCGGCATATTTACTTCTCGTGGAACCCAGATCAGGATACTTTAAGACATTTGTTTAAAGTCAGTATTAAAGAACAGCAGCCTACCCTAGTGAGCCTGAAGGAGCAAAAAGTTATGCCTTCACTGGGTGGAGTGTATAACCAGGACCGTAGCCTCAAGCTCTATGAAAAACAGGGAGATATATTTTTACAAGACTTAAAAAAAGGCTCTATACAGCAAATTACACATACCATAGCGCGTGAGTATAATCCTGTATTCTCCGGAGATGAGCAAAAAATTATCTATACACAGCAAAGCAACCTTTTTGCCTGGGATATACAAAGCGGAAGTACACGACAGCTCACTCACTTTAAAAAAGGAAAGAAAAGCAGTCAAAAAATGCCTGAGGCTTATAAGCAGTGGTTGCAGGAAGATCAGCTCACTCACTTTGAAGTACTAGCAGAGCGCAAAGCCACTCAAAAGTTAGAAGAAGAAAGAAGAGAGCAGCTGAAAGCGGAGCGCCCTCGGGAAATTTATATTGGTAACAAGAGCATATCCGATATTAAGCTAAGCCCCAAAATGCGTTTTGTTACCTACCGGCTTACAACTAGAGCACAACATGAAAATACACAAGTTCCTGACTTTGTAACAGAGTCTGGCTTTGTCCAGAATATTTCGGCAAGACATAAGGTAGGTGCGCCTCAAGATACATACGAAATGGGTATCTATGATATTGAAAAGGATACCAGCTTTATTGTAGATACTCAGCAAATACCTGGAATTAACGACAAACCAGAGTTTTTAAAAGAGTACCAACAGGGAGATTCTGCTTACGATAATCAGTATAAAGAAGCCCGTGAAATAATTTTTCATGGCCCTTTCTATGCTCAGAATGGCAAAGCTGTAGTAATTGCTCGTTCGCTCGACCATAAAGATCGCTGGATTTTGCAATTAGAACCAGAAAGCGGCGCTCTTAAACTTCTGGACCGTCAACATGATGAAGCCTGGATAGGCGGGCCAGGTATTCCAAGCTATATCTTCTGGGAAAACAACATAGGCTGGATTAACAATGAGCAAATCTGGTTTCAGTCAGAAGAAACTGCTTACTCACATTTGTATTTGCTTAATGTAGACAGCGGAGAAAAAAGAGCACTAACAGCTGGAAATTATGAAATTACTGAGCTTATGCTCTCTCAGGACAAAAAATACTTCTACTTCCTTAGTAGCAAAGAAAGTCCATTTGTACGCCATCTGTACCGTATGCTGGTGCAGGGAGGAGAAATGCAAAAGCTTACCAGCAAAGAGGGCAACTATGAGGTACAACTATCTCCTGACGAAAAATATTGGGCACTACGCTATTCAAATGCTAATACTCCCTGGGAGCTGTACCTGATGCAAAATAAGGCAGGGGCAGAAATGCAACAGCTTACGCATTCTACAACCAAAGCTTTTCAGGAGTATAACTGGCGTTCACCCGAGATCATCAGTTTTGCTGCACGCGATGGCGAAGAAGTACCTGCCCGACTTTATCGCCCAGAACAACCCAATGGAGCCGGAGTAATCTTTGTGCATGGAGCTGGCTATTTACAAAATGTACACCAGTGGTGGAGTAGTTACTATCGCGAATATATGTTCCATAATATGCTCACCGATTTGGGCTATACAGTCCTGGATATAGACTATCGGGGAAGCAGCGGCTACGGACGCGACTGGCGAACTGCCATTTACCGACATATGAGTGGTAAAGACCTTACAGATCAGATAGACGGGGCTAGCTATATGGTAGACAGCCTGGGGGTAGAAGAAGATCGCCTGGCCATTTACGGAGGTTCGTATGGTGGGTTTATTACAATTGCTGCTCTTTTTAAGCACCCTGGTGTTTTTCAGAGTGGAGCTGCTCTACGCTCCGTTACCGACTGGGCACATTATAATCATGGCTACACATCAAATATTTTAAATACCCCTCAGGAGGATAGTCTGGCCTATATTCGCTCTTCGCCTATTTACTTTGCCGAAGGGCTACAGGATCGTCTGCTAATGCTCCACGGCATGGTGGATGACAACGTACAGTATCAGGATGTAGTACGACTTTCGCAAAGGTTAATTGAGTTAGGAAAAGACAACTGGGACTTAGCGATATTTCCGATGGAGCCACACAGCTTTAAAGAAGCTAGCAGTTGGACAGATGAGTACAAACGAATTTTTAAACTGTTTGAAGAGACCATAGGCGAGGGGCAAAAAAAATAATAGCATATAAAACAAAAAAGACATCAGTACAGACTTAGTGCTGATGTCTTCAGTATAAAGTACTGTTAAGCCTTAGCTTCCGCAACCAATACAGTCAATAGAAGAGTCCATAGGCTTGGTGCCGCTTAGCTTCATTTTAAGGTTATGAATTTTATCGCGGGTTTCCATATCTTTAAACATGTCGCCGGTTAACTGGCTTTCTAACTCTTGAATCTCTTTTTCCAGGCTTTCCTGCGTAACTTGGGTGTTTTCCATGTATTTTAGAGGTTTTTGGTTTAGCTAACGAAGACAAACTACAAAGGTTTCGATAGATTGCCAACCTAAAGTTTTCACAAAAAAGAAAATCCACTTCTATTGCCCGAAGGGAATGCTTAAAATTGTCATCATAAAAAATATATAAATATGAAAACAGCAGAAATACACACCAATAAAGGAATTATGAAGGTGGAGTTTTACGAGAAAGACGCTCCTAAAACTGTAGAGAATTTTGTAAGCCTAAGCAAAAAAGGTTTTTATGATGGGCTTAGCTTTCATCGTGTGATCCCCAACTTTGTTATTCAGGGAGGATGTCCACAGGGTACTGGTGTAGGCGGACCCGGCTATACTATCAAATGTGAGCTGGATGGTGATAACCAATACCATGACAGAGGCGTATTATCTATGGCACATGCTGGTCGCGACACTGGTGGCTCACAGTTTTTTATCTGCCACAATCGTGAAAATACCCAACATCTGGATCGTAAGCATACTGCTTTTGGCAAAGTGGTAGAAGGTCTGGATATTATTGACGATATCCGTCAGGGAGATACTATTGAGAAAATTGTAATTGATGAGCAGGCTTAGTCCTGCTCTTTTTTGCCTACATGCGGTTAGCTACATATACGCCACATAAAATAGCGGCCATTCCTAAAAAGTGAAAGACAGATAGGGACTCGCCATCCAGCACTCCCCACACCACCGCTACAATAGGTATTATATAAGTGACTGAGCTGGCAAATACAGCAGTTTGCATCTGTACCAGCTTGTTAAAAAATATTAATGCCAGAGCAGTGCCGATTACACCCAGCGCTATAAGTGCCATCAGTGGCCAAAATGCTTCAGACGCCTGTACATGGGTGCTAAATTCTGTATAAGAAAATAAGTAGCCTACCGCCAACGGTCCTACAATCAATAAAGAGACACTGGTTATGACTACCGGGTGCAGTTCTGGCGTATAATTTTTGATGATATTTAGATTAAGTCCATAGCAAATGGTTGCCCCCACCACTAGTAGTGCATACAAATTAATCTCACCAAGTGCTCCACCGGTGCCTCCCAATATCAGAATAATAGACCCGATAAAACCAATACCCAACCCAAGGCCATTTTTAGCTGTTATAGGCTGACCAAAGAATGCGGCGCCCAGTAGCAATGTGCAGAGAGGGGTAAGCGCATTAAGAATACCTGTAAGCGAGCTACTAATAGAAGTTTGGGCAGTAGCAAACAGAAAAGCGGGAATAAAACTTCCTACAAAACCTATAACTAGCAGTATAAGTAGCTGCCTGCGACTTAACCTGAAAGCTTTTGGCAAAGAAACAGGTAGTAGAAAAGCAGCCGCGGATACAATTCTTAAAGCTCCTACCTCTCCGGCAGAAAAAGCTGTGAGTCCTTTTTTTATTAGTATGAATGAGCTACCCCACACCAATGCCAGGGCACCTAAAATAAGCCAGGGTAACCATGGTGTAGTTTGAGTGTTGGGTTTAGTAGTAGCTGTTTTTTTCATTAGGCGGATACAACTGCCTGCTGACGAAAGAACCCTTCAAACTCTTCGCCTACCTGATCCAGAATTTCAAAAATCTCTGCCGCAGAGTCTGACTCTACCAACTGCATGCGGTAAGGCTTAAAACCGTGTATTCCTTTAAAGTAATTAGTATAGTGGCGACGCATTTCAAAGATGCCTTTTCTTTCGCCCTTCCACTCTACCGAAAACTGTAAATGTTTTTTTGCTGTCTCTACCCTTTCTTTCATACTTGGTGGAGCTAATTTTTCACCAGTTTTTAGAAAGTGCTTAATTTCTCTGAAGATCCACGGATAGCCAATAGCCGCACGGCCGATCATAATGCCATCCACCCCATATTTGTTTTTGTACTCCAGCGCCTTCTCCGGGGAGTCAATATCTCCATTGCCAAAAATAGGAATGTGAATATCAGGATGGTGCTTTACTTCAGCGATATAATCCCAGTTGGCTACCCCCTTATACATCTGCTTACGGGTACGACCATGAATAGTGAGCGCTTGAATACCAACATCCTGTAGGCGTTTGGCCACTTCCAGTATTTTTATAGAGTTGTCGTCCCAGCCCAGGCGGGTCTTAACAGTCACGGGTAGCTTTACCTGCTTAACAATCTCAGCCGTCATTGCCTGCATTTTGGGTAAGTCCAGCAATATGCCGGCTCCTGCACCTTTGCAGGCTACTTTTTTTACCGGGCAGCCATAATTGATGTCTACCAATTCTGGTCCTGCTTCCTCAGCAATAGCGGCCGCCTGGCGCATAGGGTCTATTTTATCCCCAAAAATCTGTATTCCTATTGGACGTTCATAGTCGTAGATATCAAGTTTCTCTACACTTTTTTCAGCATCACGAATAAGTCCATCCGCGGAGATAAACTCTGTATACATCATGTCTGCTCCGTTTTCTTTACATACCGCACGAAAAGGCGGGTCGCTAACATCTTCCATAGGTGCAAGCAGCAAAGGAAACTCTCCAAGTTCTAGTTTGTCAATCCGTACCAAAGGTTTTGTATTTTGGGTTGATTAAATCGCTGGCAAAGATAATAAGAAGTAATGGCTATATTTTTTCAAAATTATCTTAGTAAGTACAAAATTTTATGACTTAATGTTTCTTTATGCTATTAAATGCATAAATAAGAACCCCTAAAAAGAAAAAACGTAATTTTAGGGCAAAAGAAGCCACAAGTATTTATTTATGCATAAGCATGGCGCTGGCTAGCCGCTTCTGGAGTCAGTACCAGTTATGAATTAACCGATGGAATGATAGAAGAACACGAAGAATATAGCACTGAGCCCAATAGAAGTATTATAGCCTCCCTTTTACTACTGATTGGCTTTGTAATGTTGGGCCTGATTATAGGTAACCTTTTGGGTATGCTCATTTCTTTACCTTTTTTTGGTTCGGATTACCAGAGCATGATGGACGCCTTTGTGAATCCTACTTCATCGCCAGATGCACGTCGGGCCTTACTCATAGTACAAGCTACCAGTTCTCTCTTTGGTTTTATTCTTTCTCCCCTGCTTTTCTGGGCCTTGGTAGAAAAGAGGTCGCTTAGTAGCCTCTTTCACGAAAAACATTTAGAGGCGGTACTTGTATTAATGGTAGGTGTTATTGTCCTGAGTTTTATGGCTGCCAACTCCCTCGTTATAGAGTGGAATATGAGCATAGACTTCAGTCAGTTTTCTTCGTCTTTTGAAGAGTGGGCAAGCACCAAAGAAGAGCAACTAAAAGAGTTGACCGAATACTTAACTAGGTTTGAGTCGGTAGGAGGGCTAATTGTAGGTATTGTAGTAATTGCTGTTTTTCCGGCAATAGGTGAAGAATTGGTATTTAGAGGGCTTGGACAGCGGATGCTTCACTCTCTTACCAAAAACCACCATGCAGGCATCTGGATCGCGGCTTTTCTGTTTAGCTTTATACACCTGCAATTTTATGGCTTTTTCCCTCGCTTCTTACTGGGGGCGTTGTTTGGCTATATTTACTACTGGTCGGGTAATCTGTGGTACCCTATATTTGCTCACTTTGTAAACAATGGCTTTACACTGGTGATGCTTTACCTCTATCAGCAGGATGCTACCGAGCTCAACGTTGAAGATACTGAAGCTGTACCTATTGCCACAGCTCTCTTTGCACTGCTACTTACAATAGGTTTGCTCTATTATTTTAGAAACAGAGTAACAATGTTGAGAGGAGGGCATGATGGATAGCAAGTGGCAAAAAGTATACACTACCCAAATGATGTACCGGGCAGAAATTGTAAAGGCAGTGTTAGAAGACCATAATTTAAACCCCGTGTTGGTAGATAAACAGGATACTTCTTATCATTTTGGAAATATAGAAGTATATGTGTCGCCGGATGAAGTAATGAATGCTATGAAAATCATTGAAGATGATATCAGTTTTAAATAAATACAACAACATTACCCAAAGGATAATCACAGCTGTAGTTGGTATACTTTTAATTATTTTTTCAGTGTACTTCAGTATGTGGACGTATTTCGCACTATTTTTTTCTATTTGTGTGCTCTCTCAGCTAGAGTTTTACAAGCTTACAGGATTAGATGGTATGCTTCCGCTCAAGTCAACTGGTACTTTTGCCGGAGCTGTAATATACTGCCTGAGCTTTTTTATAGAGAGCGGTATGCTGGAGCCCAAATACTACCTGGTCATTTTTCCGCTGACAGCAAGTATTTTTTTTATCAAACTTTACAAAAAAGCTGATAAAAAGCCGTTTACTAATATAGCTTACACCCTTTGTGGTATTTTCTATGTGGCTGTACCTTTTGCCCTCCTAAACGTCATTGCCTTTTCCAGGGGGGTATACAGCTTTCAGATTGTGTTAGGCATACTTTCTCTATTCTGGGCCAGCGATTCTGGGGCTTATTTTGCCGGAGTTAAGTACGGCCGCACGCAGCTCTTTGCTCGTGTATCTCCCAAAAAATCTTGGGAGGGGAGCATAGGAGGCGCCATTACTGCCTTACTTACAGCTACTTTACTTTCTTTTTTCTATCAGGATCTTGGAGCGTGGCAATGGCTTATCGTTGGCGCTATTATTGTTGTGGCTGGAACCTATGGAGACCTGGTAGAATCCTTGTTTAAAAGGAGTATCGCAATCAAAGATTCGGGTAGTAAATTACCAGGACATGGAGGTTTTCTGGACCGTTTTGATGGCCTGCTAATCTCATCACACTTCATAATGCTTTTTTTGAAAATTTTTTAATATTAGTATGTTTTTTGCAGCTTGTAAAAACTATTATTGAATAAAGAATCGTTTATTTTACAAAATATTTAATCACACGTTTTTAGTATGAATTATGTAGAACCGGCTCCCATAAAGGATAAAGAAAATCCTTTTGAGTCTATGATGTCGAGATTCCATATAGCCTCACAAGCTTTAGGACTGAATGATGAAGTGTATAATGTATTAAAAACTCCGGTAAAGCAGGTAATCGTTTCTTTGCCAATCACAATGGACGATGGTTCTATCAGGGTGTTTGAAGGTTACAGGGTAGTCCACTCTAATATTCTTGGCCCTTCTAAAGGAGGAATCCGCTATGATATGGGTGTAAACCTGGATGAGGTAAAAGCCCTGGCGGCATGGATGACCTGGAAATGTGCAGTAGTAGATATACCTTATGGTGGTGCTAAAGGGGGAATCCGTTGTAATCCACGCCAAATGTCATCGGGCGAAGTTGAGCGTCTTACCCGAGCATATACTCAGGAAATGATCAATATTTTTGGTCCGGATAGAGATATTCCCGCTCCGGATATGGGTACTGGCCCCAATGAAATGGCCTGGCTGATGGACGAATTCTCTCGTGCCCATGGTATGACGGTAAATGCGGTAGTAACTGGTAAGCCTCTGGTATTAGGTGGCTCTCTGGGCCGTACTGAAGCAACTGGCCGTGGGGTAATGGTTTCTGCTTTTGCGGCTATGGAAAGACTGAAAATAAACCCTTACAAAGCATCAGTTGCGGTGCAGGGTTTTGGCAATGTAGGCTCATGGGCTGCTATGCTTATGGAAGAGAGAGGGTGTAAGGTGGTAGCAATTAGCGATGTATCAGGTGCTTACTATAATCCTGATGGTATTAATATTAAAGAGGCAGTAAAGTATCGTACAGCAAACAATGGCAGTCTGGAGGGGTTTGTAGGCGGAGAATTAATAGATGGGGGCGAACTGCTGACTCTAGATGTGGATATACTGGTACCTGCCGCTATGGAAGACGTAATTACCGTACGTAATGCAGAAAATATAAAAGCAAAGCTGATAGTAGAAGGGGCAAATGGACCTACATCTGCCAAAGCTGATGATATTATTAACAGTAAAGGAATATTAGTAGTGCCTGATATTATGGCTAATGCTGGCGGAGTAACGGTATCTTACTTTGAGTGGGTACAAAACCGTTTGGGCTACAAGTGGACGCACGATAGGGTAAACCGTCGTTCGGATAGAATTATGAAAGATGCATTTGAAAAAGTATACCAAACAGCTATCAAGTACGGAGTGTCTATGAGAATTGCCGCCTATATTGTAGCGATTGACAAAGTAGCCAATACCTACAAATATCGTGGTGGCTTCTAGTAAATTATCATTTTAGGCGTTGATTTGATAAACAAAACCTCTTATTTAGCAGTATCAATTGTGTCAACTACTTAAGATACTGTAACTCATTTACATGAAAATTCATAAAGAAGGTCGTACATTACTTTTAGTACTACTTGTTGTGCTGGTAGCGGCTAATCTCCTCGCGATTAATTTACTTCCGGGCAGGTTGGAGCTACAACGCGCTATTATGATTGCCAGTGCGATCTTTTACCTGCTAATACTACAATTTTTCCGCAGTCCACGTATTGTGGTCCAGGGTAGCGAAGACAAAGTGCTGGCACCTGCAGATGGCAAAGTGGTGGTAATAGAAGAGGTAGAAGAGCATGAGTATTTTCAGGGCCAAAAGCGCCTACAGGTTTCAATTTTTATGTCACCTATCAATGTGCATATCAATAGAAATCCTGTTTCTGGTGTCATTAAGTATTTTAAATACCATGCTGGCCAGTATCTGGTAGCCTGGCATCCTAAGTCCAGCACCGATAATGAGCGAACTACACTTGTGGTTGAATTGGCCAACGGGCTGGAAGTAATGGTAAGGCAGATAGCTGGTGCTATGGCTCGCCGAATTAAATGGTATATAGACGAAGGAGATACAATACAGCAGGGCGAAGAGTTTGGTTTTATCAAATTTGGCTCGCGAGTAGATTTATTTTTGCCGGTAGGTTCATCGGTAAAAGTAAACATTGGAGATAAAACCAAAGCGGGACGTACAGTAATTGCTGAGTTGCCCTCTTAATGACCAACAGAATATCCCAAAAGGAAAATACTATAAAGTGGAGTAAAAGCTCCACTTTTTTATTTTAGAGTGCCGCCATCACTTTTTGTACCATCTCACCAATCTGTGGAGGGTTGAGCCAGCGAGTGACGATTAATAGATCATTAGCTTTGTCAATAACAATAAAGTTGCCTCCAAAACCAGCTGCATAGTAAAGTGGTGTATCTACGCCATCCCACTTGCGTTCACCCTGGTTGAGCCACCACATATATCCATAGCTTTTGTTAGCCTCTGAAGGTTGTTGCACGGCATTAACCCACACTTCAGAGATAAGCTGCTTGCCCTTCCATTGTCCATTTCTAAGAAAAAGTAGACCAAAGCGTGCATGGTCAAGGGTATTGATGAATAGCCCTCCACCAGAGTGTCCACCGCCGCTTACAGATTGCATCATACTGCCATCTACATTAACGAAAGAGTTGTCGTAGCCATACCAGCGCCAGGTACTGGAAGCACCTATCGGGTCCATAATTTTGGTTTTAAGTACCATAGGTAGAGGTTGTCGCCACACATGTAGCAGGCTATAAGAGAGTACATTTACCCGCACGTCATTGTACTCAAAGTGTGTCCCCGGTTCTCTAAACGAGCGATTTTTCCATTCATCTATACCTCCATCCGCCGGAGGTCTGTCTGCCCAGTCGTGCATACCAAAAAGGCTACCCGACCAGTCCGATGACTGATTTAGTAAGTGGTGCCAGCTAATTTTACTATTATGTTCACCTTCAAAGGTACCATCCCAAACATATGCCTTTACGGTATCTTTTATATCCCTAATAAGGTTATCGTCCAGGGCTAAGCCAGCTATTGTAGACAGGTAGCTTTTGGTAACACTAAATGTCATATCTACTCTTTCTACATCTCCCCAGCTAGCTACTATATACCCATCTTTTATAATTACGCCTGCAGGGCCTCCTCTTTCTTTTACCGGGCCGGCAAGCTGGTGGTAGGGCTCTCGCTCAAAACCTTTCAGAATAGCTAGTCTAAGATCACGAGCGCCTTCGTATTCGTGCTCAATCGCGAACTTAACGGCTTCTTCCAGCTTGGTATTATCCATTCCTAAGTCGTCGGCTGATTTTTGCTGCCACTGATGCTTTTCAGGGAAATATGCCTGTTGTGCTGTTGCGGTATTGTATAAAAAAAAGAAAGGTAGTATGCTGAATACTACCCATTGATGTAAAAACTTTATCATAGAATTAGGTTTAGAAACGTGCGGCCATCAATAGGTTCAGGTCGCGGAACTTAAGACCAAACTTTTTGCCAATAGCGGCATTGGTAAGGCTGCCGTGGTAGGTGTAAACGCCGTGCATAAACCAGCGATGATGAAAGATCATTTCCTCTATACCTCCCAGGTCTGCTGTTTGTAAAAGTATAGGGGTAAAAATATTGCTAAAAGCATTGGTAGCGGTACGGGCTACCCGCGAAGCAATGTTGGGTACACAGTAATGAATAATATTGTACTTACGAAAAACCGGGTTCTTGAGTGAAGTAAGGTGAGAAGTTTCTATACACCCGCCCTGGTCTATGCTCACGTCAATTATTACGGACTCCTCTTTCATGTTAGCAACCATTTCTTCGGTTACAATCATACGATTGGTTCCTTTTTCGGATCGTACAGCCCCAATAACTACATCTGCATCTTCTAGTGACTCACTTAGGGTGGAAATATCCATAGTAGAAGTAGCTACCTGCTGGCCCAGCGCATGTTTGATGCGGCGTAATTTATAAAGCTGGTTGTCAAATACCTGTACCTGAGCACCCAAGCCTATGGCGGAGCGTGCTGCGTATTCACCGACTGTGCCTGCGCCCAATATGACTACCTTGGTAGGAGGGACCCCAGTGATACCTCCCAGTATCATCCCTTTACCATTGGCCACACTACTGAGGTAGTGAGAAGCGATAGACATCACAGTATTGCCGGCAATTTCACTCATAGCTCTAACTACCGGCATGCCTCCTACTTTGTCTTCCAGAAACTCGTAACCAATAGCGGTTATCTTCTTTTTATTAAGTGCATGAATGTAGTCGGGAGTCTGGTTACCCATTTGCAGAGCAGATATTAGGGTAGATCCAGGCTTAATTTTTTCTATTTCATCCAGCGTGGGAGGCTCCACCTTAAGAATGATGTTGGCTTCAAGAGCTTCTCTCGCTGAGTACACAATTTTGGCCCCAGCTTCGCTAAACTCATTATCCGTAAACTTGGAGGCAGCACCGGCACCGGCTTCTACCATAATTTCGTGCCCGTTGGAAGTTAGTACTGCGATAGACTCCGGAGTGAGCATAATGCGGTTTTCCTGCATAGAAATCTCGCATGGTATGCCCATATTCAAAGATTTGTTGCCTTCTTTAACTTTGAGTAGCTGCTCCTGAGGGTATAAGGCCTGCTCTTTAGCCAGCTCTTTAAAGCCGGATTTATATTGATCACTCATGTCTTGATAGATAGATTCTTCTGCTTTGGTCAGCCTCCTGTTTTATGTCTAGGCGTATATATTTTTCAGGAAGCAGGCTCTCTATACGTTCTGGCCATTCTACAAAGCAGTAATTTCCTGAGTAAAAATAGTCTTCTGTACCGATATTCCAGGCTTCCTCCTCTTCATTTATTCTATAAAAGTCAAAATGATAGAAAGTTTGCCCTTCAGCGTTCTGATATTCGTTAACCAGGGCAAACGTAGGGCTGGAAACTGTATCGGCTACTCCCCATGTATTGCAAATCGCCTTTATCAGCGTGGTTTTGCCAACTCCCATATCACCGTAAAATAGCCAGACCTTGGTATCTTTAGCCCAGTTGCGTATTTTTTGGGCCACCGCAGGTGCATCTTCCAGCTTATGGAACTCTATTTCTTCCTGTACGTCAGCCATTCTTATTGCTAAGCGTAATCACCGGTACAATCATTTCTTCTAACGATACCCCTCCATGCTGAAAGGTATCCCGATAATAGTTAACATAATAGTTATAATTATTAGGATAGGCAAAGAAATAGTCTTGTGTAGCAAAAGCATAAGTAGTAGATACATTAGGCCGGGGCAAAAATAGTCTCTCAGGTTTTTTTACCGCAAAAATTTTGTTGTTATCAAAATTAAGGTTTTTGCCCTGCTTATAGCGGAGGTTTGTATTGGTATTTCGGTCTCCGATAATTTTTGCCGGATGCTTTACTCTGATGGTACCATGATCTGTGGCAATAACAAGCTTAGCATTTTCGCGAGCAATACGTTTAAACAAGTCCAGAAGGGGAGAGTGCATAAACCATGAGCGTGTTATGGAGCGGTATGCAGACTCGTCCGGAGCTAGTTCACGTATCATTTCCAGGTCGGTACGCGCATGAGATAGCATATCTACAAAGTTGTACACAATCACATTCAGGTCATTGTTTAGCAAATTGGGTACAGTATCTACCAACTGCCTGCCCTGCTGTGTTTGTGTAATTTTGTTATAACTGCTTTTGATATCCAGCCTTTGCTTTTTGAGATTTCGCTTTAAAAACTCAAATTCATTATTGTTTTTTCCCTCTTCTTTATCATCTCCTACCCAGATATCGCTATGGTACTTCTCCATATCGGAGGGCATCATACCAGAGAAAATGGCGTTACGTGAATAAGCCGTAGTAGTAGGCAATATGGAGTAAAAAGTATCTTCTTCGTCTACATTAAAGTATGAAAGTACAGTAGGCTCTATAATTTTCCACTGATCGTAGCGTAGGTTATCAATTACAATAAAAAATACGGGCGTGCCTTCGCTTAGATGAGGAAAAACTTTTTTGCTCATTAGCTGGTGAGATAGCATGGGCTTATCTGCATCAGGGTCGTTCAGCCACGACTCATAATTGTCAGTGATAAAACGGGCGAAATTGTTGTTGGCATCTTCCTTCTGCATGTCTAGCACTTCAGACATACTTTTTTCTTCGGTATTGTCTATCTCAAGCTCCCAGTACACCAGCTTTTTGTAAACCTCCACCCATTCTTCATGATCCATATCCTCGCCAAAAGCCATACTGATATTACGAAACTCCTGTTGGTAGCTGAGGTTTGTTTTCTCTGTTACCAGACGTTTGTTTTCCAGTATTTTTTTAACTGAAAGCAGTATCTGGTTGGGGTTGAGTGGTTTAATCAGGTAGTCGCTTATCTTGGCGCCTATGGCCTGCTCCATAATCATCTCCTCTTCGCTTTTGGTAATCATGACTACCGGTATGTTTGGCTTAGAGGATTTTATATAGTCCAGTACCTCAAGCCCCGTCATTCCGGGCATATTCTCATCCAGAAAAACAATATCAAAATGTCTTTCTTCAAAAGCCTCTATAGCATCGGCACCGCTGTTTACAGTTACCAGTTCATAGCCTTTGTTTTCTAAAAAAAGTGTGTGAGGTTTAAGCAGGTCAATTTCGTCATCAGCCCACAAAATGCTATATCTTTGCATAAAAATGTCCTGTTTATTAGCTTTTTAAACTTAACCCTTGGCAGTGAGTTTTTGAAAAGTATACAGATGCTGTTGCCAAAAGTCTAGGAATGACAAAGTAGCAAAAAAAATCATGTTGCTAATATTTAAAATATACAAAAAAGTTGAACAAGAGAAAAGTATTCAATGACCCGGTCTACGGGTTTATAAATATACCTACTGATCTAATCTTTGACATTATTGAGCATCCTTATTTTCAAAGGTTACGCAGGATCAAACAAATGGGTTTAGCCGACTTTGTTTATCCCGGTGCGCTGCATACCAGATTTCATCATGCCCTGGGTGCTATGTATTTGATGCAAAATACGCTAAGTAGTTTAAGGAACAAAGGACAGGAAATCTCAGACGATGAGTTTGAAGCCACTCTGATCGCTATACTTTTGCACGATATTGGCCATGGCCCCTTTTCTCATGCGCTGGAGTATGAGCTAATTCCGGGAATAGGGCATGAGCAAATGTCGGAATTAATTATCGGCAGGTTGTGTAAACACTTTGGAGGCAATATGGATCTGGCTTATCGTATTTTTAGTGGTAAGTATGAGCGGAGGTTTTTCCATCAGTTGGTATCTAGCCAGTTAGATATAGATCGCCTGGACTACCTTAAGCGAGACTGTTTTTATACTGGTGTATCAGAAGGAGAAATAGGTGCAGATCGTATCATAAAAATGCTGGATGTGTACGATGATGAAGTAGTGGTGGAAGAAAAAGGAATTTACAGCATAGAGAACTTTTTAAATGCTCGCCGTCTGATGTACTGGCAGGTGTACCTGCATAAGGCAAGTGTAAGTGCCGAAAAAATGATGGTATCAACCATTCGTAGGAGTAAAGATCTGGCCAGTCAGGGTGTAGAGGTGCCCGCGAGCCCGTGCCTATCGTTTTTTCTTAAACAGCAGGTCAACTTACAGGATCTGGAAAAAGATGAGACCTATTTACAACATTATGTTGCCCTTGATGATATAGATATATGGGGTGCTATTAAACAATGGGTGCACCACCCAGATAAGGTCTTGTCTGAGCTGAGTAGCAGAATTTTACAGCGTAAGCTCTTCCGGATTAAGCTGAGCAATGAGCAGGAAGACGAGGAAAAGATCAAACTTTTGGGTGCACATATTCAGGAAGCCCTGAAGATAGAGGAGCATGAGCTAAAGTATTTTCTGGTACATGGTAGCATAAGTAATGCTGCCTACGTATCCAGCGGTCAAAAAATCAATATAATTACCAAACAGGGCAAGATTTTTGACATAGCTCAGGCATCTGATCTGCCTAATATCAAGGCGATGAGCAAAATTGTCAAAAAATACTATCTATGCTGGCCCAAAGATGTAAATTTGCGGCACGACAGCATACCCTATTCCTAATAAAACCTATTTGAATGATAGAATTTAGTATCGATTATATTGCAAGTTTGCTTAATGGGGAAGTAGAAGGTGATGGTTCTATCAAGATCAATCAGCTCGGTAAAATAGAAGACGCGGGCAGTGGAGCGATTTCTTTTTTATCTAACCCTAAGTACGAGCCTCAAATCTATAATACCCACGCAAGTGCTGTCATTGTCAACAAGAGTTTCCAGCCAAAAAAAGAAATCAATACCACTCTTATCCGGGTAGAAGATCCTTACTTAAGCTTTACTACTTTACTTGAAGAGTATCATAAGCTAATTAACTTTCAGAAAATTGGTGTAGAGGAGCCCGCATTTATTAGCGATACTGCGGAAGTTGGTAAAGATATATACAGAGGAGCTTTCTCTTACGTAGGTGCCAATTGTAAAATCGGGAACAATGTAAAAATTTACCCTAATGCCTATATCGGTGATAATGTCCAGATTGGAGACCATACCATTATTCATAGTGGAGTAAAAATTTATGCGGGCTGCATTGTAGGGTCACACTGTGTCATTCATGCAGGAGCAGTTATTGGTAGCGATGGCTTTGGTTTTGCGCCTCAGGCAGATGGCTCTTATAAAACTATACCTCAGGTGGGCAATGTAGTTATCGGGCATCATGTAGATATTGGAGCAAATACTACAATAGATTGTGCTACTATGGAGTCTACAAAGATAGGGAATGGTGTAAAGTTGGATAACCTGATACAGATAGCGCATAACGTAGAGATTGGAGAAAATACAGTAATCGCAGCGCAGGCCGGGGTTTCTGGTTCTACCAAAATTGGTAAGCAGTGCGTACTGGCAGGGCAGGTAGGAGTAGTAGGGCATATAAAAATAGGGGACAATAGCAAAGTAGCTGCACAGTCTGGCATAGGCAAGTCGTTGGCAGCAGGAAGTATAGAGATGGGTAGCCCCAGTTTTGACAGAAGCAAGTATTTACGTGTATACGCCTCTTTTAAGAACCTTCCCGATTTGGTTGCCCGTATTCAACAACTAGAGAAAAAAGTATTAACTTTGTCCGGAAGCGAGGAATAATTAATGATGAAAATCAGACAACACACAATCAAAAAGTCTATCACTGTATCTGGCGTAGGTTTACATACCGGGGTTAGAGCAAATATGACTTTTCTACCTGCAAAACCTAATCACGGTATTAAGTTTCAGCGTATAGACATTGAAGGGCATCCGATAGTAGATGCTGATGTAGACAATGTGGTAGACCTCTCCCGAGGTACTACTATTGAGCAGAGCGGAGCCCGAATTAACACTGTAGAGCATACACTGGCAGCCCTGGTAGGCCTTGAAATAGACAATGTGCTGATACAACTAGACGGTCCGGAGCCCCCCATTATGGATGGTAGCTCTAAAATGTTTGTAGATGCGCTGACTGAAGCTGGTACCGAAGAACAAAGTGCCCTGCGCGACTTCTACGAAGTGCAGGAAGGAATATTCCATAGCGAGCCCGATCGTAATGTTGAAATAGCTGCTCTTCCATTAGATGACTATCGCCTTACCGTCATGATAGATTATAACTCTCCGGTATTAGGCAGCCAGCATGCGTCATTAAATGATATTACCCAGTTTCCAAAAGAAATTTCAGCTTGCCGAACTTTCTGCTTTTTGCATGAGTTGGAAATGCTTCACCAGAATAACCTGATTAAAGGTGGTGATCTTAATAATGCCATTGTGGTAGTAGATCGTAAAGTAGAAGCTGGCGAACTAGACCATCTGGCTGGTTTGTTTAACAAACCAAGTGTGGAAGTACGAGGCGAAGGTATACTCAACAATGTGGAGCTAAGGTACAAAAATGAACCTGCTCGCCATAAGTTGTTAGATATGGTAGGAGACCTTGCTTTGGTAGGGCGACCTATTAAGGCGCAGATACTAGCAGCTCGTCCTGGCCATGCTGCTAATGTCGCTTTTGCTAAAAAGCTTAAAAAAGCGATGAAGGCTAGCGGTAATAAAGCGGTGCCTCAGTATGATCCTAAGTTGCCTCCGGTGCTAAATATCAATCAGGTTAGCCAGATGCTTCCGCATAGGTACCCATTCCTGATGATAGATAAAATCTACTATCTGGATGATACCGTTGTTTGTGGCATAAAAAATGTTACGATGAATGAACCCTTCTTTGAGGGGCATTTTCCAGGTAACCCGGTAATGCCAGGCGTACTTCAGGTAGAAGCCATGGTGCAAACAGGTGGAATATTAGTGCTTAGCACTGTGCCTGATCCGGAAAATTACTGGACATACTTCTTAGCGATAGAAAGTTGCAGGTTTAGAAAAATGGTATTGCCGGGCGATGTACTTACCATCAAATGTGAACTTTTAGCTCCTATTAAGAGAGGTATAGCAAAAATGCGAGGAGAAGCCTATGTGGGCAATACTCTCGTCTGCGAAGCAACAATGTCGGCAAGTATCGTAAGAAAAGACTCATGAATCAGCCTTTAGCATATATTCATCCTGAAGCTAAAATAGCAAACAACGTTGTTATAGAGCCTTTCAGCACTATCCATAAAGATGTGGTGATTGAGGAAGGAACCTGGATCGGTTCTAATGTTACCATTATGGAAGGTGCCAGAATTGGTAAAAACTGCAAAATATTTCCTGGTGCGGTTATTTCTGCCGTTCCTCAGGATCTTAAATTTGCCGGTGAAAAAACCGTAGCCATAATTGGAGATAATACAACTATACGTGAGTGTGCTACCATCAACCGAGGTACTATAGATAAGTACAAAACCGAAGTTGGTAAAAACTGCCTTATCATGGCATATGTCCACTTAGGACATGACTGTACGATAGGTGATAACTGCATACTGGGAAATACCACTCAGCTGGCCGGCCATGTGCAGATAGATGATTTCGCTATTTTTGGTGGGGCATGCGCCGTACAGCAGTTTACCAAAATTGGCTCGCATACTTATATCGGTGGGGGGTCCCTGGTAAGAAAAGATATTCCTCCTTATACCAAAGCTGCCCGTGAACCTGTCAGTTATGTTGGAATAAACTCTATAGGTTTGCGCCGCAGGGGCTTTACCACAGAGTCTATAAGCGAAATTCAGAATATTTATCGTATTATTTATTTGAGTGGACTTAATAACTCTTCAGCACTATCTGAGATTGAAATGCGAATGGCTCCCTCTAAAGAAAGAGACGAGATTATACAATTTATCCAGACCTCTACCCGGGGTATCATGAAGGGGCCTACTGAGTAAGACTCAGCCCTCTGCAAAATGATATCTCATGCAGATCAAGGTTAGCAATCTGGGTAAGAAGTTTCAACGTGAGTGGGTTTTTCGTCATATAGACACGACTTTCCGCCAAGGAGAGTCATATGTTTTGATAGGCCCAAATGGTAGTGGTAAATCTACCCTCATGTTGATGCTCAGTGGATTGCTTCCTCCTTCCGAAGGTAATATCCAATATTTTGAAGGCGAACAGAAAGTAAGTGAAGAGCACTTTTACCGTTACCAAAGCATAGTAGCACCCTATGAGGAACTGATAGAAGAATTTACTTTACAAGAGCTGCTGGATTTCCATTTTGCCTTTAAAACCCCTCGTCATAATAAAACCAGTTCTGACATCATTAAAGCATTATACCTGGAGCGTGCGCGCCATAAGTATATTAAGCAATTTTCATCTGGGATGAAGCAAAGGCTCAAGCTTGGGCTCGCATTTTACTCGGAGGGTAAAATTCTTTTTCTGGACGAACCTTGCTCTAACCTGGATGCTCAAGGCATACAGTGGTATCAGCAGGAGGTTAAAAAGGTGTTGCCAGAGTGCATAGTAATAGTGGGTTCTAACCAGGCTTATGAGTATGAGTTTGTAAACCATAAACTTAGTATAGAACACTATAAGTAGGTATAAATATTTGTAAGTTTTGCACTAACTCTCTGTGATATGCTGATAATAGTTTGTGCATATTGCAATAAACTTAGTTGTAAAACGTGCTTATCATATTAACTATCGTAGTTATGAAATATGTAAACAGAATTTTTGCTTTTGCTGCCATAGTAGCGCTTGTTTTCCATACTTCATGTGGAGATGATACACCCGATCCGGATACTGAGCCTACTCCTGGTCAGGAGATTACAGGCACATGGGCAGTGATGGAAGAGGGTGATGTGACAGGTGAAGCAAAGGATAAGTTTAGCGATTTTTCAATTACAATTACTGCAACTTCTTCAGAAGTACGATTTACTACTACCGGAAATGGCGAAGCCCTGGTTTTCCCTAGCAGTGGCACTTTTGCGGTAGATGCGAGTGATAACTTTAAAAATGGAGCTACGGTAACCAGAGGGGCAGATAATGTAGAAACCCGAATAACCCTTAGCGAAGACGGAAATATACTGACAATGAATTTTACTATTAATATTGAATCAACCTCTGCAAACGGAAGGGTTGCGGGTATTAATGGTGAATATACATTTAGGCTAACAAAACAGTCCTAAACAACTGTATAATGAAAGTAGAAAGCCGCTTATTGTAAGCGGCTTTTTTTAGTTTACCTCAGCTTTACAATCGTTACCCCGGCACCTCCACGTTCCACATGCTCATCCTGTACCTGAGATACACCATTATGTCGCTGTAGGTAATCTCTGACTACTTCTCGTAGTATACCATTACCTTTTCCGTGAATAATTCTAAGTTCCTCCATACCAAACATACTCGCATCATCTACAAAGCTTTCCAGAGTAGGTAAAGCTTCTTCGGCACGTTTACCCCGGATATCCAGATTGGTACTAAAGTCTACCAGCTTTTTGGTAATATCCAGACTAGGAGTAGAGTAACTTTTGTTGTCTGGTAGTACCTTCTTCAATGATCTGCGAGAGACTTTTTCCAGGCGCTTAAGCTTGATGTTAGACTTAAGTGAGCCCATAAGTATCTCAGCCTGGTTTCCTTTGATTTGCAATACCTCACCTAAAGTTCCGGTATCTTTAACACGAATAGCATCACCAGCTCTAATCTCCCCTTCTTCGCGCTCTACCTGAGTGTTGTGAGTTGGCCTGGCTTTGGCTGGGCGTACACTTTCTTTGAGCTGGTCCAGATCTTTACGAGCCTGACGGGTAGCCTCTTTTTCTGCTTTGTTTTCTTTGATAGAGCGTATAGTTGCCTCAATACGTTGGTTAGTATCTCGCAACAGATTTTGGGCTTCCTTTTTAGCTTCGTTAATAATCTGCTTTTTCTGATCAGAGATATAAGACTTTAATTCTTCATACTCTTTAGAAAGCTCATTAAGGCGTTTTTCTTTAGCATTAAGCTCTATGTTCAGAGTCTGAAACTTATTCTTTTCAGCTTCTAACTCGTTTAGCATTTTATCAAATTCTACTTTCTCCACACCTATATGCTCTTTGGCTCTTTCCAGCACCTGCTGGGGTAGTCCAATTTTCTGAGCAATTTCCAGTGCAAAGGAGCTTCCTGGCTTTCCGATCTCGAGCTGAAAAAGTGGCTCCAGCTTGTCTGAATCAAAACGCATAGCGCCATTAATTACTCCATTGGCTTCATTGGCAAACTGCTTAAGGTTAGTATAATGGGTTGTAATTACCCCATAAGCTCTAAGTTCGTTAAGCTTTTCCAGTATGGCTTCAGCAATAGCTCCTCCAAACTGTGGTTCCGTACCGGTTCCAAACTCATCTATGAGTATGAGAGAACGTTTGTCCGTAAACTTGAGGAAGTGCTCCATATTGGTTAAGTGAGAACTATACGTACTCAGGTCGTTTTCCAGAGATTGCTCATCACCTATATCAATAAAGATACTTTTGAATATTCCTACACGTGAGTGGTCATCCATTGGCAGGAGCATACCGCACTGTAGCATATATTGTAGCATAGCCACAGTCTTTAGGCAAACAGACTTACCTCCGGCATTGGGGCCGGATATAATCAGAATTCTTTGCTCTGCATCTAACCTAATATTGAGAGGGACTATTTTTCTGCCCTGCTGCTCCAGAGTCATCTGCAGTAGCGAATGTCGGGCATTATACCACTCCAGTTGGTTTTTCTTTTCCAGAATGGGGCATGAAGCATCAAAGCGAAGGGCAAAGCGGGCTTTGGCTCTGATGAAGTCTATCATCCCCAAAAAGTTATAGGCACTTTGCAGGGCTCGGATATGGGGCCGTAGCTCATCTGTCAGGCTAATGAGTATACGTACAATTTCTCTCCGTTCCTGATATTCCAGATCGCGAATTTCGTTGTTAACCTCCAGTACCTCCGCAGGTTCCAGAAATACCGTTTGCCCGGTTGCAGACTCATCATGTACGAAGCCTTTAATTTTACGCTTATACTCAGCCAGCACAGGAATTACCATACGCCCTCCTCGCACGGTAAGGCTTGCGTCTTCAGGAGTATAGCCTTGTTGACGAGCCTGACGTAAAATCTGGTCTAATACTTTTCGCAGGCGTACCTGCTCGCTTTGGAGCATACGTCGGATGTTCAGCAGTTCTTTGCTGGCATTGTTCCGCATATGCCCTTTTTCATCAATAATTTTGCGTATGCTATTGAGGAGGTTTTTATCCAAAGAGATAAAGTCTCCAAGCTTTTTCAGTTCGGGATATTCATTTTCTTCATCATCCTCAAAAAATTTAAGGCAACGAAAAATCGTATCCAATGACAACTGCAAATCATGAAACTCTTCCTCGGTAAGGAAAGTGCCGGGAGTTTTGGCCTTGTTTAAATGAGCATTAACATCAATATAGTTAGAAGAAGGAAAGCTCTCTTCCTGCAACAATATCTGCCTGAACTCTTCAGTCTGAGCCAACAGCTTACTGATGAGAGTGTAATCATCAGAAAACTTCATTTTATCTACATAAGCAGTGCCCAGCGAACTGCTACAGTGGCTTTTTAACAGCTCTCTTACCGTATCAAAGCCAATTTTGTTTTCAAGGTTATTTGGGTATAGCAAATGTGTACTTTCTAAGTTTAGCGGTATTCTGTTTACAGGAAAAGCAAACTCCTTTGGTGGTTTAGCGTATGCGTTTTAGTGTCAGAATACAAAATAAATTCACAATAGAATAAACCTGATCACAGCGATTTAGTTCGCCACACTATATCGTTGATAGCAGTATGCTTTAAAATGGCAAAGATAGTATTTTTACTGCTCTACCCCTCATGCTGGGCTTTTAAGTCATTAGATAATGTCTTAGTATTTTGCTTGTGTTGTAGGTGAAAGGCAAATACAAAATTTAAAGAAGATACCAATCGTCAGAGTGGTGACAAAAGAATAGCCATTAGATCAGTTTATTGTACTCTTAATTATGGATAAAAATATCAAGGTAATCATCCCCGCGTTTAACGAGCAAAATTCAATTGTTAAAGTCATTCAAGACATTCCTAAAGAGTGGGTTAGCGAAATAGTAGTGGTAAACAATAATTCAAAGGATGATACCGAGAAAGCTGCTGCCGAAGCCGGAGCAAAAGTGTTAAGTGAAAAACGACAGGGCTATGGTTACGCTTGCCTTAAAGGAATAGATTATGTAAGCCAGCAAAAGCCACAGCCAGATATCGTAATCTTTATGGATGCCGATTATTCGGACTATCCTGAAGAACTGCCTAAACTGGTGCAACCTATTTTAGAAGATAGCATGGAACTGGTAATAGGCTCCCGGGCGATAGGAGAGCGTGAACGTGGGGCCATGACCCCCCAACAGCTGTTTGGTAACTGGTTGGCTACGCGCTTGCTAAAACTGTTTTATGGGGCTAATTTTACGGATTTAGGACCATTCAGAGCTGTAAGCTGGGAAGCTCTACAAAAAATTAATATGCAGGACAAAACCTATGGCTGGACTGTAGAGATGCAGCTTAAAGCAGCCAAGCTAGGTTTGCGTTCTACAGAAGTAGCTGTAAACTACCGTAAACGTAGAGAGGGAGTTTCTAAGGTTTCTGGTACGTTAAAAGGCACTATATTAGCAGGCTATAAAATTATCTGGACCATCTTCAAGTACCGTTAGATAACTTAGAGCATCTGCTTAGAGTTGTATAGATGAAATGCGTTCTTTGCATGCATAATTTACTTTTATATGGAAATCCTTATCGCGATAGGATATTTACTCTGTCTGTTATTTATCTTTCTTTTCAGTTTAGGACAATTACATCTGAGCTGGCACTACTTGCGACAGTTGTCAGAAAAAAATAATAAAGTATCTTCTCCCCCTGCCGAATGGCCGGCTGTTACCATACAGTTACCTATTTACAATGAGCAGTACGTAGTTGAGCGCCTGATTGATGCGGTAACACAAGTAGATTATCCGGCAGACCGACTGGAAATACAGGTTTTAGACGACTCAACTGACGAAACGGTACAAATGCTTGCCCGCAAGATAGCTACTTATCAGCAGGCGGGGGTTAACATACAGCATATACGCCGTAAGGAGCGTAAGGGCTTTAAGGCCGGTGCTTTAGCCTATGGTCTGGAGATAGCAAAAGGAGAGTTTATCGCCATATTTGACGCAGATTTTTTGCCTGCTCCCGACTTCCTGAAAAAGACAGTCCCTCATTTTGCAGAAGATAAGGTAGGAGTAGTGCAGACCCGCTGGGGACATGTAAATAAAAATTATTCTCTACTTACTCGCTTGCAGGCTTTTGGGCTGGATGGACATTTTACCATAGAGCAGGGCGGTAGAAGCCATGCAGGTAGCTTTATCAACTTCAACGGAACAGGTGGGGTATGGCGCAAAGCATGCATTTACCAGGCAGGGGGGTGGTCAGATGATACCCTTACCGAAGACCTGGATTTAAGTTACCGTGCTCAGATGAAAGGCTGGGAGTTTGTGTACCTGGAGGATGTAGAAGCTCCGGCAGAACTCCCTATATTTATGCCCGCTATTAAATCGCAACAATTTCGCTGGAACAAAGGAGCTGCGGAGTGTGCTAGAAAGCACTTGAGTCACATTTTTCAGAATCACCCACAGCGGAAGATGCGATGGGTAAACCGCGCTCACGCAATTATGCACCTTTTTAACTCTTCAGTTTTTTTATTTCTCCTATTAGGAGCCATTCTTAGCGTACCTATGCTGCTTATTAAACAGCACCATCCTTACCTAAATACCTTTTTTAAGTTAGGAGCTGTATTTGTATTAGGCTTTTTCTCTATTGGTGCATTCTACTGGATTGCTACTATCAGAACAGTTAAGCATGGCAGGCTGCTCTATTTTGTAAAGCACTACCCTCTTTTCTTAGTCATCACCATGGGGTTATCATTACATAATGCTCTGGCTGTGGCTGAAGGCTTATTAGGGTTTAAATCTCCCTTTTTAAGGACTCCTAAATTTAATGTGACAAATACAAAAGATAAGCCTAGCAGAAATGTCTACTTACATCATAAGGTAAGCCCTATTACCTGGCTGGAAGTACTATTGGCATTGTACTTTGTGTTTGGTATTGTATCGGCATTCTTTGTAGCAGATTATGGTATGTTACTTTTCCATACTATGTTAGCTTTAGGCTTTGGAGCTGTAGCCTTGTACTCGTTCACCGCACCTAAGCATGCCTGATAAGCGGCTAATCAGCCTAGTAAGCCTGGCAGTAGTCTTTACTGGTAGTATACTGCTAATAATGTTCGGGCTGGAGAGGCATCAGAGTGTCGCTCTGCTTTCTGTATATACCCTGGCTTTTGTGGCATATCTTGGAGTTTATGCATTGGTAGACCACAAAAAGAAGCTCTGGGCTTTATTAGGTCTGTCAGTATTGCTGCGTCTGCTCATTTTGCCAGCCTTTCCTGAGCTCTCAGATGATGTGTACCGCTTTATCTGGGATGGAAGACTACTAGTACAGGGGGTGCATCCTTTTGCTTACCTACCCTCGGAGATCATGGAACTTAGTCTGGACATGCAGCTCGTTGGAATTGACCAGGCCTTGTTCAGTCAGCTTAATTCTCCCGAGTATTATAGCATTTACCCTCCTGTCAACCAGGCTATATTTGCGCTATCTGCTTATTTATTTTCAGAATCTGTCTGGGGTAGCATTCTTTTTATCCGCTCGGTTATAGTAATAGGGGAGCTGCTAACACTATTTGTAATCTTCAGCTACCTAAAATTGAAGGGTTTTGCTGACCAAAAACGCTTATTACTCTATGCGCTCAACCCACTGATTATATTAGAACTGAGTGGCAATCTACATTTTGAAGCACTCATGATCTGCTTCTTGCTAATAAGCTATGTCTTGCTGGAAAAAGGCAGATGGATCCTCAGTACGCTTTTTTTTGCATTATCCATCTGTACAAAACTTTTGCCGCTGATATTATTACCCCTATTGCTAAGTCGTTTAGGGTGGCGTAGAGCCTTCCTTTACTATCTGCTTACTGCACTTTTTTGTCTGCTCTTCTTTATGCCTTTGCTCAGTATAGAACTGGTACAAGGTATAAGCCAAAGCATAGGTTTATACTTTCAGAAGTTTGAGTTCAATGCCAGTGTGTACTACATTATAAGAGAGATTGGATATGAACTCAAAGGTTATAACATTATTGCAAAAGCAGGACGCTGGCTGGCAGCCAGTACTTTTTTAGCTATTATAAGTTACGCAATATTTGAAAGGAAAAAGCAATTACCAACAGCCTGGCTATTGGTATGGTTTATCTATTTGTTGCTATCTACCATTGTGCACCCCTGGTATGTAACTCCCATGCTTGCATTTGCTGTTTTTAGCCATTATCGCTTTGCGTATGTGTGGTCGTGGCTAATCTTCTTCTCCTATGCGGGCTATACAAAAGAGGGCTTTGATGAGGTACTGAGTATTACCATTTTAGAGTATAGTATAGTAATAGCAGTTTTGACATACGAACTCTGGAAAACTTATACCAGAAAAAGCGAAGTACCTATCGGACACTGATAACTGCTCAAAGAGTCTGTCTTTACTGTTGGCTCTGCTACTTCTTCCTGCGGTGGATGAGGAACAGGAGGAGCTTGCCGTAAGGATCTTAAGGCGATAAAGCCAATGATCCCTACAGCAATAATGCTCACATAAAAGGTGATTAATAGTATTTTTTTCAGTATGTCCATTTCTGGTTCCAGTTGTAGCGAGAGAAGCGATGTCTCAGCTCATCCGGATTATCCCTGAACGAAGAGTAATACATCCAGGCTATCAGGCCAGCGATTAACATAGCCAATGTAAGTGCACTACTCAGGCTATCTACCAGGAAGCCCAGCAATAGCATCGTTACCATAAAGCTCATAACAAACCAGTGAGTAGTCATATTACTCAGGTCACGCTTTTTCCAGGAAGATACGTAGCGTAAAGGGTTAAGCTCACTACCCCATTGGTGTACCAACTTATAATAGCTATCGTCCAGTTTGTATAAAAGTACTGGGTCCAGATCTACTATGGGGCGCTGCCGCTCTTCCAGCTCAAAAGTTTTAGGTGGAGCCATAATGTAGAAGTCCTCAGCAAGTGCCTCTTCGCTTAGTTGATAGTTTTGCTGAAACTTCTTTATTTTAGGCGCAAATTCAGTGTCTATAGGTCCGCGGTACAGGCGGCTAGGAAGCATACGCATATTATACTGCATACAAACTTTGCGTACATCTTCTACATGAAACACCCCTCCCTGATACTGCTCGTTTAGTTTGAGCTGCTGAATCCAATGTTGCCTTTTCCTTTCCTTGGTATTTGCCGCTAGGCCCAGATGGTGCAATGCCTGTTGCTCCTGTCTACTTTCTTGCTGAAGCATCTCTTGTATTTCTGCAAGGGAGCAAATGCTTTGGTTACGCATTTGGCGTTTTTTGTCTGCGTGGATAAGTTCATCGTGAAGATTCATAACGCAAAAAATTAAGATATAACAAGACTTTTCCTTGTAATAATTTAATCAATATTTTCTGTATAAAGAAATAGATACATCTATAAAGTTTCTTATAAACTGTTGAGATGCAGAGGGATAGCTGTTGTGCGGAATTGCACTGGCAGGAGGGGTGAAGAAGAACGGCAATTAAAAAAAGCGCACATCCATGACAGATATGCGCCTTCAGTTATATAGTAACAGCCCTGCTGTTTAGTCCATAGAGTTAATAGCGTTAAGGTCGTCAAATGCCTGCTTCAAACGCTTAACAATAGACTCTTCTCCTTTGCGTAACCATACGCGAGGATCGTAGAACTTTTTGTTGGGAGAATCGTCACCTTCAGGATTTCCAATTTGTGCCTGTAGGTAAGCTTCTTTCTCTTTGTAATAATTTTTAACTCCATCCCAGAACGCCCACTGTAGGTCAGTATCAATATTCATTTTGATGGTACCGTAAGAAATTGCCTCACGGATTTCGGCCTGAGTAGAACCAGATCCACCATGGAACACAAAGTTTACGGGCTTCTCCTCAGTAGAAAATTCTTTCTGGATATGCTCCTGAGAGTTATGAAGAATTTTAGGAGTAAGCTTTACATTACCAGGCTTGTAAACTCCATGTACATTACCAAATGCTGCGGCAATAGTAAAGTTATCTCCTACAGTAGAAAGCTCTTTGTAAGCGTAAGCTACTTCTTCTGGCTGAGTATAAAGTTTGGAAGCATCTACATCAGTATTGTCTACTCCGTCTTCTTCACCCCCAGTAACACCAAGCTCTATTTCTATAGACATACCAATCTGGTTCATACGATGGTAGTACTGCTTACTGATAGCTACGTTATCGTCTAACGATTCTTCAGAAAGGTCTAGCATATGAGAGCTGAACAAAGGTCTGCCGTGCTCCTTGTAGTATTTTTCGCCAGCATCCAGCAAGCCATCTATCCAGGGTAATAATTTCTTTGCAGCATGGTCGGTGTGTAGTATAACTGTTACACCGTATTTTTCCGCCATATTATGTACGTGCATAGCGCCAGAGATAGCACCAGCGATAGATGCCTGCTGTCCCTCATTACTTAAGCCTTTGCCAGCGAAAAAAGCAGCACCTGAATTAGAAAACTGAATAATTACTGCTGAGTTGACCTCACGGGCAGTTTCTAGTACAGCGTTGACAGTATTGGTGCCAGTTACGTTTACGGCAGGAAGTGCAAATCCCTTCTGGTTTGCGTATCTGTAAAAACGTTTTAGGTCTTCGCCGTATAAAACACCAGGTTTAAAAGTTTCTTTCATGCTATAATTTATTTTAACGATTGCCAATAGTTGACTAACAATAAGGCCCGTTGAGGCTAGGAGAATAAGGTCCGCAAAAAGTTATTGTCAAAAAGAATCAGTATTGTCGGTACCTTATTACATTACTGATATTGTTTAGAAGTGGCAATATAGATAATTCCCTACTGCCATACATGCGCAGAAATGATATTTTTGCATGAAAAGCCACTACTTGAAGAGAAAAATATCTATTTTTTCGCTATTACTTGAATAATTTTCATCAACATGAACAATCTGCAAACTACCTTCTTACCACTATTTCTAAGTGTTCTTCTTGTGTTTGGGGCATGCCAAAGCGATACTGAAGGGCGCGAAAAGCTTCCGGTATACAAAAAATGGCATAAAATGACACTAAATTTTGAAGGCCCTCAGACCAGCGAGAGTGCCAATGACAATCCATTTTTAAACTACCGTCTAGAAGTGACTTTTCAGCACGAAGACCGTAGCTATACCATACCAGGTTATTATGCTGCTGATGGCAATGCGGCAGAAAGTAGCGCTGATAGTGGTAATATCTGGCAGGTTAATTTCTCCCCTGACGAAGCAGGTATTTGGCAGTACAAGGTGTCTTTTCGTAAGGGAGATAGCATTGCGGTTAGCGATGACTCTGCTGCCGGAGAGGCTCTTGCTTTTGATGGAGAAGAAGGACGGTTTGAAGTAGTTCCTTCCGATAAAAACGGAAAAGATCTGCGAGCGCAGGGACGCCTGAAGTATATAGGAGAAAGATACCTGAGGTTTGCAGAAAGCCAGAAGTATTTTCTTAAAGGAGGAACAGACAGCCCCGAAAATTTACTGGGTTTTGAGGATTTTGACGGCACTTACTTTGGCGCTGACGAAGAGCAGAGAGAAGGCGAAGCAGCAGCAGATAAGAATCTGCACCGCTACATGCCTCATGTAGAAGACTGGAAAGAAGGCGACCCTAGCTGGGGTGAGGGTAAAGGTAAAGGGCTGATAGGCGCACTAAATTACCTTGCCGAAAAAGAAATGAACTCCATCTACTTTCTTACCATGAACATTGGGGGCGATGGTAAAGATGTTTGGCCTTATACCAGTTATGAGGAGCGTTTTCGCTTTGATTGCAGTAAGCTAGCCCAGTGGGAGAAGGTATTCAGCCATGCCGATAGTTTGGGAATTATGCTGCACTTTGTTTTGCAGGAGACCGAAAATGAGCTGCTGCTGGATGGTGGAGAAACCGGACCTGAGCGTAAACTTTATTATCGTGAGCTGATTGCCAGGTTTGCCCACCACTTAGCCATTACCTGGAATATGGGTGAAGAAAACGGCTACGCCAATTTTACCCCAGAAGCACAGAATGATGCTCAAAGAAAAGACATGATTGCCTATATTAAGCAAACCGATCCGTATAACAATTTTTTAGCAATACATACGCATGCCAGTCGTAAGTATCGGTATCAGGTATTAGATTCATTACTGGGCTTTCAGTCACTGGATGGTCCTTCCTTACAAATTAACCCGCCAAGTGACGTACATAGCGAAACCAAACACTGGATAGATAGCTCGGCGGTAGCCGGCAAACAGTGGGTGGTAAACCTGGATGAGATTGGTCCGCACTACCACGGTGTACTGCCCGACAATATTGACCCTGAGCACGATACTGTACGCTACGAAGTGCTGTGGGGCAACTTAATGGCCGGGGGCGGAGGTGTAGAATGGTACTTTGGCTACCGTTTCCCTAATGATGACCTCAATGCGGAAACCTTCCGTACCCGCAACAATGTATGGGAGCAGACTGCACATGCACTACGTTTTTTTAATGATTACCTACCCTTCTGGAATATGCATGGGGCGGATGAATTGCTGGACTCCGATCGTGCCTACTGCTTTGCCGAGCCAGGAGTAATATATGCGGTTTACCTGCCAAAAGGTGAAAAAACACAGCTAGATTTAGGAAAAACTGAAAAAAACTATACCATAAAGTGGTATAACCCCAAAAGCGGAGGAGAGTTGCAAGAAGGTTCTAAAACTGAGGTAAGTGGTCCGGGTAAAGTAACTCTTGGCACACCTCCCGCAGCAGAAAACGAAGATTGGGTAGCATTAGTAAAACTGGTAGAGTAAAACGGATAGAAATAATGAGTAGAAAAAATATTTTATTTAGCGGTTCTATAGCGGTGGGCCTGGCCGTAACACTTTTGCTAAGTATGGTTAAGCCTCAGAAACAAAACCCTGATCAGCAGGTTGACAAAGTACCTCTATTAAGTGCGGCAGATTTGGACATGCTCTTAGACGAGGAAGACGAAAAATTTGTACTACTGGATACACGCTCACCGGAAGAATACAGAACTGGTCATATAAAAAATGCCCGCTTTGTCAACTTTGAGACTTTTCGCTTATCCCAACTGGCAGATATTCCCAAAGACAAAGAAATTATTGTGTACTGCCTCTCAGGCGGGCGTAGCAATAGGGTTGGTATGCAGCTTTTGGAGGCTGGTTACCAAAATGTACGAAACCTGGAGGGTGGTATCCGTAACTGGAAAGCTAAAGGATATCCCATAACAAATGACTGATGCATCGCTTATAATTTTTGTTAAAAAGCCTGAAATAGGTAAAGTAAAAACCAGACTCGCCGCTACAGTAGGTGATGAGAAAGCTCTGGAAGTTTACCAGCAGTTGCTGGAAAGAACTTTTGCGATTACACATGTGCTGCCGCAAGAAAAAGTGGTGTACTATACGCCAGAAATAGTGCATCACGATCTTTGGAACGAAGCCTATTTTTTAAAAGCATTGCAGGTAGAAGGAACACTAGGCGAGCGTATGAAGCAGGCTTTTGCCGAGAGGTTTGAAGCCGGTTATCAGAAAGTATGTATAATTGGTAGTGATTGCTATCAGCTTAGCACCGAGATTGTTGAACAGGCTTTCGCAGCACTGGAGACGCAGGATGTAGTGATAGGCCCCTCTACTGATGGGGGCTATTACCTGTTAGGTATGAACAAGCTACATGCTGCGCTTTTTCAGGACAAAGCCTGGAGTACAGACAAAGTACTGGAACAGACAATAGATACGGCCAGGCAGCATAAGCTGAGCTGCTTTATACTTCCGGAACTAAGCGATGTAGACCGGGAGGAGGACCTACACACAATGCGACGTCAATAAATTATCTCATTAGTAATTATGGAAGCGCAATTTTTTGATCTGAAGCTTGAGGTTGTTCAGGGTGATATTAGCAGGCAAACCGATATGGAAGCTGTAGTAAATGCTGCTAACGCAGCGCTTAAAAGTGGTGGAGGTGTGGCTGGAGCCATACATCGTGCTGCTGGACCAGAGCTTGAGAAGGCTTGTCGTCATCTGGCGCCTATTTCACCAGGCGAAGCCGTAATCACAGAGGCATTTGGGCTACCAAATCAATGGGTAATTCACTGCCTGGGACCGGTATACGGAAGAGATAAGCCGGAAGCACAATTGCTCGCCAACTGTTATGAGAATGCCCTCATGCTGGCGGAAAATCATCATATCAGGTCAGTAGCTTTTCCTGCTATATCTACCGGAATTTTTGCATATCCACTTGCCGCAGCCACTGAGGTTATGCTCAATAGTATACAGAAATCTGCAGAAAAACTATCTTCTTTACGGCATGTACGTATAGTTTTATATAGCCAATCGGACCAAAAAGTAGTAGAACAAACCTTAATACAAATCTTGCAATCATGAGAAGAGTTGTTGATGAGAATATAGGCATGTTGCTCTTATTTCTGGCCGCCATGACGGGCTTGTATGCCTGTACCGGAAGTTCGGCAAAAAGCCCGGTAGAAGCCGCCAGTCATTTTAATGCTCAATGGGCCATGGATGCTAGGTGGGAGCAGGGTACAGCAGAAGTGGCAAAATATGATGCCCAGCGAGTGGTGTATGGCAAAGCTCGTGATTTTGAGTATGTATTTATCCTCGTAAAAGAGACATTTAACGAGAAATATAAAGTAAAAACAGACGATTATGATCGCAAAGACCTTTTTGATGTGATGAAGGTCAATAAATTTTGCCGCATCCCTACAGATAACTATCCTTATCACTACCTCACCAGTATTTTTTATAAAAGGGAGCAACCCTCTACGGTGTATAAGCTTACCAACACCTCACAAGAGTGGTGTGGCAACACATCCAAGTATTTTTTAGAGGAAGGGCGTAAGTACAAGTTTGGCTATAATAGCTATTGGGACGGACAAGGCATAGGCGAAATGATGATAGACGGCAATATTATGTTTGAAGATCAATTATCGCATGCGCTAAGAGCACTGGATTTTCAGGAGGGATTGCAATTTAAGCAGGCAGTAGCAGAATCGCAGGTAAATAGTAAAGCTACAAAACCAAAAATCTACCAGGCTAACTTTGCTGTAAGTAAAGATGCGGCTTTCAGTCTGGATACGAAGTATGACCTAAGCCAGGTAGATGAAGTATGGAAGGTAGAGGTGCAGCTAGATGATGACAAAACTAATACGTATTGGTTTGGAAGCAATTATCCCAACATTCTGCTTAAGCAGGAAAGCTGGGATGGTCGCAGGCTACAGCTGAAAGAAACCTATATGGATGCTTACTGGAACAGTTAGTTAAGGTTCAATTTTAACTTTGTCTTCATGTTCAAAAGGTACCCGAAATGGTAAGCCATTTACTGTTACCCGGGCGTGTCCCTCATAGCGTATTCTTTTCTCAGCGCCATTAAGCATACTCAAAGCTGTGCTAAGCAGGTTCATATTAAGGTCGCTAAGCGAAAGCGTTACATCTATAGGAATTACAAACTCACTATTTGGCATAGCAGTAATATCAAACTCCTGACTTAGATCTTTTACCTTATCTCCTTCCACAAAAACACTAACATCTACCTGCCTAATTTTAATTTTTTGTTTGTTAGGGTTAAAAAAAACAGCATCACCATTAATTTTAGCTTTGCTCAAACCCTGTACATCAATTTTGAAGTTTTTTACGCCTTCAAAATCAGGGGCCTCAGGAGTAGTACAGGCCACCATACCAATGGCCATTACTACTAACCAAATCATTATTTTACTGCTGTATAGCTTCCAGTGCTGGTTCATACGCAATTACTTTTTCTTTTTCAGATTCCGGAATAGGTGTAGATTTTCCAGTTTTAGTATTGATGGCTACGAGTACCATACTAGAAGTATAGTAAAGCGTCTTATTTTCATGATCAGTGATCATGTTTTCTAGATGTATACTAGAGTTGCCAATTTTTGTAGTACGGATGTGCACAACTGGTCGGATGCCAGGAGTAATTGGAATTTTATAATCCATACTAGCATGAGCGAGTACCAGTGCAACCTCTTTCCATTCCTGCTGAATTACTTCATTAAAATAACCTAAGCGTGCTAATTCCAGATAGGTGAGGTATACGGCATTGTTAGCATGCCCCAGCATGTCCATATCAGAGTAGCGGACCTGTAGTTCGTACCTGAATCGGTACTTATCAATATCTTCTAGTGAAATCATTATTCTATAATAATCGTAACTTTATTGTTCCTTTTTTCGGTGAGTTGGTCAGTCTTGATACCCGCACCGTAATTGTTCATATCTCCTTTTTCAACGTTGATATAGTACTCCTGGGTATCCAGCTCACTAAATTTTACACGACCTTTATCATCAGTATACTTAATTCCCTGTACAGGGTTCGCTTCTTTCTGGTAATCTTCTTTATTAAGAAAAATCTGAACTTCAGCCCCTTCAACAATATTTCCCAGGTTATCGCGAACTGTGATCTGTAAAGAAGTCTTAAAAATCTGTATAGGTTTATCGTCCGCTTCGGGTACGCTGGCAGAGGGTACAGTCTGGCAACTCATCAGGAAAAAAACTATCAGGAAATATGCTTTACTGATCATCATTGTAATAGTGTTTAATTTAAATTGTATTGGAATATTATTTATCTAAATACGTTTGTTTAGTTTAGCTTTCTAACTTTTTCGAACTAATTATTCGTCCTCTATGGTATCAGTTGCTTTAAACCGCTTTTGGCTTTCTATGTTGCAAATATTATGCTTTTGTATGTTTTCTACACAGGTAGGGGCACAAAATACTAAGCTACTGAATGCCAGACAAACTGATGCAAATGCTCCGTTTTACAGTCGGCAGCAAGCGGTAGTAGAGCAGAATACTACTTACACCCTTAATACAGATTTTAGTTTTACCGCTATCGCTGTGAGCGTTGGTAGCTCAGTGCAGATGGAAGGAGCTTACCTAGTTATACAGCAAGATACACTTTTCCTGCATGAAGATGAGCACCAGGAGGAAGGGGCTGCTCTTAAGCAGTCGCAGCTACATATCTTTGAGCAGCCACGCTCGTCTTATACCCTATACACAGCGGAACTGAGTGGCGACGTATATTTTACGCTAGTAAATGCTGAGCGAGGAAAAATGGGTGCCCGTGCTCAGCTACAAAATTTTAACAAAGCCACACAAACTGCTGCCGATGAGGCCTGTGCACAGCCTCCTATAGTACGTACCTCTATATGGAGAGAGGGGCTTCCGGAGCCTTCTTATAATCGGGCAGAAACTAGTGTTAAGCATGTGATAGTCCACCATTCGGCGGGCTCCAATACGAGTACCGACTATCTTAATACAGTGCGAAATATTTATCTCTTTCATACGCAGGAGCGAGGATGGTCAGATATCGGCTATAATTATTTGATTGCACAGGATGGAACCATTTTTCAGGGAAGAAGCTTCAGTGACGACCAAAGAGATAATGATGATGTGCGTGGCGCTCACTTTTGTGGTCAAAACTCTGGAACAATGGGTGTTTGTATGCTCGGAAATTACAATACCGCTGTCCCTACCGATACTTCAGTAGCTTCATTAAGTCAGCTCATTAGCTGGAAACTATACAAAGATGATCTTGATCCACTGGCCAGTTATACGCATCCGGCAAATTCTAATCTGGGTGTAATTGCCGGGCACCGAAACGGATGTGCCACAGAGTGCCCCGGAGACAATCTGTATGCCATGTTAGATGAGATACGGCTAAGCGTTAACGAAAAGTTAGTGCTTGGCTGCCAGGAAGAAGAGGAAGAGGAAAAAGAGCCATTGGTTTTCAATCTGTATCCGGTGCCTGCACAAGGGCAGTTAACAGTAGTTCTTCCTGAAGAACAGCTACCGCAGACATTCAGGCTAATTAACGAAGCAGGCAAAGCTTTTGAAGTGGATGCCTATTTTGATGGCGAAGGTGAGGCCTGGCTAGTAGATACGAATGGACTGGCCTCAGGCATGTATATTTTACAGGTAAATGGACAAGGTTTTGAAGAAAAGCAAAAAATTCTGCTTCATTGATGGAATAGTGCTGTCATAAAATCATCGTAGCTATCGGCTTCCTGAAACTGCCGGTCAGAGTAGATACTGGCCAGTACTTTGAGGTAACTAGGTTTGTTGTCTATTAAAACCTGCTCTACAGCAACATTGCCAAACAACTGCTTTGCCTTTGTATCCTGTTGGTTTAGCTCTTCAGTAGTAAGTGGAGGTTTTAAATAAAACTTTTCAATAGTTTCTACATAAGTTTCCCGGTCAAGAATTCGGCGATCTGCATTTACCAGCCGATAACCCATATCTAAGACCTTATCTTTAAAGTAGTCTGCCAGGTGCTGAAATGTTTTATCTCCTATTTTTTCGTGATAAGTGATGGCAAAACCGTTGGCATAAGCCGTATTAAAGATATGTACTTCTACTTCTGAAGTTATATTAGTCTTTTTGTAATAGTAAGCCTGCGCAATCTCGGTAATAAGTATTTTCCGTTCTTCACTACTCTTCCACTTCTTATATTGCTGCTGGCTTTGAGCGCTTCTTTTGAGTACCTCATGTACATCTGCTGCTTTTTCCGCGTTTTTTTGGGGAAAGAGTTTATCAAAAAGTTTATCAAAATAGGACATAGGCTTGGGTTATACTTACTAAACGAAAGCGAGATGAAAAGTATATGAAAAAAGCCCTGTATCACGGGCTTTAAAAGTTTAGTTAAAAAGATGAGTTACCGAACAAATACCCATTCTTTTGCCGACGAAAGGTTTTCGCTATACTCATACCCTTCTAGGTTAAATGTTTTCAGCTTTTCGGGTTTGTCAATCCGTTCTTTTACAATGTAGTTGGCCATTAAGCCTCTTGCTTTTTTGGCAAAAATGGCGATGGTCTTATATTTTCCGTCTTTATTTTCTTTAAAAGTAGGGGTAATGATATCTGCATCAAGCTGAGCAGTTTTTATGGCTTTAAAGTACTCATTAGAAGCCAGATTAATCAATACCTTGCTCTGATGCCCCTTAAGTCGTTCGTTTAGTGCTTCTGTAATTTTAGTATCCCAAAACTGGTATAGATCTTTACCTTTAGGATTAGTTAGCTTGGTTTTCATCTCCAGACGGTAAGGCTGTATTAGGTCCAGAGGGCGAAGTAAACCGTACAGGCCAGAGAGTATGCAAAGGTGATTCTGTGCATAGTCAAAATCTGCCTTTTTGTACTCTTGTATGGCTATACCTGTATATACATCACCTTTAAAAGCCAGTAGTGCCTGGCGTGCATTGTCGGTAGTAAAAGGAGTAGAAAACTGCTGAAAGCGCTCATGATTAAGGGTAGCAATATTTTCGCTTACAGACATCAGGCTTTCAATATCGGCAACAGATTTTTTCCGAAGCTCTTTTACCAGTATCCCAGACTCATCTAGTAGTGCGGGTTCGGTATGTTTAATTTTTTTTATATCCAGACTGTCATCAGCAAAGTCCTGAGTTTTGGAGGGGGAAATGATACTAATCATGAATCAGTGAAGATGAATATTTAATAAAAGTTCAATGTTATTGGAGAACCTTGGAGTTAGTACAAAGGTCTACCATAGTCCAAAAACCTTAACGGAAAATTAATGTTCTGGTTTATTAGGGCATAGCCCTGAAAAAACCTTTGCCGTTATTGGTTTAGCATATAAACATAATTGTAAGTGCCGAAGAAAACAATACTTACACTAAAGCTGAATTTTTTACTTTACCATAGTCATAAAAATAATTTGCTTCTTTGTGCGGTAGAGCAAATACGATGATGAGAATATTGGATAAAATAAAGCAAAGCCGTGCTGTGGTACTGTTGCGTAAGCTTTTACGTCAGGGTATGTCTGCGCAAAAATTGGCACTTACCATTAGCTTAGGTGTGGTATTGGGTATTATTCCTGTATTCGGGTTTATCACAGCTGTCTGTGCTGCTATTGCCGCCTGGTGGCGCCTTAATATTCCTTTAGCAATAGCGGTCTTGTATGCAGCAATGCCATTACAGATTATCCTTTTTGTACCCTTTATCCGTTTAGGAGAATGGCTTTTTAGTATTGGAAAGCTGGAGATAGCGCCTGAAAAAATTGTGGAAAATATTCAGTTGGCTCCCCTCAGTTATATGAATCAGATATGGTACTCTATTATAGGGGCTTTAGGGGCCTGGGCAATAGTATCAGTTTTGCTGGGGGTGTTACTGTACCTGCTTTTTTTTATGATTATTGTTCGCTTTAAAAAGAAAAAGCCGCTTTAGAATAATACTTTATCCCAAAGCGGCTTTCTTTTATTGACATTAGTTTTGCTTACCTCACAATTGTAATGCCTCCTCTTTGCTCTAATAGTTCTCCGGTTTCATTAGTAGATGATTTGTACTGAATGACGTATGGATAGGTGCCCAGAGGAGCTTCCTTTCCATTATAAGTACCATCCCAACGGAAATTAGGGTCGCTGGATTGAAATACCAGTTCTCCCCATCGGTTAAAGATCTTGATATCAAAATCTTCCGCAGATACATATTTAGGATAAACAAAGAAAGTGTTATTAACCCCATCCGGACGGAAGGCATTAGGTGCCACAATTCTCGGACGGCAGTCGTCAACAATTTCAATTGAGTCTATACTACTACACCCAAACTCATTAATCATTTCTACAATATATGTACCGCCCACATCAGCAATTACATTGTTAGTATTTACAAAATCTCCTTTAGGGGTAGTCCAGTATATCTCTGGCGCAAAGCCCACTTCAAGTACTACGCTGCTGATTGCCGGATCAGGGTCTTGAGTGCAAATGATCTGACTAGGACCTAGTTCAGCATCTGGCAAGGGGTTGCGCATTATGCTGGCAGTGGCTTCCGCAAAGCAGCCTCCTGAAGTTTCAACTTCCACTCTGTATTCTCCTTCCGGCATGTCTGCAAGTACCTGCAAAGAGTCACCTGCACCGGCAGGACCGGGGTTACTGGCTTGTATGCGTGTGCCATCCGGACGATACCAACGGTAGGTCAGGCTATCAGTACCTTCAGTGCTTACTGAGGCGAAAAGAGGGATAGAAGAGCCATCTGCACAAGCATTTCCATACAATATATTCACAGAGATAGGCTGACTTACCTGTACGGGTAGTTCGTCATTGAAAATACAGGCAGAGTTATTTCGCTCTCTGATGCTCAGGTTGTAGCTCCCGCTTTCTCTAACTGTGATAGTTTGTAAAGCACCTACACTTTGTCCATTAAGTGTCCAGTTATAGATAAGATCGCGGCTAGCTGCACTCTCTGGTATAAAGTTGACCGTTAACTGCTTTTCTCCGGTCTGGCAACTATTATCGGGCTCTACTTCCACAATATCAAAATCAAAAGGATCACCAAAAGTAACTCTTACCTCCTGGGTACCAGGGCATAAATCTGGGCGGTTCAGGTTAGTTACTTCTACCATATAAACGCCAGACTGGAAGTTTCCACTATTTAAATTAAGCGATGATCTTTGATTATCAGAAGTAGGTATTTCAGTACCATTTGGACGGAACCATCTGAATTGCCATACCTCACCTCCGGTAGGGTTGTAATCTACCCGGATAGTAGCCGTAGGACCGCATACACTTATCGGGCTTTCTACAAGGTCAAATTCTACTGAATCTTCATTTACCGGAACCTCTATATCTGTTCTGGCTTGTAAGCAGTTTCCTGCACTTCTGATTTCTACATTGTAGAAGCCAGCAGATAGCCCTGGAATATCAATAGGGGTAAAACCAGAGGCATCACGAGAAGTAGCAGGGGCAGAGCCACTACGGTTTACTCCATTGCCCGATAAAGTCCAGCTAACAGGAAATACTGCTGGCGTATTTTGGTCATCAATAGTTACGGTAATGATGCCGCTGTTGTCATCGCAGCCGGAATCAATGGTACTTACATTATCAATATTGAAATCTGCACCCTGATCTTCCACGGCGGCACTAGCATTGGCCACACACCCCTGGCTATTGGTTACATTTACGATATAGGCCCCTGCAGGCAGATTAGAAGGGTTTTGTACAGTACTTACTACGGAGCCACTTGAGTTAGTCCAGCTAAAAGTAAGCGTGGAAGGATCTGCTCCGTTCAAGTCCAATGTAATAGCCCCGTCATCTACCCCACAGTTAGAAGTAGGTTGGGCTGTAGCGCTAACTACGGGCGCTTGTTCAATAGTTACTACTACAGTATCCTGGATAAAGCAGGCTTCGGGAGCATCATCCGTAACAGTAACTGTGTAGCGGAACACACCGGGGTTAGGTGTTAATTCACTTACCTCAATAACCGGTTCATTGCTGGTTGCTACGGTTTGATCATTTGCATCTAAGACAATCCACTCATAGCCGGGGTCACCAGGGCTAGGGATTTCTACATCAAGTTCTCTGGTTTCATTTTGGCAGAGGGTAAAGTCTTCTGGTAAGTTAATCTCTGGCCTGGTATCAACCACAAATACAAAACCTTCGCTTTCGCAGCCATCTACATTGGTAACCGTAACAGTGTACTCACCGCCTTCAGTAATGGTAATGGTATTCTGGTCTGGTAGATTGCCACCACCCACCTGGCCTACCTGTACCCAGCTAAAGGTGTAGTTAGCAATATCAGGCGTACCTGGGTCTATAGCACTAACCTCTACTCCACCATTACATAGGTTAACACTTTCTGGTAAAGTAACCTCCGCTGACTGCCCCACATCAAAGCTCTGGATAAGAACAGTATCTGCGTCGCAGGGGTTAGAGAGGGTAACTCTGGCTTCATAAGTGCCTACACTATCCAGAGTAAATGTAAAACTCTGTAATGATCTGACAGAATCGGGGAGGCCTATTGTAATACCATCGCTTCTGCGAAGCTCCCAGCTATAAGTCTCTATTACATTATCTCGGCCCTGTGCAGAGAAATTGATTTCGTTGCCCACACAGGCATTGTCTACCGTAATATTTGGCTCGGGGAAAGAGTTGCCTCCAAAGTCTACATAGTCTGGTAAACCTAAGCCACTGGTAGCTCCATTAGGGAGCTCTACAGAATTAACTTCGCTTACATCTCCGGTATTAGGATCTACGTTTACGGCCAGCAAAGAGGAAGCCCCCTCCTGTGCCAGATAAAGTTGTCCATCAGGACCTCTTTGTATAGCGCCGTAGTTTCCGGAAAAGTCAGGGTCACGAGTAATCGTAATGGAACCTTCTGTAACCGGACGTTCAATATTGGTAGTAAAAAGGCCATTGTCTGTAGATACCAGCAATACAGTGTTATCTAAAGTATCTGTAAAAAACTCTATACCGTAAGGCTGGGCGTTTTGTCCACTAAAATCTACAGTAACCGGATCGCTTAGCTCTAATGTCTGGGTGTCGAAATTGAAAAGCTCCACACGATCGGGTAAGGCAACAGCCAATACAGTGCCACTAGAGTCGCCACCAATTTTCATATACCCTCTGGCTTCATCGGGCTCGCCCAGGTCATGTACTGAGCCTACAGAAGAGAGCACAGGAGAGCCAATACCCTGTTCAGTAATAGGGTAAGCACGGAAAGTATTATTACCATATTCGTGTGCTACCAATGTGGCATTTCCTCCATTACCACCATATATAGTTATACGCTCTGTGCTTTTGCTAAATAAAAGGTTATTAGCAGAAATTACTGCTTGTTGCTTGAGGTCAACAATAGCATAATTAAGTTCGTAAGCACCACTTTCTACGGGGGTAGCCGTAAAAACGTAATACATTCCGTCTGCCCCTGGCACCTGTACCATGCCTACGGTACTAGACTCTTTGCTTCCTATTTGCACCGGCTGGCCGTTGGCATCGGGCAAGGTTATATGGTCTCCGGTAGTTCGGTCTTTAAAAAATACAGTTTGACCGTCGGTGTAAAAAAGTATATCCCCATTACCGTCTGATACTGCTGCTACGCCTTCGGGAGCGGTCTGGGCTCCATCTCCAATAGGCGTAATTTCTCCGCCTTCATCAGGGTTATCTCTATCATAAAGCGTATTAAAGTCTATGCCCGCACCATTACCAAAATACCACACGTTATAAGTTTGATTCTCTATCTGGTACTCTTTTACGTTAGACTCTGCATAAGCAGTGCAGCCAGAGGCGTCGGTGACAAGCACCCAGTATACACCTGCTTCATCTATTTCTATTTCTGAGGTGGTTTCACCTGTACTCCAGTAGTATTGATAACTTCCTCCACCAGTTCCACCTCCCGTGCCTCCGCCTTGTCCGCCTCCACTTTGAGGTTCTGCACTTAAGGGAGTAGGCTCTCCCGGGCAGATGGTAGTATCCTGTACCAGCGGTATCTGTAGGTCAAATTGCTGAACATTTGCTCCTCCAGACACTGTAATAGATGTGTCTCCCCAAAAAGCGGTAGCGGTATATGAGGCTGCCTGCTCTGGAGTAAAAGTAGGAGAGATGCCACTAAAGTTTTGCCCATCTATATTCCAAACTATGCTGTCGGGTTCGGGAATATTAGGATCCTGGAACTGAGGTATCAGCTGTACCGGATTGTTAGCGCATTGGCCTACCTGGTTAACGTTAAAGCTATAATCAGGAGTGGCTGCCGGAGCAGTTTCAGAGAAGCGCCTGCCCCCAAAATCGGTGCCGTCCAACAAAGCTAAATCATATGAAAGCAAATTGAACACACTGTCTGCATCATTAATACTGCCTACTAAAGACTGCCCTCCCTGATCATAAAGAAAGTAAATGCTTCCATCAGGCCCTCTCTGTAGACCGTTTATAGAACTTCCTCCCAGGCCAATCGCGTTACGTAAAGATGTTAAGCTTGGAGGCGTATTGTCCAGGTTATATTGATAAATATTTCCTCCTGCTCCATCGGAGATGTAAAGTTTGCTGCCATCACCTGACCAAGCCACATCGTAAGCGGCAGTATTGCCACTATTGATATACCCAAAAGTGCCGCTTTGAGGATCAAAACTTAGAACATGAAATCCGTTCTGACCAGCTACTGCCAGCTGATTAGTGGCAGCATTAAAATCCAGACCTGTGCTGTTACCTATATTGCTGGCTCCATCCGCTCCAGCCTGATAGTTTTGTATAGGCCCTACCCCTGCATTTGTAACTTCAGCATACTGATAGGTAGAGGTGCCATCTATTTTAGAAACTAGCCAGTAACTATCGCCATTGGGGTTAGGAATAAGGGCAACTGCTTCGGCATCGGTGAAACCACTTACAGCATTAGGACCGTTAAATGAGCTTATTGCTGGGTAGCCGCCACTGCTGGTATTTACAGTAACAGTATATGACTGAAGGTCTCCATTAGTATCCCTGTAAAAAAGATAGAATTCATCTGTACTTCCAGGAATAGGAGAAATGACGACATGCTGCTCACCATTGGGATCACCATTGGTGATATTAAAGGTGTTGCCCTGAGCATCATAGACAATACTACCATCAGTGTAAAAGAGAATTTCTCCGCTCTGCGGATCTGTGGCTACCGCGCTACTACCTTGTCCCAGCACCTGGCTGTTTTGTGGGTCGCTTGCCAGTGAGTCGTCAGAGAAGTTAAAACGGATACCCTGGCCGGTACTACCGAAAATCCAGTTATTATCCGTTCTTCCCTGGGCATAAACTGTAGGAGAAAGCAAGCTTAACCAGCAAAAAAGGCAGCAAAAACTTGCTCCAATCAGGATGAATCTGTTCAACATTTTGCCTTTATCTTAATAATATATGCTAAAGTTACGTGTATGCATGATAACGAAAAAACCAGGGCTTTCATGTGCTATGTAAGCATTTTAGGCGCTTTAAAATAATAAGCGTAGTTCTTCACTTCTTGAGTTTACGTATTTATACTTCTTAATGACTAACCTTTTTTGTGCCTGATGTTTATCCTTTTATTGCAAAAACATAGAATTCCAATACCTGTAATTTATTTAAGGCTTACTCTTAATAGTATGTATAAGCAAAAACTATCTTTGACAGCAAGGGTTTAGGAGATTAATTGAGGCTTTTCTCACAATAATTACTAATTTTCAACGCTTATACAAAAAGCGATTCGCTGTAAACTAATAGGTTTGGATGCAAAAGATTGTTACGAAGCTGCTCGTTGTTTTTGGCCTTATTACTATTAATATTAGCCATTTATATGCTCAAGATCCGCAATTTTCACAGTATTATGCGGCTCCTCTATATCTGAATCCTGCCTTTGCAGGTTCTACCGAATTGAGCAGAGTAGGCCTAAATTTCAGAAGCCAGTGGCCTTCTTTACAAGCTAACTTTACTACTGCTTCTGTTTATTTTGACCACTTTTTTGAGGATTATAATAGTGGAGTAGGCGTTATTCTTAACGGAGATCGCGAGGGCTTGGCTGGTTTACAGTCTATTAGCTTGGGTTTGCAGTATGCTTATCAGCTTAGAATTAACGAATGGCTTACTTTCCGCCCTGGGGCACAGGTCGCCTTTTATAATCGAGATATCAATTTTGACAAGCTTGTTTTTGGTGATCAGCTTGATGAAACCGGTGTAATTTCAGATGTATCTGCAGAACAATTTAATACTGGCACAAGTAAGTTTTTTGTGGATTTATCACTGGGGGGGCTAATTTTTAGTGAGAATTTCTACTTTGGTTATGCTGCTCATCATGTAAATACACCTAATCAGTCTCTGGTAGGTGAAGAAAGCCGCTTACAGATGAAAAGCACTTTTCATGGGGGATATCGCATACTATTACCAGCAGGTTTTCGTAGGTATGGATTTAATGATAAAGGACTTGAGCGTAGCTTAACACCTACTTTTCAGTATAAAAAGCAAGGTAACTTTGACCAGTTAGATCTGGGTATGTATCTGACTTATGAGCCTATTGTATTTGGTATGTGGTACAGAGGACTACCAGTTCGGCAGTTAGACGAATTTCCAAATAATGAATCAGTAATTGCGCTAGTGGGTTTAATGGTTGGTGATATTAATATCGGCTACAGCTTTGACTACACCATTTCTGGTTTAGGGATTCAGAGCGGAGGTGCCCATGAAATTTCTTTGGTATACCACTTTTCGCTTCGCGATCCGAGTAAACCGCCAAGAAGCATTATGAGCCTGCCTTGTCCGCGCTTCTAAAAGCAATTATCCCTGGCTCTTCATTTTCCTTTTCACAAAAAATTTCTAAGCTTGTGTTTTGATATTCTCTATGCAAGCTTCTACTCTTCTATATATTATCCTGCTGATAGTAGTGCTCGACTTTGTGTTAGAGCAATTTTTAAGCGCGCTCAATCGTAAAAACAAAAAACATAGTTTACCTGAAGCCCTTCAGGGTATATATGATGCGGATAAATATCAGCAGTCCCTAGATTATCAGCGGGCTAACGAGCGTTTTTCAATGCTCAGCTCAAGCTTTAGTTTTGTGTTATCAATGGTGTTGTTAGCCAGTGGTTTCTTTGGATGGTTAGATATTCAATTGCAAGCCTATGTGTCTGATCAGTTGTGGAGAGCTTTGGCATATTTTGGGATATTATACATTGCCTCAGATTTAATTACGATTCCTTTTCAGTTATATGCCACCTTTGTTATAGAAGAAAAGTTTGGGTTTAACAAAATGAACCTTCAAACATTCTGCCTGGATAAACTCAAAGGGTACGTATTGACGGCCCTTCTGGGTGGAGTTTTAGCTTACATTTTTTTGTTTCTTCTTATTAATATCGGTCAGAATTTCTGGCTATACTTCTGGGCAGTGGCTGCCGTGGTCATGTTAGTGCTTAATATGTTTTACACAACTATATTTGTGCCGATATTTAATAAACTAAGGCCTTTGGAAGAAGGAGAACTGCGTTCAGCTATAGAAGAATATGGGAGAAAGGTCAATTTTCCAATCAAAAATGTATTTGTGATTGACGGTTCTAAGCGCTCCACTAAGTCCAATGCCTTTTTTTCAGGTATAGGAAAGCAGAAAAAAGTCGTGTTATACGATACTCTGATAGAAAATCATAGTGTGGAAGAGCTGGTTGCCATAATTGCTCATGAGGTAGGACATTACAAAAAGAAGCACATACTCACAGGTATGCTTTTCTCTATACTTCAAATAGGCTTTACTCTCTATATTTTGTCATTATTGGTCTTTAACCAAAATTTATCTTATGCGCTGGGAGGCAATAGCCTTTCGGTACATATCAATTTGATAGCTTTCGGAATTTTGTTCTCTCCAATTAGTACAGTTACTGGTCTGCTCATGAATATCTGGAGTAGAAAAAATGAGTATGAAGCTGACGCTTATGCCGCCAGTACTTATCAGTCAACTGCTTTGGCTGCGGCACTAAAAAAGTTGTCTGTACATAACATGAGCAACCTGCTGCCTCATTCGTGGTATGTGTTTGTTCATTATTCTCACCCTCCTTTACTAGCCCGCCTAAACGCTATAAAAAAATATACTACAGCATAAGTTAAACATATAATTAGGACTGCATTGATCTGCAAATCTTACACATTGCAGGTTTGAAAGTATTTCCGTTTTAGTTAGGCAGGTAAAATATCTAGCTTTCGTCAGTGTTAAATGTGTCTGTTAAGGCACAAAAACAGTTAAATTTATTAACCGTCGCACATGAAAGAAGTGTATTACCTCAAAGTAAAATCTGGAATTAGCAGTCTGTTTGCAAAAACAGAAGGTAGAAAAAAGGCCTGGAGTTACCATAAAATCTGTGTTTTGTTGCTATGTGTGTGGAGTATTACGTGCTTAACTCCTTATGTACAGGCACAAGGGTCAGATGGTGCTTTGGTAGATCGGGCCAACAAGTTCTTCGAACTTGCCAAAAACTACGAAGCAGCACTGCCGCTATACCAGCAGGCAGTGGATAACGGAGTAAATGACCCTATGGTATACTATCGCCTGGGTGTATGTTATACTTATGCCCCTCAATTGAATGAGCAGTACAAGGGCTTACCTTATCTGGAAAGTGCATTTAGCCGTAAATCAGGAAGCGAAATCCCTGAAAAAATACACTATTATCTGGGGCAGATGTACCATAAAGATATTCAGATAGAAAAGGCAATTTCTCATTACGAAAAATACAAGAAGTCAGTAGCAGGAGACAAAAAGGAATTAGCTGAAGTAAATCAACAGCTTAAGATATGCAAAAATGCACTTTTCCTGATCAATGAGAATAAAGGAATTATCATCCGTAGTTTTGAAGATATCAACTCAGAATATACAGAGTACAATCCTTTGGTAACTGCAGATGAAAGCATGCTTGCCTATACTGCCGTACGCGAAGAGAGAGGGAAAATTGTTGAACGTATCTTTACGGCCTATAAACAAGGCAATAGCTGGTCTACCCCAGAAGTGCTGGAAGTAAACACTAAATACAATGTGGGTACCGCAGGTATTTCTGCGGACGGACAGGAGATGATGATATTTGTAGGTGGTGAAAACAATACCGGAAGTATCTATTCCATTAGTAAAGATGGTAAAGGCTGGAGTTCACCCATAGATATTGGTAGTCGTGTAAACTCTCGCTTTTTAGAGACAGCAGCAAGTATTACACCGGATGGCAAAACACTTTACTTTGCCAGCAATCGCCCCGATGGCTATGGTGGTATGGACATCTACAAGTCTGAGCGTCAGTCTGATGGTAGTTGGGGCAAAGCTGTTAATCTGGGAGAAACTATTAATACCCCTAATAATGAAGATGCGCCTTTCATCCACCCGGACAGTAAAACATTGTTTTTTACATCGGATGGGCATAATACTATGGGGGGTACCGATATTTTCAAGAGTTATATCATCGGAAATAAGTGGGAAAAGCCAGAAAACCTGGGGTATCCCATTAATACGCCAACCAATGACAATTACTTTACCTTAACTGCTAATGGTAAAGTCGGGTATTTCTCTTCTGAAAGAAAAGGAGGAAAAGGTGGACAGGATATCTACCATTTTGAAATGCCGGATAGCGAAGCCAATATTCCTTTGACGTTGATTAAAGGTAGAATATTAGCTGGAGAGAAGCCAGTAGCTGTTCCCACACAGATTAAAGTAGTAGATGTGGAAGGCAACCAGAAGATAGATTATGTATATAACCCTGATAAAGAAACTGGTAATTACCTGATCATACTGCCTCCGGGCCGTAACTATGATCTTATTATTGAGTCTGAAGGCTACTTACCCTATACCGTAAACGTGAATATTCCTAATCAAACGTATTTCTATGAGTTGTATCAGGAGATTCACCTAAAACCTATTAAGCAGTTTGACGTCATTGTAGGGCAGGAGGTAACCGTTAAAAACGCTTTCTACGATGTGCATGGTAAGACGAGCAATACAGTGCGACAGGCAAATGAAGCTATGTTGGTTAAAAATGATAGTCTTGACTTGTACGATATGATGGAGTCTATCATCGCTGCTACGGATACTGCTGCTTTTGAATACCTTTTGGATCTTATGTATACTACTAATCCTATTGATGAAGTAGACTTTAATGAAATAGATAACGAAAAGATAGAATCAGCAGGAGTAGCCTATTACTATGATGAAACGGGTGAAGATGACCTGATTGCCAAAAAAGTGGGTAATGAAACGATTTATTCACTCCCTACTTTTTATGTAACCGAAGAGGCGATTAAGCAGAAGAACAAAGAAGTAGTAAAATCTAATTATGATAAGCAGCTACTTGAAGGTGTATATAAAATTTACTTTGGCGTAGGAGAAAGTAAGGTAACAGATAAAGATAAGCAGCAGCTAAATACGGTAATTGCTGCACTAAACAAGCATCCAGAGTTAGGTGTAGAGATCTCAGGTTATGCTTCTCCTGAAGGAGACGAAGAGACAAACCGCAAGCTCTCTAACCAAAGGGCGATAGATGTGCTCAATTTCTTTAACCAAAGAGGAGTGGTTAGAAGAAGAATTGTAGCCAAAGGATATGGAGCTACTGCCAGCAAAAAGTCAAGCCCGGAAGAGAGCAGAAGGGTAGAAGTACGCCTGGTAGATATGCACGAGTACCAAAAATAATTTCAACCTCTGTTAATATATGATTGAGTCCGGGTGAGTTATTGCCTGGACTTTTTTTTACATAAAACCCACATCTTCGGTAAAAGGGATCTTCATTAGGCTGTCCAGAGCTTTTTCTACTGCCAGGTCTTCAAATAGTATTTTGTACAACATTCGGGTGATAGGAGCCCCTACCTGATAGTAGTCTGCCAGTTGCTTTACAATTTTTGTGGTATTTACGCCTTCAGCCAACTCCTCCATAGTTTCCATAATCTCTGTAAGCGTTTCGCCCTGTGCCAGGCGATACCCGACCGTATAGTTGCGGCTATGTTTACTAAAACAGGTGGCTACCAAATCGCCAACTCCGGCCAGCCCTATAAAGGCTTCTATGTTTCCTCCCAAGGCCTTGCCCAAGTAGATCATTTCTACTATACCCCTACTGATAAGTAAAGCCCTGGAGTTTTCACCCAGCCCCAGTCCGCTTAGCGCCCCCGAAGCAATCGCTATTATATTTTTAAGGATACCACAAAGCTCAATACCTATAAGGTCGTTATTACCATAGACCTGAAAGCGAGGGTTACGTAAAAGCTTTTGTCCGATTTCTATCACTTCATCAAAGTGGCTGGCAACTACAGTAGCACCGGGTTGTTCTTCCGCCAGCTCTTTTGCCAGGTTTGGCCCTGCCAGGCAGCCTACTCTTACCACTACACTTTCTTCTTTGATTACCTCACTCATCGTTCTTACATTTTCACGATTAAGAGCTTGCGAAGACTTATAGTCTATATCCAGCCCTTTAGTGCCGTGAATGAGTATGTGGTAAGGCTTAAGAAAGGGAGAAAGGTCAGCGATAGAGGCACGAAAGCCGGCAGACGATACAATAGGAAAAATTACCTGGCACTGCTCCGCCACTTGTTTTAGATCATTGGTAGGTTGTATGTTGTGATGCAGCTTATACTCTCCTCTTTTTCTTAGGCTTAGCATTTCATCAACGACTTCGCTTCTGCGGGCATACAAGAGCACCGGGTTGTTCTCTGCCAATATGTTGGCGATTACCGTCCCAAAGCTGCCCGCGCCTACTACGCCTATATATGGCTTGTTCATTTTTCTGAAATTTGTGATTTTTGGTTTTGTGGCTTAAAAAAACGCTCCAGGCCGTAGCCTTCCATGCGGTTGTGGTAATAGAACAAAGTATTCAGGTCATGAGTGATAATGTTTCCTTCTTTGTTTTTTAGCAGAGGCCTTTTGGAATGATAAAGTCCTACATTATCAAGTCCATGAGTAATTGCCTGATCAATCTGCTGTGTTAGGTGCGGTGCAATATCTACCTTTCCTGCCTTATGCAAGCGGAAAACTTCCTCTCGGAGGGTATTAAAGGCTGTACGAAAATTATCATAATCCAGAACCTGCTCATCTTCAGGTATCCTTAGCAGATTGTAAAGATCCAGATAAGGGTATTTCTGCTTAATCATCTGAAAGGCAGTAAAAGCAACCAGGTGGCTGGAAAATACCCGATTATTAATATGGTAAGATTTGAGAATGGCCTCGCCCAACATACGGGTGTACTCGCTTTCTCTTTGAGTGTCGCGCCTGATTTTACCATTGCTATAAAAGTACTCACGCATACTAATGACTCTGCCATGCTTATCCAGACTTCGCCCATCCTTATCTACCGGGTTGCCCATCAAATCCATAGCTTTTCCAAAGCTTACAGAAATATCGGAGCCCTCGGTAAAAAACTGAAACAGAAACCGGATAATCTTAGATGAGGTTGAGTATTCATCTGTTTCTACATAATAACGCTCCTGTCCTTCTATGCGCAGATAATCACGAATGAGGCTGGGAGCTTCCAGCACAAAATGATAGTTGAGCACTACTGGCACTACAAATATTTTTTCTGCTTCTTCTCCGCTTTTGGCACTCTCTTCGTAGTTCAGGCGCTGAGCTTCCATGGCTGTGCCAAGCAGGCCTAGCTTAAGTTTGTCTTCTACTTTACCAGAACGGGAGCGGGTGCCCCCAGGAAAAAAGAGACTATGACAGCCCCAGCGAATAGCCTGTCGGGAGTAGGCCTTGAGGGTTTCTATATATACTTTGTTTTTCTTACGACGGTCTACCTTATAAGCTCCCAGGCTATTCATAAAATAGGCTAGTACTTTAATATTGAACAGGTTAAGCCCCGCCCCATAAATAAAGGGCGGAAGCCCAAGCTCATGAATTACCCAACCAATCAGGATTGAGTCCAGATTGCTAAAGTGGGTAGGCACCATAACTATAGTCCCTTTCTGGGCCAACTCCCTGAGCTGTTCTACCTCTCCAATAATGTTAATCTTATCACGAAGAGAGTACTGATTGCTATAAAACGAGCGGAAGCCCTTAACCCGAGAAGCATTAAGCAGCCTGGCAAAGCCGAAGGTAACGAGGCTTCTGGCTACCCGGTAAGAAGAAGGTTTAAAGGTACTGGAAATTTCGTGAGCGTAGCGCGACACAATCTCTTTAAGTATAGCTTTTGCCTGTTCAAAGTGTGCAGCAAGACTGGCCTCATCACTAGAGGTGTGGTGGGTAGATAGCTCCACTAGCTGCTTTTTAATATTCTTCCAGAAGGTTTCCTCATCCTCAGGGTCTACCGCCCATGGGTTCTGCCTGATCCGTAAGCGCTCCCTGTAGAGGGTCGTTTCCAGCTCGTCTATCAGCTGATAAGCATTAGGCGCTTCTGCCAGTAAGCGTTCCATGCTGCTCATAATTACCTCATCTACAAACTTATCCTGCTGTTGGCTAAGCTGCACTACCGGCCAGTGTTTGCGGGTAGGTAGTATGGGCTGATAGCCGCTAATCGTTCTCTTATTCCTGGAAAAAAGTTTCATAAGCGCTGAAAGATAAAAAAATTAGGAGCCAGATATGTTTAAGATAAAAAAATACTTCTTGTGGTACCGGCTACTTTACTAATTTCTACTCATTCAAACACTTAGTGCAGGAGTCTGTTTTACTATTATTATTTCTTCCTCTTTGCCATCTCAGGCAATAGACTTTTTGTAAATTTTTTAAACCTAAAGATTATGTCATCCCCTCTTAATGTAGCTCAGAAACTAATCAATACTCACCTGATAGAAGGAGAAATGAAGCCGGGTGAGGAAATAGGCATTAAAATAGATCAGACCCTAACTCAGGATGCCACGGGTACTCTGGTGATGCTGGAGCTGGAATCTATGGGCGTAGACCGCGCCCAGACTGATGTGTCAGTTCAGTATGTAGATCATAACCTACTGCAAACTGACTTTAAGAATGCGGATGATCACGTGTTTCTCAAATCTGCGGCAGCCAAATTTGGCATATGGTATAGCCGGCCAGGTAATGGCGTAAGCCACCCTGTACACATGGAACGTTTTGGTGTACCTGGCAAAACTATGGTGGGTTCAGATAGCCACACCCCGGCAGGAGGCGCCCTAGGCATGCTGGCTCTGGGTGCCGGAGGATTGGATGTAGCCTTTGCCATTGCAGGTGAACCCCTGTATTTTAAAATGCCTAAAGTATTAGGCGTAAAGTTGACAGGTAAGCTACCCGATTGGGTAAGTGCCAAGGATGTGGTGCTGGAGATGCTGCGCCGCTATGATGTAAAAGGTTGTCGGGGCATGATTGTAGAGTACTATGGTCCCGGTCTGGATTCGCTAAGGGCTATGGACAGGCACGTAATTGCCAATATGGGTACTGAGTTAGGAGCAACTACTACCGTATTTCCTTCAGATGAGGAAGTGCATGCTTTTATGAAGTCGCAGGGGAGAGAAGACCAGTGGAGTGAGCTAAAACCTGACGAGGGGGCTACTTATGACGAGCATGATGAAATTGTGCTGGATGAATTGGTGCCGCTGATAGCCCTGCCCAGCAGCCCTGGCAATGTAAAAGAGGTAAGAGAGGTAGAAGGACGTCCTGTACACCAGGTCGTGATAGGCTCATCGGCAAACCCTGGTTTCCGTGACTTTTGGGTAGTGAGCGAAATAGTAAAAGGTAAAACTACTGATGCAGACGTTTCTTTTGACGTCAACCCTACCTCACGGCAGATGATAGAAAACCTATCTGCTACTGATGCTTTTAAAAACCTGATACATGCGGGGGCTCGCTTTCATCAGGCAGGTTGTATGGGCTGTATCGGTATGGGGCAGGCTCCTGCCACCGGAAAAATCAGTCTGAGAACCATGCCGAGAAACTTCCCGGGCCGCTCCGGCACACTGGACGATCAGGTATATCTGTGTAGCCCTGAAACTGCTGCTGCCTCAGCACTTACCGGCAAAATTACCGACCCTCGTGATCTTGAAAAGATTTATGAGATGAAGTACCCGCAATATCTACCTGCCGAGAAAGAAATTATTAATACTGAATTGCTGGTAAAGCCACCGGAAAACGGGCATGTCATTGAGCTGGAAAAAGGGCCTAACGTAAAGTCTTTACCAGACTTTGATGAGCTTCAGAACGAATATAAGGTTCCGGTTATGTTAAAAATGCAGGATAACATCAGTACCGACGAAATTTTAAGAGCTGGTGCAGAAGTGCTTCCGTTCCGTAGTAATATCCCGGAAATCAGCAAATGGTCATTCTCTATCATAGACGATAGCTTTTACGAGCGTGCTAAGGAAGCACAAGCTAAGCATAGCGGACATATAGTAGTAGCTGGAGAAAATTATGCTCAGGGTTCTAGTAGAGAGCATGCTGCATTAGCGCCTCGTTACCTGGGACAGGTAGCGGCAGTAGCTAAAAGTTACGCACGTATTGGCTGGCAAAACCTTGTCAACTTTGGTATAGTACCTTTAGAGTTTAAGAATGCTGAAGATTATGACAAGATAGAACAGGGCGATACAATTAAGTTACAAGGTCTGCGTGAAGCTCTTGAAAATGGTAAAGATGTGAAGCTGATTAACGAAAGTAAAAACGAAGAGATTGAACTTACCTATCAGCTTAGCAACAGGCAGGTGCAAGTGTTATTAGCAGGGGGAGTAATTAACTATTTCCGCATGAAAAATGTAGATCAGGAAGCTTAATCATATTGACAGCATAATATTAAAAAAGCTTCGTGATAGTGTATCGCGAAGCTTTTATTTTAACATACTCATACGGCCAGCCTTCTTTTATCATCCACATACTGTTTCTTGGCTTCTGTACGAATATGTGCCCAGGTATCATCATAAGAGCTTGCAAACGATACAGTATGATGCACACCTTTTGGCTTCAGGTCTACGGACTCTACCGCAGGCTGTTTACTGGGCTTTTTAAATAATCCGAACATATTTGTAAAAGTTATTTATAAGAACAAAACTTACATCAATATAACATATTATTAAATAATATTAAAATAATTATATAAATAAATTTAATAGTAAAACTATAGGTGTTTGGTATTCAAATATATGGGTACAAAAAAAGCCTCATATGAGGCTAGAGATGTGGAGATGTATTGTATAGGCATTAATTAATGGGTGGCTGTTCTATAGCATCATAAAGTACCTGCTGTATATTAGTGCGGGTATTCAGCTTATATAACCTGGTGTTGGCTCGGGTAGGATGTACTCTATTTGACAGGAAAACATACACCAGCTTGTGTTCCGGATCGGCCCAGGTAAACGTTCCCGTAAAACCTGAATGTCCAAAACTGGATGGGCTGGCATCTTTTGCAGTATTATTGTTCTCTCCTCTGTATTCCAGGTTGGGCTTATCAAACCCTAAACCACGGCGGTTATCATTTTCAGGAAACTGATAGCGGATAAATTCATTAACAGTAGCTTCGCTGATATATCTCCTCCCACCGTATTCCCCTTTATTCAGATACATTTGCATTAGTTTGGCAAGGTCATTAGCATTGGCAAACAAGCCTGCATTGGCAGAAACGCCTCCCATCATAATAGCTCCTTCATCATGTACGCTGCCATGTATAGCCTCCTGCCGAAACAAAAAATCGTGCTCTGTAGGTACAATTCTCTGCTTGTCAAATTTTTCCATAGGGTTATAAGTAAGCGTAGTAGCACCCAGTGGGCCATAAAAATTTTCGTTGATGAAGCTTAGGAAATCCTCACCGCTAAGTTCTTCTACTATAGTTGGCAGCAGATAAAATAATAAGCCTGAGTACAGGTACTTCTTCTCTACTTCCAGAGGAGACTTTTTAATAGCCCTGAAAATTTTCTTCTTATAGTTACGATGTAGCCAGAGATTATCCGATACTTTCACCGGAAACCTACGAGATGAGTCCTCTTTAAATGTAAACCATTTGTGGCTTCCATTATCTCTCAGGGTATTCTGCCAATAAGGAATCCAGGGCTTAAAACGAGCCTGATGGGCAAGGATGTCCCTGAAAGGGACATCTGCCTTATTTGAACCTTTAAAATATGGCAGGTAATCATCTATACCTGCTTCCAGGTCAAACTTGCCTTCATCGTGTAGTTTCATAACGGCTGGTAGGGCAGTAGCAACTTTAGAGATTGAAGCCAGATCATAAAGGTCAGTTTTTTTTACCTCAACAGTATCAAAGTAGGAATGAAGCCCATAAGCTTTGTAAAAGACTACTTTCTGGTCTTTGGCTACCAATACCTGTCCGCCTGGTATCGCCTTGTTATGAATGGCCTCCCACATTAAGGAGTCTATACCCGCCTGTAATATCTGTGAGTTCATACCGGCATCTTCGGGTAAGGTGTAATTGAAACGGATATGCCCTTTTACCTCCAGTCCATCTCCGGCTTTAAACTTGCTACCTACACTTACCGGCAGCTTTCCGTTGGCACTTACTCCTCCAAAAATTAGCTGTGCTGCCAGCTCCTGAGCGTCTGTATTGTCCTGATAGGTAATAATAAGACCCTCTGCCTGCTCTATATTTTTAAGTTTGTCGAGCACATAAGGGTTTTTAAATACCGCAAGGATAGAATTGTCCATAGCGGCTATATCAGATACCAGTTGCATCAGAGGGGCAGAAAAGCTAATACGGTTACGCGGATACTTACTGTTGTCATGCACTCCGGCAACAACAATATCATAGCCGGCAAGCTTGCTCTTTATACTGCTCACCTGCGACTGACTGGCTTTTTCGTCAAGCACAAAGTTGTCTACTTTGGTATAGCGGTTCAGCATCTGCTGAAAAGCTGTTTCTCTCTTAGCACCCATAGATATGGCGGCTACCTTTAAAGTATCCAGTCTGAGTACCGGAAAAAGCTTATTATCATTCTTTAATACTGTTAAGGCCGCTTCCATAAGCTTACGGTTAAGCAGCTTACCAGTAGGGGTATTGAGTTCGTTGGCAATATTTTTTACCTGAACAGACTGCTTCTCATGTAGACCTACCCACTGTTTTACCGCCAGCATTTTACGGCAGCGCAGGTCTATCTCTTCCTGGCTGATTAGCCCCTGAGCTACAGCTTTCTTAATTTCTGCGATAGCTTTAGGTACATTTTCTGTAAACTCCAGCACATCATTTCCTGCCAGAATAGCGTCTTTATCTACAACTCCCTGCTCATTGCCGGCAGTTACGCCTTTCATATTCATAGCATCGGTAACTATTAGCCCTTCAAAGCCCAGTTCATCTTTAAGCAGTCCACTTACAATAGGCTTAGAGAGGGTAGAGGGTAAGCCTTGGGTAGCATCCAGGGCCGGTATGTTTAAGTGAGCCACCATTATACCACCTACACCTTCTTCTATAATCTTGCGAAAGGGGTAAAGCTCCAGCGAATCCAGGCGGGCACGATTATGATTAATCTGAGGCAAAGCATAATGAGAATCGGTATCGGTATCTCCATGGCCAGGAAAATGCTTGGCAGTAGTTAGGATATGCTCATCCTGCATCCCTTTCATATAGGCAATGCCCTTACGGGCTACGTTTTCTTTATCTTCTCCAAAAGAGCGATAGTTAATAACAGGGTTTTGCGCGTTATTATTGACATCTACCACCGGAGCGAAGTTGATATGCATACCCGCACGCTTAAACTGACGCGCGACCTCTCTACCCATCTGATAGACCATGTTATCGTCCTGAATAGCTCCCAGGGCCATCTGAAAGGGGAAGTTGAGCGTACTGTCCAGTCGCATACCCAGGCCCCATTCGGCATCCATGGCTATTATAAGCGGCACCTCAGAGGCTTCCTGCAATTGGTTTACCATTCTAGCCTGTCGGCCGGGGCCACCCTGAAAAAAGATAAAACCACCTATCTTATGATCTCTTACCAGGGTCTGTAGCTCCTGCATATGGGCAGCGTCACGGTTTGAGTAAGCCGCAGCTACAATAAGCTGTGCTATACGCTCATCGGTATTCAGGCTGTTAAGCACAGAGTCTACCCAGCTGCTTTGCATGTACTGGAGAAAAGGAGGCGGGGTTTTCTCCTGCGCCTGCGCGGGGGCATAACTTACCAAATTAAGGAGGGCTAAACATGCGGCCCACCAGCAAATTTTTAACTTCATATACTGTATCCGGTTTGTTACATGAATATTGGTTGCGGCAAAATAACGAATAAAGTAGAGCTATATTAAAAAAACTACAAAGCATCAATTTTATTAGGGTAACGTTCACGCAATCCCTGAAATCTATACAATTTATCCTGCCAGCAGGGAATGTAATATTGAATAAATACTTTGTGTAGTGTAGGCAAATGGATTAGTTATTTTTGACTAAAATAATCAATTGTTTACTGTATACTTATGGCGCTAAATAAAGTGATCAATTCAGGAGTGCTACCTCAGCAGCCCTCCTACCTGCAAGGTAAAATTAGAGTATCTAACATTATCGGTCTTATTGTTGGCTTTGGGGTGGCTATACCCTTTATTATACTTTCTGCTATCTACTTCCCCCCTTTGACCATTGTGCCTATTCTAGGCTTAGGCGTTTCTTTTGGAAGTATCATGCTGAACAAAGCCGGCAGTAATAAGCTCGCTCGCATCATTATCTCTTTATTGCCTTTAGTGCTGTCAGCTACATACAATATGGGCTTATCCTCGGCTACCGACAGCCCTGTGCTGGGCGTATACATGGTAGAGCTAAGCTTTTCTATCATTGTTTTTCTGGTATTTGACCTGAGAGAAAAGACTTATATGGCAGTACTTTCAGCTATTGCCATTGCTATTATCATGACCTTTGACTATACCAAGGGGCTATGGGAGCCTGAGGTAGACGCTTCTATCATACGCGAAGGCTATGTAGGTACTATGGCTATTATTAATAGTGTGCTTTTTGCTTTTGGCGGAGTATTTAGTCTGGTGTATCAGAACCAGCAGGCAGAAAAAGAAACCGCTCGCTTATTGGAGGAAGCTGAAGAGTCAAATCAGCGGATAGCCCAGTCGGAGGTAGAGATGAAAGCTAGCATAGAGCAGCTAAAAAATGCACAGGAAGAAGAGAAAAAACGACAGTGGGCTTCAGAAGGTCTAGCTAAGCTAAGTAGTATTTTGCGTGACTATGACAATGCCAAGTCTATGGGCGACCGCGTTATCGCCTACATTATTAAATATCTGGAGGCTAACCAGGGGGGGCTTTTTCTGGTAAAAGAGGATGAGGGAGAGAAAGAAATTCAACTTCTATCATGCTACGCCTATAATAGAAAGAAGTACCTGAAAAAAAGTATAGCGCCGGGAGAGGGCTTGCTGGGCCAGGCCTACCTGGAGAAAGAACCCATCTACCTGACCGAAATACCCTCGGATTATGTAAATATAACTTCCGGCCTGGGAAAAGCTACTCCTCGTTCTTTACTAATTGTACCTCTTAAAATTAATGATGAGGTGGAAGGTTTGCTGGAACTGGCCTCCTTTAATGAGTTTGCTCCACATGAGATAGAATTTATACAGACCCTGGGCGAAAACATTGCAGCAACGCTGAAAAACAACAGTATCAACGAAAAGACGAAGCTGTTATTACAAGCCTCTCAGCAGCAGAATGAAGAGATTAGAGCGCAGGAAGAAGAAATGCGGCAGAATATGGAAGAGCTACAGGCTACACAGGAGCAGTCAGAAAGGTTACGCGAAGAGCTGGAAGCAAATCAGCAACTATTACAGGCCAAACTACAGGAACTGGAAGAAGCTAAAAAAATAAATGAAGAAGCACAGCGGGTAGAGGCAGAGAGAGCCGCTAAACAAGATAAGGCGCGCTCACGTATGATGGACAAAATGGCCGCTAAGTACAAAAAAGAATAAAGAGAGAAGAGGCCGCAATGGCCACTACATACATGTGTGAGCCGTTGGTCTGTAGGGCAGAAGCCCGACGACTATACTATCTTGAAAAAGCTCACCTGGAAATGCCAGGTGAGCTTTTTATCTATAATTCTCATACAGTTGTTTACAGTTTTTCTACTCCAAGGCCTGGTTTATCAGTTAGCGACATTACCCCGTCTTTAAGATAAAAACCGCCTTTCGCTACATCCCGGGCAAGGTCAAAACTGCCGTCCAGGTCAATATAGTGGGTGTTAGCAGAAGAGAAGGCCGCATGCAAAGCCGCAGCAATACTGATAATACTCTCATCATTACAACCCCACATCAGCTTAATGTTTGCACCTGAAGCGATAGCAGCAATTTCCTGAGCACAACTGATACCTCCACACTTCATCAGCTTAATATTGAAGATGCCGCCGGCAGAGGGTTTGGATGCCAGCCTTAGGGCATCATAAGGGCTAACTACGGTTTCGTCCAGTGCTACCAGTTCTTTCACCGCAGAGGGTAGCTTCTTGTACTCCTCAATAGCATCGGCAGGCAGGGGTTGCTCAATAAGCTCCAGATCCATAGAGAGGGTTTTGTAATAAAAATCTTCCAGCTGTAGCTTGGTGTAGCCCTGGTTAGCATCTACCCGGAGTACTATATCCTTTTTGTATAGCTCATGAATTTTGCTGAGCCGCTCTATGTCTTCTTCCAGAGAGACCCCAGTTTTTACCTTTATATATTTAAAGCCTCTGCCCACATATTCCTTAGCCTCTTCTACGGTTTCTTCCACGCCTTTAATGCCTATGGTAATAGAGGTAGGAAGTGCTTTATGCTTTTGCCCCAGGTACTTGACCAATGGTACGCCCAGCTGCTTGGTAAAGAGATCATGGAGGGCAATATCCAGGGTAGCTCTTACGCCTGGCCTTTTAGGAAAGTGCTGCATCACCTCAAAGCAGAGCTGGTGCATCTCACGAATGTCTCGCCCTACCAGCCAGCCAAAGTCATGCGCTTTTAGAAGTTCTACCGTGTCATTGACATCTTCGCCTACCACCTGCTTACTAGGGTTGGCAGCGCCCAGACCGCTGGTGCCATTTTCCAGAATAATCTCTACTATACAGTTATCCACAGAGTCTACCGACTTATAAGCAATGCTGTAAGGACGGGTAAGTTCAAGGTTTTCTTTACTTATGCGTACTTCTTTAATCTTCATGGCTATCTATCATTTTTTGGATGTGTGGTATGCATGCCTGCATGCCTTCCTGCAGGGGGATGAGTACTGGTATTCCGAACTTATCTTCGTACTGCTCTTGATAAGCTCGCGCCTCTTCAGGACTTAGGTTTTGCTCATTAATAGTGATGGCAATTACTTGAGACCCATATGATTCAATCAGTTTAATCTCACTCTCCAGCGAGGGAATCTCAAACTGCTCTTCTTCAAAATGGTAAAAATATGTCCTGCCGGGAGCATGCTGAAGGATGACATACTTGGCATCGCCCGACATCAAGAATTCTGAGCCACCCGGTCCACTGGGGTTTCTTAACGAGCTCTGCCCCTCCAGCAATATGATCTGAGGGTGTTTGGCCTCATAGCAGCGAACAATGGCATCTTCCAGTTCGCCAGAGATGAAGTCGTTAAGCGTAGAGTCAAAGATAAAGCCGTACTCGCTCCCTTGCATCCAGCCGGTTTGTCCGGTATAAATCATTTCCGTTTGTATGCAGGCTTCTTCCAAAGCATGCATGAGCAAACGTGTGGTCGTCCTCTTACCCAAGTTACAATCTGTTCCCAGAATCGCAACCTTAGGACATTTAACTTTTTTGATGCTGCCGTTCCAGAACTTTAGCGTATGCCTGGGTTTGGGACGACGAATATCAGTAATGCTTACCCCATGCTCCTCTGCTAGAGTAGTTAGCTCTTCTATGTCACTCATATACTCATGCAGCCCACTTACAATAGACATACCCGCTTTAATGGCCTCTTTAACGGTATCCAGCATACCATTAGGTATCAGACCTCCCTTACCGGCTACCCCTACCAGGCAAACCGTAGCCGCCTCTCTACTTTGTGCCATAAACTCTTCCAGATGGTTAAATACAGGAATGTTACGTTTTTTGCCATCTACCACTTCCCCGGCATCTTTGCCTCCGTGTTCAGGGTCTATGACGGCAAGTATGTGGTATTTGGAAGAGTCGCGGATAAGTCCATGCGCGGTTTTAGCGCGTGGTGTAGCGAGGTAAGCATGAGTAATAATGATTGCATTTTCTTTCATATAAGCTTGTGTAGTGTATAGTCTTCCATGTTCTTGAAAATATACTTAAAAAAGCAATGTAAGGAAAAGAATATTTTGTGTCCCATAAAGTGAGCTAAGCTTCATTTAAGTCTTTATACTTATCCTATGTCATAGTAAAGCTTTCTTTATACACTGGCAACACTGGTAACGAAGCTATTACTTCAATAGTAACAGGCCATTAATGATCTGAAAACGAAGGGTAAAGCGTCTAAAAAACTTTTGCACAAACTCCCCACCGCATCTTTCAATTACTTGTGTAATACTTAAACTAAAATATGAAGTAAAATAGATGCACTGATGAGCAGACCTTTAGATACTGCCAGTAGTAAGCAATGCTTTAGGCGTTACCAAGCTTAGAGTCTGGCAGTTACTCGGTTAGTGTGGGGTAGTAGCTAGTCGAGAGTATGACTAAAGCTAAGTTAGAGACAGGTGTATCGCAGTGTGCGAAATTGGATAGCGCAGGCTGCGCTTTATACTTTCGCAGCCTGCGAAAAGTTTATTCGGAGCTAGCGCTTAGCTGACAATGAAGGAGCTGGGGATATGTATGTTTACGTAATTGTGTGCTGTTGCCTTGCCTACAGCGTACTTCAAGGTGGTAGCTGCCTTCTTTAAGTTCGCTAGGGGTTATAAAAAAAAGCTCACTGGCTTTGTTGCTCATAAGCTGAGTTACCTTGTACTGTTTTTGAGAATCAGACATTAGATAAACCCCTTCATCTTCTGCTGCCTCATTAACCTTAAGTCTGTACCCCTTTAAGCGCACGGGCATGGCGGGCATAATAGTATGCGAAGCAAGCTGAGAGTCAAAATGTTCAAACTTTTTAATAGAGGGCTGTGGCGAGTTGACCGGCTGTCGGTAAGCTCTTTCTTCGTTTAACAATTTACGTAGGCGCTTGCCGGGGCTGGCGTTTACACAAAGCTGATGGCGCCTGGGGTCATAAACATCTATCACTGAATTAAACTTGCCTTTAATACTAGCTTCCAGTTTGAGCAGTGGGGTATGTATATGTTGCCCATTTTTAAGCAAATACTCCAGAGCCAGGGTATATTCTTCCAGTACGTTTAGTATCTGCGTGCGACTGAGTCTGGGGTTGCGCATAAGCATCATCTCAATTACTTCCTCTTCATCGGCATAGCCTCTGGCTACTACGCGAGCTACCATTTCATCCTTTTGCTTACTGAAAGGATTAGGGTAAAGTGAGAAATGAATGGGCATAAGCAGTCTTTTTTGTAAAAATAGCTAATCGTTTTATGCCAAACATGCTCTGTTTCAGTGAATTGTTGTAATCTGTAAGGCTTAAGAAATTTTGCAATAAAAGTAGGCAGGGCTTTTCTCCATATTTGATTTTAGGCTAAAGCTACCTTAGCTTTATAGCCATACATAATGTAAGCAGATAGGTATACAATGTAACTAAGCGCGCATATCCACAGAAAACTGTAATTACATTTGCTATACTATCGTAAGCCTCATATCTACATAAAAGCTTAAAGAACAGAACATTGAGTGTAAAGTATCTATTACAGTATAAGCAGCTGCCCTCAGTAGTGGGAGCTCTATTTTTATTTGCCTGCCAGCCAGCGCAACAGGAGAGACCCGAAGAAATACCGACGGTACAGCAGGAGGACCAAACAGTTGATATGCCCGAATCTACAGATAAGGTTAGCCCATTGGAACAAAGCCTCCGGGAGCAGGGGCTGGTCAGAATAAAAGATATAGACAGCAGTATAGTTGTACATCTGCGTTACAGTACTACCGACAACTTTGTAGGGGTAGATGTATATGGAGATTTTGACGAAGCCTACATGCAGCCTGAGCCTGCCAAAATGTTAGCGGAGGCTAACCGTAAGCTTAAAGAGATGAAAAAAGACTATAGCCTCTACATCTACGATGCTGTGCGGCCCCGCAGCGTGCAGCAAATTTTGTGGGATACCCTGGATATGCCCCTTGATCAAAAAACCAAGTACGTAGCAGACCCTCAGGAGGGTTCTATCCATAATTATGGAGCAGCAGTAGACCTCACCATAGCCGATGCAGAGGGGCAGCCTATAGATATGGGTACCGATTTTGACTACTTTGGCGTAAAAGCTTATCCGGTGCGGGAAGAAGAGATGCTGGCTAAAGGAGAACTTACGGAAGAGCAGGTAGCCAACCGCAGGCTGCTCCGACAGGTAATGACGGAGGCAGGCTTTTCTATAATTACCAGTGAATGGTGGCATTTTAATGCAATGTCGCGAAATGAGGCCGACCGGCGTTATGGCATAGTGGAATAATAGATGCCTTATTGTCGTTGTTAGAGTATATGCATGGGTACTGTACCATATGGCTTTGTATATTGCTACCGCTCCATAGCCTGGCGCAGCTCAGTGTAGACACATCTTATAATGAGGAAAGCCTGGTAAGGGAAGTTTTTTTTCAGGCGAATGCCAGCCTGAGCCATATCAGCTTTAAAGGTTCGTACCGGGCTTTAGGCTTATTTGAGGTTAACAATGAAGACTTTCCACTGAAGAAAGGTATTATCCTTTCCAGTGGAGATGCCAAAAGTGCCGGGGGACCCAACCAAAACCCCGCTACCAGCTCGGTACATCGTACTGCCGGAGATTCTTATCTGGATAAACTGAGTGGAGGTACTACTTATGATGCCAGCGTGCTGGAATTTAGCTTTGTACCCGAGCAAAATACTATTGCGTTTGAATACATTTTTGCTTCAGAAGAATACCCTGAGTTTGTAGGTAAAGGCTTTCATGATGTCTTTGCCTTTGTACTTACTGATCTCGGCAGCCATCGTTCTTATAATCTGGCATTGGTACCGGAAACCCAACTTCCGGTACATGTAGACCACATCAACAGCAAACGGCATAATGAGTGGTACATTGCCAATGCTTATCGGAAGAGCGGGCAATGGTATGATCTGCTGGAGTACGATGGCTTAACGCAGGTACTTACCGCTCAGGCTGCTGTAGTGCCGGGGCGCAAATACCGAATACGCCTGGCCATTGCAGATGTACACGATCCCATGCTGGACTCCAGTGTTTTGCTTAAAGAAAAGTCATTCCGAAGCTTTAACACTCCTTCTACAGAAATTGTAACGAACTCCGAAAGTACGCTAGTAACACCGCACACCATTTTGTTTGATTGGGATAGTAGTGAGCTAAGTCCTGATGCTGAAGAAAAGCTTCGGCAGTTTGCTGATGATGTGCTTTTAAATGCTGCCAAAGCTATTTGGGTAGTAGGGCACACCGATAGCTGGGGGTCGGATACCTATAATGAACAGCTTGCCCGCCGGAGGGTGCAAACTGTAGTCAACTACCTGGCTCGCCTGGGGCTTAAAGGTAAAGTAAGGCTTTACCGCAGGAGTAAAGGTGAAAATGAGCCCGTAGCCAATAATGCTGATGCTTTTGGGCGCTCGCAAAACCGAAGAGTAGTAGTAAGTGCGGAATTTTAATCGCTGTGCTGCCGCTCCCTTCTCCTAAAAACACAGCCTTCTCTAAGGGGGAATGTAGGTTAGTACAAGAAAGCTCTCCCTTTCTTTCTGAAGCAGATCATAGCCGTGCTTAAAGTTACTTTTTACATCCAACGGCTCACTTTGGCCTCTCCCCGAAAAGAAGGCCATGATTTCCATAACTGATATACTATCTCCTGAAACAGGTCTTCCCGTTCTTCAGTGCTATCACGATAGATACGACATACCTTGTGAATGATCCCCTGATGCTGCTGTACGATATGGATAAAATCTTCTTTCAAAAATTGTCTTTGAGCAGTAAGTAGAAAAACAGCCTTTGTTTCTTACAGAAGAAATTAAAAAAGTAAGAACCTTAATAAGAGGATAAAAAAACCGGCACTGGGCCGGCATATTCTTACCAAATAGCTTATAGCGTTTACTGGATAGGCTTCAACTGATAACCTTTTTCTCTCAAAAGCTCAATTACGCCCTGAGGGCCAGAAAGGTGACCTGCACCTACCGCAAAAAAGGTGGCTCCCTCCTGCGACATTTCGGTAATCTGAGGAAGCCATTTGTTATTTCTATCATCCAGCATTACTTTTTCTGCACCTTCCATAGGCTTCATACTATCGTGCACCAGTTTGTACAGAGCATCTATGTTCTCCGAGTGGTAAGCGCTGAGGAGCGCCTTTATTTCTTTGACCGAACGCTCATGCTCGCGAATAGAGCTCATCAGGTATTCTGATTGCTTATCTAAGGGAATCGCATTGAAAATCGCCACCTGATCTTCTATAGTCTCCAAGCCGTATACTTCCATCTCTTTTTCTTGAGCTTGTTTAACCAGTGACATTTCGTATGAACCTGGTTGACAGTCCAGAACGGGAAGCATGAGTACTGTACTTAGCATCATGGGGTTCATGGCGTTTACTGCCTGAATTGGTATGCTTAAAGAGTCTTTCAGGTATTGCTCCAAAAACTGGTAGTCCTTTTCACTTAGCAGGCTTTTGAGGGTAGATCCATCCTGCATAATAGAGGCACTCTGCATCTTTTGCATGACTCCCGGCTCGTCCATATCTATTTCTAGCACTAAGCGTTCGCTTGCAGAGAGAGCCTCCTGCATAGCAGGTGTTATTTTTATATCCTGTGGGCACATCAGATGAATAGTACCAAAAAGGTAAGAAGGTGTTTCCAGGTCTTTACCACTTATCTCCCATAATAAAGAGTTGCTGTTTTGCGCGTAGGCAGAAAATATACATCCAAAAGCAAGGCTGAGTAATGAGGCTAATGTTCTTTTCATTTTAATATTTTTAATAAATGGTTCTGTATGCTTAGTATTAAAGCAGTAGACTTTATTACACTTTGCGGAAAAAATTATTTCAAACCGTGTAAGAAACTTAGCTCAGCGTCTACTCATAGAGGTGTAAGACAAAGCTTATGAACCAAAAACAAGCCTTTTATCATTTTCTGGAGCAGAATACCGCCGTGGTAAGCAAGGTCTGTCGCATATATGCTAACAATGCTGATGAGTTTCAAGACTATTTTCAGGAAGTGGTATTACAACTCTGGCGCTCCTACCAATCATTCAGGGGTGAGGCCAAAGCATCTACCTGGGTGTACCGAATAGCATTAAACGTATGCCTTACTCAGCTTAAGCTTAAAAAGAGACGACCTGATCATACAGCACTGGAAGCAGCACCGCTTCATGCACTGGCACAACAAAACTATGACGCTACGCAGGATGAGCAGATAAGAAAAATGTATGCGGCTATCCGGCAGCTGAAAGAGATAGACAGGGCTATCATTCTTCTGTACTTAGAGGCCAGGTCTTATGAAGAGATAGCCGAGGTGGTAGGAATAAGCATGAGCAATGTAGGTGTACGTATCAATAGAATCAAACAACAATTAAACAAATTAATACATGGAAGATCTGCAAGCATTGTGGGATAGGGCATCCGCTAAAGAAGTGCAATCTATTGAGCAGTCAGCGGTAGAGCAGATGATTAGCAAAAAATCTACGCATGAGCTGACATGTTTTTACAAAACTATATATTATGAGTACCTGGCAGGCTGGGGCATGCTTGCCCTTTTAGGAGCGAGCCTGTTCATGCTGCCCAAAAACCACCTGGAGCTTGGTCTTCTAATAGTATATTTTACCATGGTAGTCGTATTTTATCACTTTACACTTAAGAGGTATCATCAGGTACAGCCGTCAGATAATTTGCAACACTATCTGGAAAAGTCCATCAGCTTTCTGAAAGCCTACGTTTTTCAATACCTGGCTATCTGCTGGTTTGGTGGAGTACTAGGTTTGGCCATCGGTTACTTTTCCGAAGACTGGGTGAGATACTCAGGGGCTAGTATGACCTGGTTAGAGAACAATACTATTCCCGGCTTGGATTATGTACTTGCTATAGGTATAGTAGTACTGATACTTCTCTTTGCTCACTATTATATAAAGTATATTTATCGGAGGCGAATTAATAATTTACAGATGTTACTGGATGAGTTAAAAGAAAGCTAAAGAGTGCTATGCCAAGCTACAGATAAGCTTTATTTTTGAGTAAGACTAATGAGTTGCTCCAACCTATGAACCGTATAGATCGCCTTACTGCCATCCTTATTCAGTTGCAAAGTCAGAGAATAACCCGGGCGCAAGATCTGGCTACCCGTTTTGATATAAGTTTGCGTACGGTCTACCGCGATGTGCGAGCTCTGGAAGAAGCCGGTGTGCCCGTAGGCTCTGAGGCGGGCGTAGGTTATTTTCTGGCAGATGGTTACCGGTTGCCTCCGGTCATGTTTAGTCCTGAAGAAGCGCGTGCTCTTATCACCGCACACCATTTTATCAACTCATTTACCGATATTGGGGTACAGCAGGCCTACGAAAGTGCGCTGTATAAAATTAAATCTGTATTGGGTAGTCAGGAACAGGAGATGCTGGAAGATTTGCACAATAAGGTAAAGGTAGTCCCTACTGTAGCGCAGCCTGAGCATCCGCAGGATATCCATCTCAGCAAAATCCAACAGGCACTGATGCAAAGACAAGTAATTGCAGTAGAGTATTTTTCTCCGGGCAATGCTACTTTTACCAATCGTAATATTGAACCTATTGGCCTGGTCTATTATAGCGATGCCTGGCATGTAATAGCCTTTTGCCAACTACGTCAGGACTATCGTGACTTCCGACTGGATAGGATGAGTAAAGTAAAAATATTAACTACTCACTATCATTTAAGGGACCGTCTTTCGCTGGAGCAGTACCTGCAACAGCAGAGCCAGACTACAGATGCTCGTTTGATGAAAGTTGTCTTTGACCAAAAAGTGGTCAGGTATACACAACAGGCAAGGTATCAGCATGGCTTTGTGCAGGAAGAAGTGCACGAAAAAAGTACAGAGATGTGGTTTATGGTAGGTTCAGAAAACTTTTTCGCTCGCTGGCTTATGATGTACGGAAGCTATGTGCATGTACTGGAACCTTGCAGTCTCAAAGAGCTAATGCAAAAGCTTTCATCCGATTTATATGAGCATTATCATTAAATTTATTGAACCCTACTGACATAGGGTTGTCACTCCCGGTCTATAAGTTTGTGATATCACCAAAACCCACATACTTATGAAAATGCACACCGGATTTATTACCCGAAATTTACAGGAATGTAAAGCTTTTTACGAGCAGTATTTTGGCTTTGAGGTTATTTATGAGGTAGAGTGGTTTGTATTGCTACGCAAAGGACCTTACGAACTGGCTTTTATGCAGCCAGAACTGCCGGGCCAGCATCGCTTATTCCAGCCAGTATTTAGCCAGGGCATCTGGTTGGCGATGGAGGTAGGCGATGTAGATGCGGAGTACCAGCGTTTATCCGAGACGGGGGCTCCTATTGTTACTAAGCCTAAAAATGAGGCCTGGGGTGACCGTCACTTTGTGGTGGAAGATCCTAATGGTATGGGTGTGGATGTATATATGCGCCTGCCAGTAGAGGAAACAGAAAAAGTGTAGTACAAAAAACTCCCCCTTTTGCCCTTTTGATAAAGGGGCTGGGGGGATTAGCTATAAGTGGATGCCATCCCCTCAAAGCCTAAAACTATAGACAGGGCTAAGTTTTGAGAGGGTTTTTAGGGGGTAGGAATCCATCCCCCTCACCCCCTTCTCTAAGGGGGAATGTAGGGTAGTACTAAGATAGAACACGCCTAATTATTATTACAACTCCCTTAAAAAACCATTAACGACAGCGTATTTAGGTGTACCTGCTTCTTCTAATATAAAGTTTGGTCGGCTTCCAATTTCTAGCGTATAGGTGGGAGAGGCGTCCTCACTAACTACATCCAAAACCAAATGCCTGCGTATATCTTCCTGTCCTTCCATGTCCTTTACTCTTACTGTGGTATAGCCCTGACTGATGAGTTCCATAGCATCCAGCTTTTGAACGGCATGCAGGTCAGGCTGAATTTCTTCGTACACCTTACCGGGAACGGCTGTCATGCCACGAGCATCAAACATATCATAGCCATAGTAAGTAGACATATCACCTAACTCCCTAATGCTACCCACTTTAAAATACCTGCTATGCTCATTGTACTCAGCTTCATAGTGGTTGATGCCTACATCTACAGTATACAGCTTGCCATTAATTTCTTTTTTTACATTGCGCACTAGCAGATCATAGAGGTAACGTTCGTTTTCGGGGATGTTCCAATAGTCTTCTCTGTTATAGTTCTTATAGTTTTTGGTAGCAATAGAATGTAATGCTTTCACCAATATCATAAAATTGAGCTTGCGTATGCGTTGCTTCTCAGGATCGTCCGGAAAACCACCTGACTCTATCAGTATGGTACTGGTCCCCCACTTCTGTATGTTGTCTCCAAAGGCGCGTGGCTCAAAATCATCATTATACCTGCCTACATGACCTTTTATGTAGTGTTGGAGGGCTTCGTTAAGCTCTACAATCACCTGCATTGCACGTTCCCTTACGGGATTTATGTCTTTTGCGTAGTTGTAAGCGGGAGGCAAAAAAGAAATAGTGGCCGCTTCCGGCTTAATGCCTGTGGTATAGTATACACTCTGGTCGTGTAGGTTAAAGCCAAAATCTGCCTGTAGGCTGTCTCGTATATTTTTAAGAATGCGGGATTCCGGGGACTGTAAGCGTAAGGCATCACGGTTCATGTCTACACCCAGCGCATTACGGCGCTCAAATACTTCTGCCCCATCGGGGTTTAGCATAGGAATAAAGTGTACCGTAATATTATTGAGTATGGTATTACGCAGCTCATTAAACGCATCATCTGCCATAAAAAAGTTAAAAAGATCCAGCCCGGCCATAGTGGCGGTAGACTCATCTCCATGCATTTGCGACCAGAGTAGCACCTGAGTTTTACCACTACCAAAAGTAACATCATAAATGGCGCGGCCCTCAATAGATTCTCCCAACTTATTTACCTCAAAGCCTTTTTCTTCATCAAGTTTAAGAAGAATAGGCTCAATATCGCTATGCTTAAAGCGGCGAGTCTGTATAGATTCTTCCCGGTAATCGTTGTAGGCATCATACACCTGCTGGTACACAGGCTGCTGGGCTAAGCTAAGCTGACAAAAAAGAAGTATAAGTAATCCACTTAGAGTGTATTGCATGTGTAGTTTTTGCGCCAAACCTAGCGCATAAAGTGGAAAAGGACAAGCGTCGGCCTTATCCTCTCAGCTATGAGCATCACTTTATATGCTCCATAATCTGTATACGAGACTGGTCAAACCCGATATGCTCTTGTAACATTTTGCTTCGGTTATATGGCTGGCTATAATGCCAGGCACTATTTTCCAGAGTAGTATCCGCAAAATTGATGTCAAAGTATTCGGTATCCCCTTTTAAAGGGCAGTGAGTAGATTTTTCGGTGCGCACCAGCGCCTCCATCTGTACATCTTTTTTAGGAAAGTAGTATACAGGGTCGTATAGGTCGTGTCCGGCTTCCTGCACCTTGAGTACGTAGTTTGAGCGAGCGATCTCCTGACCGTTGATGCTAGCACTAACTGTTTTGTCTACATTCTTTACACGCATAAAATGACGAAGCTCATCTGGATTATGGATGGCCTCTTTAACCATAGTGATTTGTTCTGTCTCGCTCATCGTTTTTATTTATGCAACCTGCCAAAAGGAGGTAATTGTTTAAAAAATTACTGACAGCTTAGGTCAAAAAGTGAACAATACAATACCGATGGGTAGACTTATTGTTTCATAAAGCGAATGGTCTTTTTCTGATCACCGTTGCGGAGCGTAAGAAAATATACCCCCTGACTGGCAGATGCAATGTCGTATTCGTTGCTGCCTAGCTGTATAGGTTGCTGCAAAATTTCTTTTCCCAACAGGCTATAGATGCTCAAACTTCCACCACGCCAGCGGTCTTCATTAATTTCTAGCGTAAATGTTCCTGGAGTAGGGTTGGGGTATAGTCCTATTTTAGGCTTTTTCACTTCTTCTTCCTGAGCAGCAGTGATATAGTAATCTTGTGCCTGTCGGTGATGTACAGTGTCTAATACAGAAATGTTGTAGTCACGTACCGTATGCCCTATGTTTAACCAGTCTTCATCCACCTTCCTCCATTCCGTTACTTTAATGGCAAGGGAGTAGATACCTTCCAGGTAAGGAGCATCCCAGCGCAATATCCCATCAGTACTAAGACTTAAGCTACTGGGCTGCCTACCGTCTGCTGTGCTTGCCTCAGGAGCGTAGCGCTTATCAAACTCTTGAGGAAAAGTATAAAATTCTACTTCAGTATCTACATCCTGTTGGGGTACTATAAGTGCGTAGCTCAGGCTGTCTCCTTCGTTTTCTGTCACCGAGAGCGTATCCAGATATGTTGTGTTGGCAAAGGCTAACGGCCTGGGGGGCATATTAAAAGTAGCCAGTCCATTGCAGCCTATTACAGGGTCAATAAATACCCTGGACTCTATATACAATGGCATATCTTCAGCACGATTCATATTAACAATTTCTCCATCTCGCTCAAACTCTTTAAAGTAGAGGGTGTAGCTCCCCGGTCCGGGAAAGGTATGTTCGTGACTGATGGTCGCCTGCATAAAATGAGTGCCATCTATCTGCAAGCTTTCAGATTGGTAATCTACAGTCTCAATACTAATAGGGTCTCCATAACCCACATAAAACTCTCCACTTATCAAGTCTGTATCAGAGCCAGTATGCTCAAAAAGTCTGATGACAATATCATAAGTATAACTTTGACAGTTGACAGCAGTGGCACTAATCTCTCCGCCAAATATATGAGAGGCCTTTAATGGAATAGAGATAAAAGTTATGGCTAAAGTAGTCCATTTTAAAATTTTATGTATATGCTTCATAAACTTATGGCCTGTAGTTTTAGAATCATTCGCGACAGCGCCTATATTTAGGCTTAGCCTGATCTACATTTTAGACACCTAAAAAGTAAAGAGGGTTTAAATGAAGATACGATTTATTTAAAGTAATTATTAGTATGCACTCATAAAAATTGTGATTTTTTGTGAGTATGAATGAAATTATTTTATTATACCTATGTATTTTTTCATGGGTTGTTAATGGTCTTACTTAACCTTTAAACTATGAGACAATTATTACTTTTAAGCTTCTGTCTTTTTTACCTCTCTTTTGAGGGGTTTGCCGCTGATAGCATTAGCGAAAAGACCAAAAACATGAAAAAGTACGAAGGCTACTTTACCTTCTACTGGGATGAAAAAGATGGAAAAGTCTGGCTGGAGATTGATCGTTTTGATACTGACTTTCTCTACTATAACTCCCTTTCTGCGGGTGCGGGCTCCAATGACATTGGGCTGGACAGAGGACGGCTTAATCGCTCACAGGTAATGCAGTTTCGCCGTAGTGGTAACAAAATTTTGTTTGTAGAACCCAATCAGGACTACAGGGCTATTACTAATAACCCTGATGAGCAACGTGCGGTGCGGGAATCATTCGCGGAAGCCGTGATGTTTGGCTTTACTATAGAAGCCGAAGAAGGTGAGAAGGTACTGGTAGATGCTACAAAATTTTTTATGCAGGATGCCGTAGGTGTCACTAAAATGGTGAAACGAAGTAAGCAGGGGAGCTTTAAACTAGACGACTCTCGCTCTGCTTTTTACCTCCCCCTTACCAAAAACTTCCCTAAAAACACAGAAATTGAAGTAAGCCTTACCTTTACTGGTGATGATGCCGGCTCCTACCTGCGTTCGGTAAGCCCTAACCCTGAGGCTTTTACCGTTCGCCAACATCATTCGTTTGTTGAGCTACCGGATAAGGGGTACGAAATGCGGAAGTTTGACCCTCGCTCAGGTTACCTTTCTGTGCAGTACATGGATTACGCCACAGAAGTAGACCAGCCAATTACACAACGCTTTATACGTCGCCATCGGCTGCAGAAGAAAGACCCTGCCGCAGCGGTAAGCGAAGCGGTAGAACCTATTATTTACTACCTGGATCCCGGCGCGCCGGAGCCTATTCGTTCCGCCCTAATGGATGGCATCCGCTGGTGGAACCAGGCTTTTGAAGCCACCGGCTACAAAGATGCTTTTCAGGTGAAGCTACTACCCGATGATGCTGACCCTATGGATATCAGGTACAATTATGTGCAATGGGTACACCGCTCTACCCGAGGCTGGTCGTATGGAAGTAGCATTTATGACCCCCGTACCGGTGAAATTATTAAAGGTAAGGTAACACTGGGCTCATTAAGAGTACGACAGGATTTTCTGATTGCCTCCGGGCTGGTTGCCGCTTATGAAGAAGGAAAACCTGTTTCTGAAGAAATGATGGAGATGGCATTGCAGCGTATTCGTCAGCTGGGTGCACATGAAGTAGGGCATACGTTGGGGCTGGTACATAATTATGCCTCTACTTACGAAGGTCGCTATTCGGTTATGGACTATCCCCATCCCTTGGTCAAGATAAAAAACAAGAATGAGCTGGACTTATCAGAAGCTTATACGAATGAAATAGGCGCCTGGGATAAAGTAGCAATTGCGTATGGCTATCAGGATTTTCCTGAGGGCGTAGATGAAGAAGAGGCTTTGGAAGAAATTATACAGCAATCACTAGACGAGGGTTTGCTTTTTATTTCTGACCGGGATGCCCGGGCAAGTAGCGGCGCGCACCCTTATGCTCACCTCTGGGACAATGGTACCGAGGCTGATGAAGAGCTAAATAGGGTAATGCAAGTGCGGGAGATTGCTTTAAATAACCTTTCTGAAAAGAAGATTCCTTTTGGCCAGCCTATGGCTACTCTGGAAGAAGTATTAGTGCCTATGTACATGTTTCATCGCTACCAGGCAGAGGCTACTGCCAAACTAATTGGTGGTTTATACTATACTTACGCTCTTAGGGGCGACGGCCAAACTCCATTAAAAGTAGTAGAAGGAGATAAGCAACAGGCAGCTATTGAGGCGATGTTACAGACAATTAGTCCAGAAGCTTTAGCCATACCAGAAAAGCTTCTGGAATTAATTCCTCCTTATCCGCTGGGCTATTATGAAAACTCAAAGGAGGTGTTTAAGTCACGAACGGGCATCACCTTTGATCCACTGGGAGCGGCAGAGTCAGCGGCTAACTTTACGCTGAGCCTTTTGCTTAACCACGAACGTGTAACCCGTATGATTGACCTGTCATCACGATACGAAGAAGTGCCTGGCTTTCATGAGATGGCCGATCAGCTTGTCAAAAATACAATCGGTGCACGTAAAAAGCTGGGCTACCATGGGGAGCTACAGCGATTGGTAGATCGCCTGGTGTTGGACCATATGATTAAGCTGGCTGCTAACCCCAATGCTTCGGGACAGGCCAGAGCTATGGCTAGTCTAAAGATTTCGGATATCAAAAAGATAATGTTAAGTAATATGGTCGGAGAGGTAAATCCGGGCTGGAAGGCACATTATATTTTTGGTCTCAGTCAGATTCAACGCTTTGAAGATAAGCCAGAAGACGTAAAAGTGACTGATCCGCTTGCAGCACCTGATGGCTCACCAATAGGGCAGGACGAGCTGTACCTGCTGGGCCAGAAAAGTGACGATTGGTGCAGCCATATAAAGTAGTAGCATAAAGCAAAGAAGCAGCCCTTAAGAAAATTTCTGATAAGCTGCTTCTTTATCTTACTTTAAAAAGAGAGCACTACTTATTTACTCAGAATCATTCGCTTAGTATCTACAATTTTGCCATCAGCTACCAGGCTATAAATGTACATGCCTGCATCGAGCGTATTGTTAAGAATATCAATCTCACCACTACCTGGATTCAGATTTTTAAAGTCCATCACCTGCTTGCCCTGCAAGTCATATATGAGTATGCTGGCCTGCTGTACGCTGTCGGGCAGGCTGTACTGAATACGGGTGTTACCATCAGATGGGTTGGGCTGGTTTTGATTCAGGTAAGCCTCTTTACCAAAGGAGCTATCTATATTGTTGCCTTTGATCATCTTCTTAAGCTCATTTAACTCTTCACGGATAGACAAGTTCTCTTCTCGCAAAGCTGAAAGCTGTGCCTGATAATGACCTATGCTATCTCCCGAAAGTTCTTTCATTGCCTCTATCAGTACTGGAATCATCCCCATGTAGTTAATGGCCAGATAGCCTTCCTCATCTTCTATAACTAAATCCGGAAATGCCTCCTGTACCTGCTGTGCTAACAGACCGTACTGGTTACCCTTAGGGAACTGGCGTGCCTCATCTGAGCGCGCGTTTTTAAATTCATAAGTAACTCCGCTCAGACTTTTGATTCCCTCCAGCGCTCCATTTACGTCTTTAATATTTTTCTTAAAGCGTTCATCAGAAGGAGACGCCACACTGGTAGCATAAATTTGCCCGGGCACATACAGTTTATAAGTAGTACCCGTGTACTTGTATTGTATACTGACTGTATTGTTAGTAAAATCACCATAAATAAGAGGGGTGCTGCTATTGTTGTTGATATATAGCATATTGGAGCCAGTCTCATAATAGCCGGCGCGGCTGCCTATAAACACATTTCCTGAGCCTGTTTGATTGTTGTAGCCACTTAGTCTTCCCAGGTAGGTATTATTATCTCCTGTGGTATTGTCGTAGCCGGTGCTGCTCCCTAAAAACACATTACCTTCTCCGGTGGTTGTATAATGCCCCGTATAACTACCGATAAAGGTATTGCTGTAGGTAGTTGTGCTCTGCTCTCCACTTTGGGTACCGATAAAAGTATTAAAACGTCCGGTAGTATTAGAGTACCCACTCTTTTCGCCAACAAATACATTGGAGTGCCCGGTGGTATTCTCTCTTCCGCTTTCGCTACCAATGTATACATTCCAGCTGGCTTTGTTGTTAAAACCTGCCGCGCTACCTATTATCACATTATCAGAGCCATACTGGTTAGAAAAAGCTGACTGATAACCTATGTAAACGTTATCATCTCCATTATTATAATAGCCACTGTACATACCCAGAAAGGTATTCTTGTCGCCTGTGGTATTTAATATGCCGCTGGCAAAACCTACCCCTACATTTGCGTAGCCGGTAGTGTTATTTCTGCCGCTCACCGAGCCTATAAAAGTATTAAAATTGCCAGAAGTGGTATTTTGCCCGCTGCGGTAACCAAAGAAAGAATTGCTGCTTCCGGAAGTTAAGGCGCTACCGGCTCCGTTTCCGTAACTGGTGTTAGACTGGGCATGCAGGCTACCTAATTTTACAATAAACAAAAGTAAAAGGAGTATGGTATGTAGCTTTTTCATGGTCAGAAAAGTTTAAGGTCAATAGTGCTATTTGGTAAATACCGTGTGCTGATTGTAACCCGGAGGTAGTATAATTTTTAGAAAAAAATGCCTGACCTGTGACTCAGGGAAACACAAAGCCAGGTTGTGGGTTAATAGTTAACAATTTCAGCAGCGTATGGCATTTGACTATTCATTAGATTTTGATCAAATCAACTTTCGGGAGCAACCGGAGCTTTACCGGGTAGGAAAAGGAGAGCAGGGTGTGCTTATGGTAGAGCCTTATAAGTCTGAAATACTACAGCACTGGCGGTTTAAAAACCCTGAAATCGCTACCGAGTCATCGGATAAGATATACAGTATGTTTTTGGATTATCTAAAACACGACGATTTTGTAGGGGCTGACATGGCTCGTAAATTTTTGCAGATGGGATATACCCGTGCGCGCCGATACGCTAACCATAAGAGTGGTAGAAAATACAAAAGTAACCCTCAGAACGCAGGGAGTAAGTCTGCAGAGAAAGAAGCCAGAAAAGAGGTGCTTCCTCGTAAGGAAGATCCGATAAAGGCTAAAGCGGCTGCCATTTTTAAAGTGAAGTGGGAGGAGGCGAAAACGAACCAAAAATACCAAAAGATGCAAAAAGCACATAAAGAGCAATATGGTTAGTCGCGGATTCATCCTCTGGCTTTAACAATTGAGGAAAGCGCAGGTTTCTATTTCAAGCCTTATCCTCATGTTAAAAAAAGCTGCTATAACCTCTACCAACACTATCGTAAAGCTGTATTTGAATATTATTTCAAGTATCGCTTTTTATCCTACATTCATTTCTGTGGGGTTATTTTTGCTGTCGCTGTTAACACTATATACCGACCAGCGTACACCAGATGAACTGCTGGGAAGGGCGATTGATATTAAAAATGTACTTGCCCCGGACAGTGTCAGAACACTGCTGGGTACAATTGCCGGAGGCATGATCTCTCTTATGGTATTTAGCTTTTCTATGGTAATGGTGGTACTTAACCAGACTTCCTCAAGTTACTCTCCCCGTTTACTGCCTACCCTGGTAAAAAAGAAACACCATCAGATTGTGATGGGCTTTTATATCGGCACTATCGCTTACAGCTTTATGGTGCTTTCCAGCATAGAGTCGCTGATGTATACTTTCCAGGTGCCTAGCCTTTCAGTTATCGTTAATGTGCTATTAAGTATAATCTGTCTGGCCCTGTTTATCTCTTTTATCAACCGCATCTCCCAGGACATTCAAATTGGAAACATTATTAATGAGCTGTACCAAGCTACTGTAAAAGGAATAGAGTATGAGATAGAACATGAAGTATACGTACCTGACAGTGAGCTACCAGATATGGCGCAGTGGTCGGCTGTAAAAAGTTTGATATCCGGCTACCTGGATACCATAGATGACAAGCGCCTGATACGCACTGCTAAAAACATGGATGTGGTGCTGAAGATATGTATACCTATCGGTCAGTTTGTTAATCGTAAAGATGTGTTATTACTAAGTAGCCGTCAGCTTAGCGAAACTGAACAGCAAAAGCTTTTTGAAACTATGATTTTCAGGCATCAGGAGAACATCAGTGAAAACTATCTGTATGGCTTCAAACAGCTCAGCGAGGTAGCCATAAAAGCACTCAGCCCCGGCATAAATGATCCGGGTACAGCACTACAAGCTTTAGACAGGCTAACAGACCTCTTTGTGTTGCGTACATCGGTGTATGGGCTTAAAATTAAGGTAGATGATGCGAACGGCCTACGGCTTATCTATCAACCTGCCCACTTTTCGTTACTTATATATTATTGCATGAGTACTATCATGAACTATGCTGACAAAGCTGTTCCTGTATATTCTAAACTGATACAGATGTTTAGCGCACTACTGCAAAACGATGAGTATGAGCGCTATACAGATAATATTATGGCCCTAGTAAATGATCTTTTGATACACATAAACAACAAACTAACTACCCTACACGATAGGCAGGTGCTAAACGAACAAATCCGTAAGCTAGTCGTCGCTTATCCTGAACATCAGCTAGCCCAGGCTATGGTACTAACCATTAGGCAAAGCTCCAGCAGTGAAAAATAGTTTTTGGAGAAGTTTGGAGTTAAAGCCATTGAGCTTGAAATAATACCTACAGCTAAACTTTGACCCAACAGCCTGACTTTTTAAATTCGCTTGAAATCAATACTACCTTACTCCTCTATGTACTCTTTTTTTAAGCATGCCTTACTTCTGCTGCTACTCACTTTAGCTGCTCCTCAGGAGCTTTGGGCTCAGTACCATTTTGAACAGCTTAAAGCTGACTTTCTGGACCCTAACTCCTCGCAGGTAATGGTGGCTGCTCACAGAGCGGTACACCACGAGTACCCAGAAAACTCTCTACCCAGTATTCAGCAGGCTATTGAAATGGGAGTGCACATTATAGAAATAGACGTTAAGGTGAGTACAGATGGTGTTCCTTTTTTAATGCACGATGGTACAGTAGACCGAACGACCAACGGTAGTGGTGATCCGGAAAAAATGAATTGGAAAGAACTACAGGCCTTGTCTCTGCTTCATAATGGCAAGGTAACTCCATATAAAATTCCTAGCCTGGAAGAAGTACTGACACTAGCAGATGACAAGATCCTAATAGACCTGGATTTGAAAACAACTAAAATACAGCCAATTATCAGGCTAGTGGAGCAAAGTGCTACCGAAGATCAGGTTTTCTTTTTTGATAGTGACTACGAAGTGTTGGAAGAGGTGCAGAAAGCTAACGATGCGCTTATGCTGATGCCAAGAGCTTATTCGCTGGAGATGGCAGACTCCGCTCTCCAAAGATTTACTCCCGAAGTGGTGCATATAGATCCTTCATTTAATAGCGCAGAGACTGTAAGTTTAATTAAGTCGCACGGCAGCCGGGTGTGGATCAATGCCTTAGGAGATACCGATAAAGCTCTGGCGCGAGCCAAGGGAGAAGAGAGCCTGGAGCAATTACTTCAATATGGAGCCAACATCGTTCAGACAGATGAGCCTGCTCTGCTGTTAAAGCTTGTAGAACCCCTGGCGGAAAGTACAGAGAGATAAGCAGGGGAGCTCAAGCAGTGGTTACGGGGGCTATACTCACGCGTACAAAGCATTAAGTTCTGAGTTTAACATAAATTTTAGCCCTATGCGCCTCTCTATGTTACCTAAAAGCTATGTGCTTTTTATACTCCTCCTTGCTCTATTGCTAAACAGTGCCTGTAGCCCTCGTATTGCGGATAATATTCCTACCATCAGATACCAGAATTTACGAATAGAACAAGTACAGCCTCAACTGGAGCAGCAAAACCTGAAGCTCAAACTGGCCATGCGTTTTTTATTTAAAAATCCGCTCAACAAAGACCTGACGATCCCCGCCCATGACCTGAACTTTTTACTCAACGGAAAGCCTCTGTCTGGCGATATTAACGAGCAGCCCTCATTTGTACTGGAAAAGAAAAGTGAGCAGCTCATTGCCTACTACTTTACCTTTGACTTAAACCCCCAGGGAGTGCTCAAAGACCTAAATGTATTAGGTAAGGATAATTATTTTGAGCTGGTTTCAGAATTTAAATTGAACCTGAATGACTTTGGCGTAGATCTACCTTCACGATTTAGTACATATACTTTTGAGTTAGCTTTTGGAGACACATTACGCCTGCCACTCTTGCCAAGCATTAAGCCCTCAGGGCAAATGGCTAAAGTGGAGCTATTAGGGCAGATGGAAGAGCTAAACTTACAGCCTTTTAAGACAGCAGCTTCGCCTTTTGTAAGTTTACTTAATAAGAGTTTTCATAAGCAGGACCCTTTTCTCAAGCTCATGCTGGAGACTAAAGTACCCTTTACCGATGTGTATGTAGCAGACCATGTGATAGCCACTTTTTTTGCTTTTGATCCGCAGGCCAGCCAAAAATGGGAGGCTCTCAAAAGTAAGCTTGCCCCCGCTGAAGCCCAGCCGGTAATGGACCAGATTGTAAATACTTTTCTGAGGCCGATAGATACTCAGGCTCCCGCAAAGTGGAGTAATTTTAAGTTGCAGTGGAATAACTTCTACGAGCATATACCTGACAAACTGGAATACCCCGGACCCAGAATCAGCGGCTTATTAGTAGAAGTACCTTTTATAATCAGCAACCCAAATGAATTTAGTATAGAAGCACCTACTTTAGTTTCCAGTGCAGATCTGGCATCTTTTCAGCCAATTGCCGTGAGTGCCAGGCCAGTGAGTGGAAACGAACAAATTGCTGCCGGAGAAGATATGTTGATGAAGATGCAGGTTTCACTACGTTGGGGAGATGAAGACAGGCCCGGCTTGGCATGGCTACTAAGTGGTGAGGTGCTACAGCCGACCCTCAGTGGGAGTACCCGTCTGGATTTAGGGTATGGGCCTCTTAATCTGGATATGGAGATTCCGATATCCTTACAGGTGGGGGACTAGCGTAATATTTGTGGCGGAAGTGGCATTTCTCCTTTAGGCCTTCTATCTTTTAAGAAAATCAACCCTAACAAAAAACCAAACTGACATGAAAGCGATTTTTAGTTATCCGGCTCTTATTTTTTCAGTTTTATTTTACAGTTGTGGAGGTAGTGGTGAGCAGCAGGCTTCCGAAGATACAACGAGCGCAGACTCCACCTCTGCCAGTGAAAGTATCACCTTGCAGGAAGCATGGGCTACCGATACCATAATGCAGACGCCCGAGTCTGTTATCTATAATGAAAACAGCGGAGCCATTTATGTGGCCAACATAGGCGCAGTAAATGCCGAAGGTGCAGATGGCGATGGTTTTATCTCTAAAATGACTCCCGAAGGAGAGGTGAGCGAACTACGATGGGTAGAAGGACTGAACGACCCCAAAGGCATGGGCATCTATGATAACAAGCTTTATGTAACCGACATACGCGAAGTAGCGGTAATTAACCTGGAAGATGGAAGTATAGAAAATACTTATGCTGTAGATGGAGCAGGTTTTCTGAATGACATCACCATTGATGAGGATGGTATAGTATACATCACCGACTCTAATACCGATAAAATACATACCTTAAACAATGGAGAAATAGGGACATGGATGAGCGACTCTACCCTACAGAGACCTAATGGACTGTATGCCGAAAGAGATCAGATACTGCTGGCTTCTGCTGGTGGAGGTTTTTTCGCGCCCATTAGCAAAGACAATCAGCAGGTAGGCGAACATTGGATAGATAATATTCCTTCGGCCGATGGTATCATTAAAACCAGAGATGGTAAGTATATAGTATCTACCTGGCAGGGAGAAATCCATTATCTAGACCCTGAAAGTAAAGAAAGTCAAAAGCTTTCTGATACTAAAGCAGACAAAATTAACTCGGCGGATATTGGTTATGTGCCCGATCAGGAATTGGTACTGGTGCCTACTTTTTACGACAACAGAGTGGTAGCTTATAAGATCAGCAAAGGAAACTCATAAGCCATTTATGTACAGAGTTCTTTTATTAATACTTTGGGCCGGGATGGTAAGTCCCGGCTTTACTCAGGCACAGTCTGGCCCCTTTGGGAGCTATGTATACGAAGACGAAAAAATTACACTTTTGCTAAGTGCACCCAACCATTACACTTTGTTTGGAATGGAGTACTCAAAGCGTAGCGGTACAGTAAGTAGCAAAGAAATTTCTCGCGGTACTTTTTCGGTAAAGCAGGAGGAGCTTATTCTGGAAGAGTTTCCTTCCCGTTCAGAGATGGTATTGCATATACAGTCTCCCTATCAACTACAGGCAGTAAAGCTCAAAGCCATAGAAGAAGGGGAGTTATTGCATGCCTGGGAGATGAGCTATGCCAATGGCGAAACTCGCATGGAAGGAGGTTGGAAAAAAGGAAAAAAACATGGTACCTGGATATATTTTGATGAGGAAGGTAATGTAACTAAATCAGAAAAGTACCGAAAGGGGAAGTTGCTAGACTAAGCTTATCGGCGAATTAACTTATAATAATGCTATTTTAATGCTGATAAAGCCAATTTTGTAAGTAAGTTATGGTGTATTATCACAGCTAATAATGACTTGTTTAAAAAGTTGTGAATGAGTAGGTTGCACCAGTTTCAAACCACTCAGAATAAGACATCATGCGTTGGGTTTTGGTAGTGATAGGCTTGAGCCTGCTTACAGTAGATTCGTATGGGCAGCTCAATACTCCTAAATATAGCAACGAATTTCTCTCTATAGGTGCCGGAGCCAGAGCCCTGGGTATGGCAGCTACGCAGACAGCTGTGGCTGATGACGTTACTTCCGGCTTCTGGAACCCCGCCAGCCTTACTGATTTATCTCACGATTATGAAGTGTCGTTAATGCATGCCGAGTACTTTGCCGGCATCGCAAATTACGATTATGGTAGCTTTGCTACTCCTCTGGATTCTCTCAGCACCTTAGCCATTTCAGTAGTGCGTTTTGCTGTGGACGATATTCCGGATACCCGCTTCCTTTACGATGCTAACGGCCGTATAGACTATAATAATATACGCTTCTTCTCAGCGGCAGATTATGCCTTCCTCTTTTCGTACGCCCGGGAGTTTTCTCGTATACAGGGGTTAAGTCTGGGGGCTAATTTTAAAGTGGTACACCGCACTGTAGGGGACTTTGCCAATGCCTGGGGCTTTGGACTGGATGCTGCCGCTACCTACCGTATAAATGACTGGCGTTTTGGGCTGATGCTTCATGATGTTACCGGCACCTTCAATGCATGGACGCATAATTCCGAACTGGTATCAGATGTGTACACGCAAACAGGCAACGTAATTCCTGCCAATACTATAGAAGTTACACTTCCCAAAGCCTCTCTGGGCATTGCACGCAGCTGGCGTTTTTGGGAAAGTAAGATAGGCCTGCTTACTGCCGCAGATCTGGATTTTACTTTTGATGGAAAAAGAAACGTACTACTCAAGTCAGATTTCTCTTCTGTAGATCCCTCGCTGGGCTTAGAGGTGGATTATAAACAGCTGGCTTTTGTCCGTTTGGGCGCGGGCAATGTGCAGCAACTCAAAGATTTTGATGGCAGTACTTACCGCAGCTTTCAGCCTGACTTTGGTCTGGGTTTTCGTGCCGGAAGTATTAGTGTAGATTATGCGCTGACTGATATTGGTGATCGCTCAGAATCTTTGTACTCCCATGTTTTCTCTCTCAAATTTAGCATTGACCGTGAAGCCAAACAGTAGAATGAGTAGCTTGAAAGTGACACCCAGGAGTATGGCTTGGCACATAAGGCTGAGCATAATATTAATAATGTGCACCCTATTGCCTAAGGCTCAGGCACAACGATTTGGCAATGAGTGGATTAACTATACTCAAACCTACTACAAGATTAGTGTAGCTGAAGACGGTATTTACCGTGTAAGCTATCAGGACTTACTGGAAGCGGGCTTTCCCGTAGATAATGTAGATCCACGAAGGATACAGCTCTACTTTCGTGGGCAGGAACAGGCCGTTCACCTGGAAGGTCAACAGGATGCCAGCTTTGATACAGATGACTTTCTGCTTTTCTATGGCCAAAAAAATGATGGTTCAGGTGATAAAGAGCTATATGTGCCCGAAGAGGCTCAAACCAACCCATACCATAGCTTATATTCAGATTCTACCGCCTATTTTCTAACCTGGTCACTGGCGGCGGTAAATGGTAAACGGATGAGCACCTTCTCTGAAAATAATATTGGAGGAATACCCGCAGAGCAGTTTCATTGGAATGAAGAGCTTATGGTGCTATCTAATGAGTTCTCTATGGGTAGGCAGTATCCGATAGGCTCACTTTCAGGAGTGATCGCTCACCTCAGTACATATGATTATGGCGAAGGCTGGACAGGCCCGCGTATCAAGCAGGGAGAGTCGGTTGATTATAGCCTGGCTACCCCTGATCCATACACCGCTGGTGATGCTCCACAACTGGAAATGGTACTGGCTGGAAGAAACAACCAACAACATAATGTTACCATTCAGGTAGGAAGTTCTGTATCCACACTAAGAACGCTTACGACTGCCGAGTTTTCATATTACGACCATACGCTCATCTTCGAAAATCTCAACTGGTCAGATATAAGTGGTGGCCAGCTTATAGTAAGGCTCACAGTAAATGGTGTAAATGGAAAAGCAGATAATGTATCATTGTCGTATCTTAAAATAAGATACCCACAGCAGACCAGCACGCAGTCTGAGACGACAAAAGAGTTTAACCTTGTAGCAAAAGCCTCGGCAAAAAGCTATGTAGAACTGGCTAACGCTCCTGCTAACCCTTATTTGTTGGATATTACTGATGAGTACAATGCCATTAAAATTGGCTACAACCTGATTGGGAATAGGGCTGCTGCTATTATTCCTAATACGAATGTCGCGCGCAAAATTATTTTGGGTAGTGTAAAAGCAATTCCCTCTCTACAAAAAGCTAATTTTCAAAAAGTAAACCCAGCAGCTAATTTTCTGATGATCTCTCATGCGCTGCTAAGAGCACCGGGAGGTAATTATAGCGATCCTGTTAAATCGTATCAGGAGTATAGAGCCTCGGCAGCGGGTGGGGGATATACTACCCTGCTAATGGATATTAATGATCTATACAATCAATTTAACTACGGCGAGGTAAGTCCTCTGGCCATTCGGCATTTCGCAGATTATATGCTAAATAAGGGTAATCCTGAGTATTTGCTGATTATTGGAAAAGGCCTGACGCCTAATTATAATTACCATAGAAAAGATCCTGAGTCTACTACTTTAAGAGATCTGGTGCCAACCGGCGGGATGCCCGGTTCCGATGTGGTGCTCACTTCAGGCCTGGCAGGCAGCGATGGCTATAACTCTGCCATACCCACTGGGCGTATCAATGCTCAAACTGCCGCAGAGGTAGCTGCTTATCTGGATAAAGTGAAAGAAAGTGAAGGCAGAAATCTTAGCCAGGACTATCAGGCAAGCCAAAGTCGTGACGCACTCTGGAAAAAGCATCTGGTGCATTTAAGCGGGGGTGTTAATCTGGCGGAGCTTACACTCTTTTCTCGCTATGTAGACGAGCTACAGACGATCGCTGAAAATGACTATCTGGGAGGAGAGGTGAATGTACAGTCCAAGCAATCTAATAGTGCTACCGAACTCATCAATATTGCAGACGAAGTTAATAAAGGCTTGTCTCTCATTACATTTTTTGGTCACTCGTCTACCACACGTTCTGATATTGAAATTGGCTATGTATCCAACAGCGAGCTGGGTTATAACAACAAAGGGAAGTACCCTGCAATTCTGATCAACGGGTGTAACGCAGGTAATATATTTAGCAATGCACTTACATTTGGTGAAGATTGGATAAAAACACCTGACAAAGGAGCTCTCCATGTTATTGCCCATAGTTCTGAGGGGATCTCTAGTGTGCTTAAAAGATTTTCCAATGCATTTTATTCTACCGGCTTCGGAGATTCCACCTATGTAGGTGGCGCCATGGGAAAAATAAAGGATGAAGCTAGCCGTCAGTTTATGGAGCTGCTCAATGGTAACTTCTGGGAAGTCCATATTGCTCAGGTTAGACAGGCCGTACTGCAGGGCGATCCGGCAGTAAGCCTTTTTGGCAGGCAAAAGCCTGACTTCCACATCGATGAAAACAATGTAACAGTATCTTCTCTACAGGATGCGACAGTTACCGTCTCTTCAGACTCATTTGCCCTGGATTTGGTAGTCAAAAATTTTGGAAGAAGCACCAAGGACTCCATGAGAGTTACCATCAACCGTACGCTAAAAGATGGAAGCCTCATTACATACGGCCCCAGAATATTTAAGCCAGTATTATATGAGGATACGCTTTCTTTTGTAATTCAGTCAGATGATGAAGACATTAGCCCTGCTGCTGAGGCCGGAGATAATCGTTTTGAGGTAATTATTGATAGTGGCGATAGTATACCGGAGTTAAATGAAAGTAATAACCGGGTGAGCATTACCTATTTTATGCCTCTGGGAGGAACGGCACATCTAACACCGGCTGCCTACGGAATAGCTTCGGAGACTCGAGTAAATTTACAATGGCAGGCCGGTGACTACCAGAGCGCACTCAAGAAAAATGATCAACGGGAGTTTCTTTTGGAGGTAGATACTTCTTATAGCTTCAATAGTGCGCTAAAACAACAGTTTACAGTTTCTGCCAAGGGCATAGGAGCTCAAATAGTAGACTTGCCTATTACTCTGGACAGTACCGTCTACTTCTGGAGAACTAAGTATGCTGAAATAAGAGAGGGAGAAATAGATGAATGGACACAAAGCTCTTTCACCTACATCGCCGACCACCCTGAAAGTTGGGCACAACTGAGTTTTGATCAGCTAAATGAAAATCAGGTGAGCAATCTTGAAAAAGAGGGGAGTAGCTGGGTTTTTCCTGACACTGAACTGGAGGTAGAGGTGACAACCTTTGGAGCAGCTTATAACAGCTCTGCCAATGAGCAGATTTATGTGAATGGTACGCCTCTGATTTTACCTGATGCCGGCTATACCTGTAGAAATAACTCTATCAATATTATTGCCTTTGACCGCTATAGCCTAAACCCTTACCTGCCTGTAGACCCGGGAGGCTTCGATTTGCAAAACCCGAATATTTGTGGAAGGCGTCCACAGATGATAAATACCTATACCAATTCTCAAGTTGTAAATGGTGTATTGGATAATCTGATAGAAGCCGTAAATGAGGGTGATCCTGTTATCTTGTTTAATATCGGTACTATAAACCCTTCCAGCTGGTCTGTTGAAACCATTGAATCTTTAGAACAGCTAGGCATTAACCCTTCATCGGTTACCAGCCTACAGGAAGGGGAGCCCTTCATTTTTATAGGAAGAAAAAATGCTGAAGCTAATAGCGCGACGGAAATATTGGCAGACCCGAGCAGCGAAACTCTTACAACTGAGCAACTGATCACGCATACTCAAATACTGCGGAGCAAGCTTAGCCAGGGAAGTATTTTAAGTAAAAGAATTGGCCCTGCTGCTCAGTGGGGAAGCTTATCGTATCAGATAAAAAGCCTGGAGGATTCAGATATCATTAACATTTCTGTACTTGGAGATAAAGGCAGCGGGGAAGAGCAGGTATTACTTAGCAGTACAACTGCCACTGCTACCTTAGACCTGTCAGCACTGGATGCTAGTCAGTACGACTACCTTCTTCTAAAGTTAGAAGTAGAAGATGTAATCAACCAGACGCCAGCACAGTTGGATTATTGGCTGGTTACTTATGAGGGCCTACCAGAAGGGGTAATTTTGTCGGAAAGCGACTTTAGTAAACAAATCAGCAAGCAGGAAGGGGAGTCATTCTCTATTCCATTTGAATTTTATAACCTTTCTGCCAAAGACTTTAGCGATTCACTTCAGGTAGTATACAGTCTGTTTAATCATAACAGTCGTCAAACCTTTAATGATACACTTTATGTGGAGCCCTTAGCTTCAGGAGATACGGTGGCTTTTAGTATAGAGGTCAGTACTATGGAAAACATAGGAGAGAATGACTTGAAGGTAAATGTGAATCCACGACAGCAGGCTGAGCAATCGTACAACAATAACTCCATAAGTGTAACATCATTCCTGAAAGTAGAGGCAGATGCGCTTAACCCTATCATTGATGTAGCTTTTGATGGTACTTATATTCTGGACGGAGACATAGTATCCCCTAGCCCGATGATTACAATTGAGATCAGAGATGAAAACCCTTATCTCGTTAAGCAGGATACCAGTGGTATAGACATATACCTTGGGAAAAAAGAAGCGGAAGAAGTTGTAGCCAGTACTGCCAATGCGCGTACAACAGATACACAAATGCAGCGAGTCTCTTTAAACAGCAAAGAAGTAAGCTGGACCCCTGCTGAAGGAGAGGAGCCTTTTAAAATCAATTTCCAGCCCTCCCAGCTGGAGGATGGTACTTATACACTTAGTGTGCAAGCAGAAGATGCGAGTGGCAATGCCTCAGGAGCAGAGCCATATGAAGTTAATTTTGAGATAATCAATGAGTCTACAATTACTAACTTTTATCCTTACCCTAATCCTTTTTCCACCAGTACCCGATTTGTGTTTACGCTAACCGGGCAGGATATTCCCGACCAGATTAAGGTACAGATTATGACGGTTAGTGGCAAAGTAGTAAGAGAGATCACCCAGGATGAACTAGGCCCCATCCGTATAGGCAACAACATTACAGATTATGCCTGGGACGGACGGGATGAGTTCGGCGATGAGTTAGCCAATGGGGTGTATCTTTATCGTGTACTGGTCAGAAGTAAAGGTAAAGCTTTAGACTTAAGAGAAACTGCCGGAGATAGGGGCTTCAAAAATGGATTTGGTAAAATGTATATTCTACGCTAAAATACGTTTCAGTTTTTAGCTAGTGTATTGTTTTTAGTAGAAGATACCTCAACGTTTTCCAGCCTGATACGGGAGAGTTCTTCTACTTTTCCTTCTTCAAAAAGGCTTTCGTAATCTTCCAGAGCAAAATCCTGAACCGTACTCTCATAGTTGATGTAGTCGGCAAAACGAATCCCTTCAATCTGGCGGATGTTATAAGCCTCACGAAAACGTGTACCTCCGCCATTTACCTGAAATGAATAGGCAAGGTAATCCATTGTATATTTAGTCTGGTGTATCCAGTAAACAAATACGTCATCGTGGTCGGTGCCCCCCCCTTCCTGGTCAAAAGTAACCTTAATTTCATAGTAAGGTTCACCTTTAATAGTAGTCTCACCTAATAGCTCTTTGTTTGCTGCCGGGTCATTAAGGTGGTAGGGTAAAAGAGCAAAATACACTACCGAATTTAAAGTGTTTCCATAGCGTTGCTGGTCTTCTTCTGAAAGCTTAAGCGTATTGCCATTTACTGAGCGGCTAAAGCCCTCATTGCTCAGTTTGTCATGTACCCGATCAATTGAGTCGTTAAGTATACTTTCGTATACATAGTGGCCTTCGTCCAGCGCTACTTCAATATGTTTTTTGCGAAAGTCAAAGCTAAACTGAGCATGGCTTAGCTGTGAGCCACCATGAGCTTCAATTGATTTATTTACGATGTTTTGAGCCTTATTTTGCGGTTTGCAGGCAAAAAGGAAGGCTGCCAAAAGCAGGCCCCAAAAAGTACGGTTCATCATGATTTGGTAGGGTAAAATCCAGTATTTATAGGAGGGCTTACGAGAAATCAGGGCTGGGGTTCTGCCTCTTCTTGCCCTATAAGGTTGGGCAAAGTGATGGTAAACGTGGTGCCTACTCTGGTTTTGGATTTTACGGCAATACTACCTTTTAAAAAACTGATAGTCTCCTTAACAATATAAAGGCCAATGCCCGAGCCATGCTTTTCGTTGCTGGCCTTAAAAAACATATCAAATATTCTCCCTTGGTGTTCCTGAGCTATGCCTATGCCGTTGTCTTCTATGATAATGGTTGCCTGTGTTGAGTTGGTGCTTACTTTTACGTTAATATAAGACTGGTCTACGCTAAGGCTACGGTAGCGTATAGAGTTGCCAATGAGGTTGCTCAAAATTACGGATAAACGTCTTTGATCGCTCACAAAAGGAGACTGTAAGTCAAAGTCAGAAGAGAAAGCGATCACATTTAAGTCCTCCATATAGCTTAAGTTACTAATGGTCTCATCTATCAGGTTGGCAAAGTCTATAGTTTCTTTACCGACTTCCATCCGTGAGTTGCGCGAGTAGTTAATAATATCCTGAATGAACCTGTCCAGACGGTTGATACTGGTCTCCATCAACTTGATATAAACATCTTTTTCTGTAGGAGAATCTTCCAGCAAAGCAATGTTAATTAAGCCTAATACGGAGGCCAAAGGAGCTCTAAGGTCGTGAGATGAGCTGTAAACAAAGCGGTCTAGTTCGGCATTGGTTTTTTTAAGCTCCTCGTTTTGTTTCTCAAGCTGTTGCTCATATTGCATACGGCGAGTTATATCCTGAGCTGTACCTACCGTTTGTATTACATTACCAAGTGCGTCGCGTTTAAAAGGCTTATCTCTGCTGGAGAGCCACACCCAATGCCCATCTTTATGTTGTACTCGGTATTCGGTTTCTACTACCTCATCGTCACGTACGTGCTTAATTTTTTCCTGAAAGTTATAAGCTACTTTTTGAAAGTCATCGGGGTGTAGTTTAGTAAAAAGCTGAAGCTTGCCGCTAAGCATATCTTCTACCTCATATCCAAGCATGTTTTTTATATGGTTGCTAAAGTAGATGTAGTTGCCCTTTCTAAAGTCAAAAACATACAAAAGCTCTGGAGAGGTATCCGCAATGCTTTCTATAAAGCGCTTGCTTTCTTCTATTTCCTTGGCGGCGTTTTTCTCTTCGGTAATGTCTACCACAATGGCCACCAGCACATTTTTCCCCATAAACTCAGAGGTATGCAACTGTACTCTTACCGGATAGGTAGAGCCATCTTTACGTACATGGATAGTCTCTAGGCTTACTTCCTTGCTTTGTCCTTCTAGTACCGGGCGGATAAGTCTGCTATAAGATTTTTGAGAAAATTTGGGCTGTATGTCTAAAGGAGTCAGTTTTAGAAGCTCATCCTGCGCATACCCTAAATGATCAATGGCCGCCTTACTCACGTATTGATATTGTAGCGTGCCAATATCAAAAACATAAAACTCATTAATGGAGTGGTCTAATATTCTACCTAAAGCTTCTTGTTGCTGTTCAGCCATAGTTCATTACAGGTATACCTTACGAGGGATCTTAGTTAGGATTAATGGACAAAGTAGATAATGCAGGATTGCACTAATTATAGTAAGCAAATATCGATATTATATCCTGATTAGAATGAATTTTCCTTAATATTTTATTTTTTTCAAAAATCTGTGAAATAAATGCTAAAATTATAGTTTTCTGTGCAGCTGTACAATGTACATAGCATAGGCAGTACCTGATGTGGACTTGACAGAAAATTAGCTCTTTTTAAAAAATCCTACTGAGGTGTCTATAATGTGCCTCACTGCTGCTGGCAAATGGTCTTCCGGGTAAGGGTGGCCTCCTCCGAAAGTATGATTAGCTCCTTCCAAAATTTCTAATCTGACATAATCGTTCCATTTTTGCAGGTCTTCAGCCATAGAAAGCGGTACTGTTTCATCTTCTGTGCCATGAAAAGCCAGCACCGGTACCTTTAATCTTTTGATAGCCTGAGGGAGATGAAGCCGATCCCGAAAGCGGTAATAGTCTTCCACAATCTGGTAGTACAGCGGCATAATTTGTCCGGTACGAGAATTAGGGATATGTTGTATGCCTGCTTCTTTCCATTGTTGCAGCACATCTTTGGGCCAGCGAGCTTCCCAGTCGCTTACTGCCGCCATAGTTACAACTGCTCTAATACGGGTATCCTCACTTGCTTTAAGCAAAGCGAGTCCACCACCACGGCTATGCCCTACCAGCATCAGTTGCTCTTTATCTATCTCCTCTTCCGGAACTTCAAAATCTGCTGACAAAATATGGTCTAATAGCAAGCCCACATCGTCCAATTCTATGCTAAAATTGTTTTGGCCAAAAGCTTCCAGGTCGGCAAACTCCTCTGGAGCATTCGGTGTGGTGCCATTATGTGATAAATTAATTTTGACAAATACAAAACCAGCCTCTGCAAAAGTATCGGCCATCAGGTTAAAATACCCCCAATCTTTAAAGCCCTTAAAGCCATGAATAAATAAGATGACTGGCTTGGGCGTGCCGTTCTCAGGGTAGCGGACATCATAAGTAAGTGGTTTTTGATGTTTAGCTGTACTTAAAGCACTTGGCGTTAATATTTTTGTTAGATTCATGAGCTCAAAGCTTGAACAATATTGAATTATGTAAGTATAAAAATATAGCTATACAACGCTATACGAAAAGACCATGTCAGAAGCAGCCATAATACAAAAAATAAGCAAATCTCCCTTAGTACTTTGCATTGGTACAATTAGGTGGTAATATTGTGCCCTTGCCTATGAGTAGCATTATCCAGGAAATCCGCTCGCCCATTGACCACGAAATGGGCATCTTCGAAGACAAATTCCGTGATTTTATGAAAAGCAATGTATTGTTGCTGGATAAAATCATGAGTTTTATTGTCAAACGCAAGGGCAAGCAGGTGCGGCCCATGTTTGTATTTTTATCTGCTGGCCTGACTGGCCAGATAAGCGAGGCTACCCATCGTGGTGCTGCGCTAATTGAACTATTGCATACAGCCACGCTAGTGCACGATGATGTGGTAGATGACTCCAACTATCGTCGTGGATTCTTTTCTATTAATGCGCTCTGGAAAAACAAAATCGCTGTACTGGTAGGTGATTACCTACTCTCCAGAGGCTTGTTGCTTTCTGTAGAGCATAAAGATTTTCGACTGCTGGAGATTGTCTCAAATGCGGTACGAGAGATGAGCGAAGGAGAGCTTCTGCAGATAGAAAAAGCGCGTAATCTGGATATTACAGAGAGTGTGTATTACGAAATTATCCGCCAGAAAACAGCTTCTTTAATTAGCTCATGTTGTGGAGTAGGCGCCAGCTCTACTGGTGCCGACCAAGAGACCATACAGAAAATGCTGGACTTTGGCGAGAAAGTTGGCATAGCCTTTCAGATTAAAGATGACCTATTTGACTACGGTAGTGCAGAAATTGGCAAGCCGGTAGGTATAGATATTAAGGAGAAAAAAATGACTCTCCCGCTTATCTATGCGCTGCAAAAGGCTTCCTGGCTGGAGAAGAAACGTATTATCTATATTATTAAAAACCAGAGTGAGAAGCCTCGCAAGGTACATGAGGTCATAGACTTTGTAAAAGCCTCTGGCGGTATAGAGTACGCTACAGAAGTGATGCAGGACTATCACCGCAAGGCTCAGGATATTCTTAGTACTTTTCCGGACTCCGAATTCAAACAGTCATTAAAGCGCCTGGTAGAGTATACGATTGAGCGCAAAAAATAAGCTTACTTTTTACCTTTTTAGAAGTAACAAACTCCGTAGGGTGCAATACTGCTATGCTTTGTACTGCTTGCTAAACTATTACTTCGCCGAAAAGCTTATATTTAAGACTTTTGAAGACAGCTAACCCATTATAAGAAAACAACTACAGAAGTTTTTATGAAACACACACACACAATTCTATCTATTTGCATAGCATTTTTCCTGCTATCGTCTATACCTCAGGCCCATGCCCAGGGTTCTGGCTATTGGCAGCAGAAGGCAGAATACAGTATGGAAATTGATATGAATGTAGAAAATCATCAGTTTCAGGGCACTCAGGAACTGGTATATTATAACAACTCTCCAGATACACTCAGCCAGGTATTTTACCATCTATATTTTAATGCCTTTCAGCCCGGTAGTATGATGGACGTACGTTCGCGTACTATTGAAGATCCAGACCGCAGGGTAAGAGACCGTATCTTGTACCTTAAAGATGATGAAATAGGCTACCAGCGAGTGGAGTCTCTAAAGCAGGATGGTAAAGATGTATCTTACAAAGTAGTAGGTACCATATTGGAAGTCCAGTTAAACAAGCCCATTTTGCCAGGGCAAAAGTCAACTTTTAAAATGGACTTTTCTGCGCAGGTGCCTTTACAGGTCCGCCGCTCCGGCCGAGACAATGCGGAGGGTATAGACTATTCTATGTCGCAGTGGTATCCTAAAATGGCTGAGTACGATTATGAAGGCTGGCATGCCAATCCCTATATTGGTCGCGAGTTTCATGGAGTGTGGGGTAGTTATGATGTTAAAATATCTATAGACTCTTCGTATGTGGTGGCAGCAACGGGCTACCTTCAGAACCCTCAGGAAATCGGTCATGGCTATCAGCAAAAAGGTCAAAAAATTAAAAGACCGAAAGGAGAGAAAATCACATACCACTTTCAGGCAGACAATGTGCACGATTTTATGTGGGCCGCTGACCCTGACTACAAACATGTTATCGCTCAGGTACCAAATGGGCCTAGCCTACACTTCTTTTATCAGGAAGACTCTCTAACCACAAACTGGAACGTATTACCGGAGTATACGGTAAAAGCTTTTCAATATGTGAGTGCAAACTTTGGCAAATACCCTTATGATAAATATTCGGTAGTGCAGGGCGGAGATGGAGGTATGGAATACCCTATGGCCACGTTAATTACCGGGCATCGCTCGCTGCAAAGCCTGGTAGGAGTTACCGTTCATGAGATGCTACACAGCTGGTATCAGGGTGTGCTGGGTACTAACGAAAGCCTCTATTCCTGGATGGACGAAGGTTTTACCTCCTATGCCAGTAACCTGACTATGGCGCATCTTTTTGGGAGAGAAAGTAGTAGCTCTGCCCAAATTCATGGTGGCTCCTACGGTGGATATTATGGGTTGGTAAACTCTGGCAAAGAAGAGCCAATGACTACCCACTCCGATCATTACAATACAAATGCCGCGTATGGAAGAGCTGCCTATTCTAAAGGAGCTGTGTTTCTGGAGCAGCTAAGCTATGTTATAGGTAGGGAAACTTTTATGAAAGGGATGAAACGCTACTTTAATGAGTGGAAGTTCAAGCACCCTAACCCTACGAACTTTAAGCGTATTATGGAAAAAGAGTCAGGGCTAGAACTGGACTGGTATCTGGAATACTTTGTAAATACTACTGAGACTATTGATTATGGTATTAAGTCTTTGGAACCCAGAGGAGAAACTACGCATGTTACTTTAGAACGTGTAAACAGGATGCCCATGCCACTGGATGTTTTGGTTACCTACAAGAATGGTGAGCAGGAGCTTTTCTACATTCCTTTGCGCGTAATGAGAGGAGAAAAACAAAATGAAACATCTACACCACGTGCAGTACTTGAAGACTGGCCCTGGGTGTTCCCTACCTATCTGATGCAGATTCCGCAAAGTCTGGATAACATTGAGCGCATAGAAATTGATACAAGCCAGAGAATGGCGGATATTAACCGGAGCAATAATGTATATCCGGATGCAAATAACATCCGTTTTGGTAATAGTGTTGAATAACAATGTTGTAAGTGAATAGATGGAAGAGGGGCTGCCAGTGAGCAGTCCTTTTTTATGACCAAACTTTATTAATATGCCCGAATTACCAGAAGTAGCCACCTTTGAGAAGTATTTAAGACATACGGCATTGCACAAAAAAATTACAGAGGTAGAAGTAGAAGATGAAAGAGTGGTACTTTGCACAGCTGATGAGCTTCGTGAAGGACTAATTGGCCAGACATTTGAGCAAACCCAACGCATTGGTAAGCACCTGCTGATCAGCCTTAGCAGTGGTCAGTATCTGAGTATGCATTTCGGGATGACTGGTAGACTGAGATATTTTAAAGACAGAGAAGATACACCACGCTTTACAAAAGTACTGTTTTCTCTGGAGGATGGTTACCACCTCAGCTATGTATGTCCCCGTATATTGGGTCGCCTGGGCCTTACCTCAGATGTACAGGCTTACAGCAAAAAAAAGAAACTTGGAGAAGATGCACTCAAGATTAGTCATGAAAGCTTTGCTAAAAAGCTAAAAAAAAGGAAAGGCCTGATAAAACCTATACTGATGAACCAGAGTGTAGTGGCCGGCTTAGGTAATTGGATTGTAGACGATATGTTATACCAGACCGGGTTGCACCCTGAAACACCAATGGTTGCCCTCGAGGAAACACACATTAAATCGCTGTACGACAAGATGCAGTACATCATCAGGACGGCGATAGATCTTGAAACACGCTATGATGAATTTCCTAAGCACTTTTTGATTACTCACCGGGAGGAAGGAGCTAAAAGTACGCTTTACGATGGCGATATTATCCGTATGGTAGTTAATGGGCGTGGCACCTACATTTGTCCGGTAGGTCAAAAACTGAAGGTATAATCTGGATTTACTTAGACTGATGTTAAATAAGCCTTTTTTTAAACGAATATAACTGCTTACAGTTCTATAGTTGTATTTACTTTTTCAACTAAAACAAAAGGATTATGGATACTGATAAGAATGTAAAGAATAAAGATGTGGCACATTGCCCGGTATGTGATGCTAATGCAGTAGAACCATGCCATGAACCGAAAATTGATGATTGCCCCAGAGGCGATGACAGAAAGGTAGACTAAATTATTGTTAGAGATATTTAAGAGAAGGGCTTCTATTACGGAAGCCTTTTTTGCTTTATATAAAAACACTAGATTAGTTACATAACCAACCTATACCAGAATGAAAACAACAGCACTCAAATTATGTAAACAGGGCTTATTCTGCCTTTTTATTTTCGCTCTACTATCAGCTTGTGCCAGCTCAAAGCAAGCAGCCAATAGCCCGGTAGGCACCTGGGACTATACCGTAAAAAACACTCCCTATGGTGATGTTAAGGGGCAGATGATTATTACCCAAAGTGGAGACACTTATCAGGGAGAATTGCGTTCCGAAATGGGTAGCCTTAAACTGGAAGATCTAAATATTGAAGAAAACCAGCTAAACTCAACAGCTATGATGGACGGCAATAAACTGGCTGTGGAAGGCTCTTTTGAAGGTGACTCTTTTAATGGAAAGGTAGTAGCAAGCAGCTATGATTCTTATCCGATGTCCGCTAGTCGGGTCAAATAAGAAAAGCCTTCTGTGACAACACAGAAGGCTTTTTTGATAAATTTTTGTATTACTGATTTTCGTAACGTTGCTGTGAGCTGGTCTCTACTTCGCTTACTTCTTCAGTAGTGTCATGTTCTTCACCAAAAAATTTGTTTTGCATGATCAGGATAATAGCTACGCCTACAAAAATAGAAGCATCTGCTATGTTAAAAATAGGCCAGAGAGCCATATAGTCTCCTCCCCAAATAGGTACCCACTCTGCTACTCGTCCCTCCCAGATATCAATATAAAACATATCAATTACCTGCCCATGAAACCAGGGTGTAGCCGCATCATAAGGAGCGTTATCCAGTAGTACGCCATAAAGGGCACTATCTACTACATTCCCTATTGCTCCGCCTAAGATTAAAGCTACAGACCAGAGTAAACCCTGGTGTACACCTTTTTTGGCCAGCATATAGAGGTAATAGCCAATACCTACCATAGCTACCAGACGAAAGAGGGTAAGAATAAGCTTGCCATATTCAGAACCAATCTGCATTCCAAAGGCCATACCTGGGTTGAGCGTATAATGAAGCTTGAACCAATCGCCAAAAACCGGAATCTGCCCAACAATACCCATATCCATATTAAAATGCACCAACAACTTAACCACCTGGTCTAATATGATAATGCCTATGCTAAGCAGATAATACTTGTAATACTTCACTGTTTATAGGGTTATGAGAAACATCGCTGCCCTCAGATTAAGCTTCAATTTTTATACGTACTTGCTGATCATCCAGATCCAACTCAGTAGCATCAGTCAGCTGATCTACAACATCCAGAGCAAGTGCCTGAGTTTCAGCACAAATATATTCTTTATGGGCGCTAACCGCACTTTCTACAGATACTACCTCTCCATTGGTAGAGGCCTCATTACTAAAGCGCTCAATTTTTATCTGTATCTTGTCCTGCACATCCAGCCCCTGATCTTTACGCAGGTTTTGTATACGGTTAACCAGATCGCGTGCCAAACCTTCTTTCTTAAGTTCTTCAGTCAGTGTTATATCCAGGGCTACAGTTATGCTTCCTTCTCTGGCCACTGACCATCCTGGTATATCCTCTGAGGTTATCTCCACATCCTCCAAAGTCAGGCCAATAGTCTGATCAGATAGCTGTAGCTCAAAATGATTCTCTCTCTCCAGCTGATTGATTGCGTCCTGACCTAGTTGGTTAATGGCTCCACTAATTTCTTTCATCTTAGGGCCATACTGCTTACCCAGTTTTCTGAAATTAGGTTTAATTTTCTTAACCAACACTCCGGATGCGTCATCAATATATTCAATATCTTTCACATTCACCTCAGAAAGGATCAACTGTTCCATAGCGCTGAGTTTCTGCTTGAAGGCCTCGCTCAGAACTGGTACCAGTATTTTAGATAACGGCTGTCGCACCTTGATCGTATGTTGCTTACGAAGTGAGTGTACCAGAGAAGAAGTGGTCTGTGCCATCTGCATTCTGCTCTCCAGTTCTTTATCTATTGCAGCTTCGTCTGCATCAGGGAAATCTGTCAGATGTATAGACTCAAAATTTTCCTTTTTAGTAATGCCGTTCAGGTCACGATACAGGCGTTCGGTGTAGAAAGGTGCTACCGGTGAAGCCAGCTTGGCTATGGTAAGCAGACAGGTATACAGGGTCTGATATGCTGCCTGTTTATCTTTTCCGTATTGCCCCTGCCAGAATCGCTTCCTGTTCAATCTTACGTACCAGTTGCTCAGGTCATCTATAGTAAAGTCCTGTATCAGGCGAGTGGCCCGAGTAGGCTCATACTCATTATAGGCACTTTCTACCTGCTTGATCAGGCTGTTAAGCTTGGAGATTATCCAGCGGTCACTTTCTGTCCTTTCGGTAAGGGGTACATCATCTTCTGTATAGGTAAAGCCATCCAGGTTGGCATACAATGCGAAGAAAGCATAAGTGTTTTGTAAAGTGCCAAAGAAGCGGCGCTGTACCTCTTGTACACCTTCCAGATCAAAACGCAGATTATCCCAGGGGTTAGCGTTAGAGATCATATACCAACGTGTAGCATCTGGCCCGTAAGTTTTAAGCGTAGCAAACGGGTCAATGGCATTGCCCAGCCGCTTGGACATTTTGTTACCGTTCTTATCCAACACCAGCCCGGTTGATACTACATTTTTGAAAGCAACACTATCAAAAAGCATAGTAGCAATAGCATGTAGTGTAAAAAACCAGCCACGAGTTTGGTCAACGCCTTCAGAAATAAAGTCGGCCGGATAGTTAGCTTCATACACCTCCTGGTTCTCAAAAGGGTAGTGCCACTGGGCATAAGGCATAGCCCCTGAGTCAAACCATACGTCAATCAGGTCAGACTCGCGGTACATTTTTTCTCCATTTTCGCTTACCAGCACGATATGGTCTACATAAGGACGGTGCAGATCTTCTTTGGCTAGTGCTTCATTGTTCTTTTCTACCAAAGCATGATCTTCGGCAAAAGCTGTATTTGCTTTGGCAACTTCCTCACGAAGTTCTGCTACTGAGCCTATACACTTCTCTTGCTTGCCATCTTCGGTTCGCCAGATTGGCAAAGGAGTACCCCAGTAGCGCGAGCGACTCAGGTTCCAGTCTACCAGGTTTTCCAGCCAGTTGCCAAACCTGCCGCTACCTGTAGATTCTGGCTTCCAGTTGATAGTTTTATTGAGTGCTATCAGTTGCTCTTTCATCTCTGTGGTTCTAATAAACCATGAGTCCAGTGGGTAATAAAGCACAGGCTTATCGGTACGCCAGCAGTGAGGGTAGGAGTGAACGTACTTTTCTACCTTAAATGCCTTATTCTCTTCTTTGAGCTTAATAGCTATTTTAACGTCAGTAGACTTATAGTTAGGATCGTTTTCGTCTTCGTCATCATAATTTTTTACCGGCATATCGGCAAAGTCTGTAATCTCTGCTACAAAACGACCTTTTTTGTTGACGATAGGTACATCATTGCCGTTTTCATCCTTTACCATGATACCGGGTATACCGTTCTGTTCCAGTACCCTAAAGTCATCTGCACCAAATGTTTTGGCCAGGTGTACCAGTCCGGAACCATCTTCAGTAGTTACAAAGTCACCGGCGATCACTGTAAAAGCAGGTTCAGGCAACGACACATAGGGTAGTAACTGCTCATATTTTATCCCTACCAAGTCAGAGCCTTTCATGCTGTCTATCACCTCAAACGGGATCAGCTTGTCGCCAGCTTTATAATCTTCTACCTTAAGGTCTTTGGCTTTAGGGTTAAAATAGGTGTCCATACGATCTTTTGCCAATATTACATTTACCGGCAGATGCGTGTATGGATTATAAGTTTTTACTTTTACATAGTCTATATTAACACCTACAGCTATACCTGAGTTAGCAGGTAAAGTCCAGGGTGTGGTTGTCCAGGCCAGCAGATAGTCGTTATCGCTGCCTTTGATCTTAAACTGGCCAGTAAGCGAAGTATCTTTTACATCGCGGTAACAGCCCGGCTGGTTGAGCTCATGAGAACTTAGTCCGGTACCTGCGGCAGGCGAATATGGCTGTATGGTGTAGCCTTTGTATAAAAGCCCTTTGTCATAAAACTTCTTGAGCAGATGCCATAGGCTTTCCATGTAATCCTTCTCAAAGGTGATATACGGATTATCAAGGTCTACCCAGTATCCCATCTTCTGGGTTAGGTCGTCCCACTGGCTTTTAAATTTCATGACGGCCTCGCGGCAGCGTTGATTGTACTCCTCTACCGAGATTTTTTTGCCAATATCTTCTTTAGTGATGCCCAGCTCTTTCTCTACCTGTAGCTCTACAGGAAGACCGTGGGTATCCCAACCTCCTTTTCGCTTTACCTGAAAGCCCTGTAGTGTTTTAAATCGGCAAAAAATATCTTTGATCGTACGCGCCATCACATGGTGTATGCCCGGGGTACCATTTGCAGATGGAGGCCCTTCAAAGAAGGTGAAGGTGGGTTTACCTTCGCGGCTATCTACAGACTTTTGAAAAACTTTTTGCTCCTGCCAATAGGCGAGTATCTCCTGCGCTATACTAGCGTAATCAGGATTTTTGTATTCTGGGTACTTCACTGTAATCCTTTATTTTTCGAATAACTCCGCAAAGTTATGATTTGATTCCTTTTTTATGCAATGCGAATCGATATAACAAGCATTTTATCGAAAAGATTTACAAAGGTGTAGCTGATCTGTATAGCAAAGCACTGATAAGAAACGGAGTAGGCAGCATCAAAAAAGCCTGCCAAAGTGTAATGTGGCAGGCTTCAATATCAATAGGCTAGGTTAAGGCTATTTTTTATTCTGGTCGCTAATCTCTTCAGTGCTTCCATTGTCTGAGCGGTCTAGCTTGTTAAGATCAATCTCCTCATCCTCATCTTCCTGATAAAACTCATCATAGTGCTCTATGAGGTGGAAAATTTCCTGATCATGTTTTTTTACCAATCCCTTACCGTTGTCAAATGCCATTAGCAGTGCGGGCAACACAGTCAAATTAGTAAACATGGCAATAAGCAGGGTCATAGAAGTTAAAATACCAAGATACATTGTCCCTCCGAAACTGGAGCCGGCAAATATAATAAAGCCAAAAAACAGGATAATAGAAGTGTATATCATACTGGTTCCTGTTTCTCTCAGGCTTTTGCTGATGGCCAGAGGAACAAAAGCCTTATTGAGCTTTAACTCCTGACGATATTTTGCCAGAAAGTGAATAGAGTCATCTACAGAGATACCAAACACAATGCTGAAGATAATAGCGGTGCTCGGCTTAAGCGGTATGCCTACAAAACCCATAACGCCAGCAGTAACGATGAGGGGTATCAGGTTAGGAACCAAAGAAATCAATATCATACGGAAACTGCCAAAAAGCATTGCCATAATTAAGGCGATCAGGCAGAAAGCCAGTAAGAGGCTTACGAGCAGGTTGTCTATCAGAAACTCATTGCCTTTAGTAAATAGCAGGCTTGCGCCGGTAATAATGACTTCGGTATCTTCTCCATCAAAAATTTCTTCGGCCTTGGGACGAATCTCATTATTTATCAGCTTTTTAATTTCGTTAGAGCCTATATCAGCTATTTTAAGCGAGATTCTGATTTTTTGTCCCGTGCTGTCACTAAAGTTGCTAAGAAGGTCCATCTGTGCGGATTCATTGCTTTGCGCATTACTATCTGCTGAGGTAAGGCCTTGTGCCTGTGAATTTTGCAGATATCGGAATACAAATGCTTTATCCCGATTGTCTGGTAGTGAGTAAAATGCCGGGCTATTATTGTAAAAAGCTTGGCGTGAGGCTTTAATAAAACCCACAATAGAAATGGGTTGAGAGATGCTAGGCTGCCCGGCCAGAAACTGCTCAAAGTTATCTACCTTCTGTAAAGTAGAAACCCGGCTGATGGCTCTCTTCTGATGTGTGTCTATGACCACCTCCAGAGGCATAATACCCGTAAAGTTATCTTCAAAAAATGCCAGGTCCTGTTTTAGCTTACTATCATTAGGCACATCATCTACCAGAAATGAGACTGCATCAATTTTAAGCATCCCATAAAGGAAGATAAGTACTATTACAATTGAGCCTGCCATTACTCTATATTTATGGCGGTGCACCAGAAGGTCAAGTACGGTAAGTAATCTGTCTATCAGGCTAAAACGTAAGTGCTTGAGCTGTCGGGAGTTTGGCGGTGGCAGGTATGAGAAGACAGAAGGGATAAGAATAATACTGACAAAAAACGTTGCCAGAATATTGAGCCCGGCTACCAAACCAAATTCTTCCAGTATAACAATATCAGTAAAGATAAGTACCAAAAAGCCTATAGCAGTAGTTACATTGGTAATCAGCGTAGCCAGACCAATTTTCTCTACAATATTGGTAAGGGCTTTTATTTTATCTCCATGACGATTGTACTCCTGATGGTATTTATTGAGCAGGTAGACGCTATTAGGAATACCAATAACAACAATGATAGGAGGCAAGAGGCCGGAGAGCACTGTAATGTCATAATTAAAAATGGCAAGGGTACCCATAGACCATACCACCATAATTCCAATAATAATAAGCGGGAAAACTACTGCATCCCAGGAACGGAAAAAAAGCAGTAGGATACAGGCAGTAACAATTACTGACAAAATAAGGAAAATGCGCAGTTCTGACTGAACCTTGGCATTCATGATGGTTCGAACAAAAGGGATGCCCGCATAATGAAGTTCTATGCCGGTAATCTCAGAGAAGCTAGTGCCTAGCTGCTGGATGTCCGGAATCAGCTGCTGGCGTTTGTCGGAGTTGAGAGTACCCTTTTCAATAGCTATGATAAGGAATGTAGCTCCGTTTTCTGGATTTACGAGTTGTCCGCTATAAAACTTGAGGTCATTGGCCTGTTGTAGTAAAGTGTCCAACCCCTCCTGTGTATCAGGAATTTCCGGAAATACCGCTTGTAGCTCAAACTGCTTGCTTTCTGTATTTTTAACCAGCTTTTGCATGTCTGGCAGCGACAGTACGTACTTAACCCCTGGCAGTTTGTTTACCTCATTGCTGAAGTATTTGAACTTCTGAAAGTTATCCAGCTCATAAAGGGCGCTGTCTTTAATGCCGATGGCCAGCAGGTTGGCATCTTCTCCAAACTGCTCTTTAAACTGACGGTAATATACCATGTCCTCATCTGAGGAGGGTACTGCTTCAACATAATCATAACTTACTTCCAGTTCCTGAGCTTTGTAGGCCATGAAAGCGGTGATGAGGGCAAGCAATATCATCAACCAAAGTCGGTACCGGATGATCGTATGGGCTATTTTAATCCACATGAAAGCGATACTAAAGGGGTAAATCTGTAATTAGACGAATGCAAAAATAAATACTGAAAAAATAGGATGGGTTATACCCAGTAGCCTTTTTTACTTATATAATAATAGAATACGTAAAGCAAATGTTATTGATTTTCAAATAGTTCTGAGCAATTATAATTTAAAAAAACAGTAGAGTAACTGAGCGATTAAGCACTTTTATACAATACTGTATTAAGCGGGTCTTGGTTCAACAATAATACCAATATACCGTATAAACGCGGCAGTTCACGCTTAAATGCCACTGGCCTTTCAAAGAAATTTTCTACGGCTACAGCAAAGAACTCTTTCATGTTTGTGGCTGCATACGCCCGTAAAAACTGATGTTCGCCACTCTTTATATCCTGAACAACAGCAGCAGCTTCTTGACTAAAAGCTTTCCAACTCTCTTTTGGTAGAAAATCATACTCATCATTTTCTATCATATTTTCCAACTCAAGAGCATGAGCCATCTCGTGTAAGCCTAAATTGTAAGAATCGTCAGGAATCTGATAACCTTTAAGAAAGTTTTTCCAGGAGAGTACGATAGCCTGAGCTTTGGGGTTGACCTCTCCCTTATGCATCCTTTTACTTATGACAGAGTAGTAGTTTTCCGGATAGATGATAATTCGCTTGAAATACTGTAGGGTTATTTCCGGCAGGCCAAATGTCAGCTGAACAGCCGAAGCGGCTATCAGTACCTTCATGTCGGGAGTAACCACACGAAACATACGTGGAATAAAAGATTTGCGATCAATAAAAATACATACCCTTCTTACAAACTCCTGCTGGTCAGGCTGGCTAAGCCTACGGTAATAGGCAAAGTGGGACTGAAGTATTTTTTTGATTTTTTGCTCGGCTACCACAGAAACGGCAGCCCTTTTAAATTTGATATAGGCATATAAAAAGTAAGCGCCCATAATAATGAGCGCTATAAACATACCTGTCTGGAATGAGCTTAAGTCTGGAGCGTATAACTGCTGTTCGTTCACCAGGTTTTAAGCTAGTTTTTCAAAAATTCGCTTCATAGAAGTCGCTTCTTCCAGTTTATGTTTAAGCTCTGTAATAGGAATTCGCTCCTGCTCAGTGCTATCGCGATAACGAATAGTAACCGCGTTGTCCTCTTTTGTCTGGTGGTCTACTGCTACGCAAAAAGGAGTACCAATAAGGTCCTGGCGCGTATAACGCTTACCAATGGCCGCGCTTTCATCATAAGTTACACGCATATCCATTTTTAGGTCTTCGTAAATAGACTTTGCAATTTCAGGTAGCCCATCTTTCTTTACCAGAGGTAGAATAGCCGCTTTTACTGGTGCCAGCGCAGGGTGAATTTTCAGGTAAATTCTGGTTTTTTCATTGCCCTTAGCATCTACTCCGGTATCTTCAGTATAGGCCTCGCACATCATCATCAGGAAGAGGCGGTCTGCCCCGATAGAAGTTTCAATAACGTAAGGAACATAGTTTTTACTGATTACGGGATCAAAGTACTGCATCTTTTTACCAGAGAGCTCCTGATGGCTCTTGAGGTCAAAATCAGTACGTGAATGTATACCTTCCACTTCTTTAAAGCCAAAAGGGAAAAGGTATTCTATATCAATAGCAGCATTAGCGTAGTGGGCCAGCTTTTCGTGTTCATGAATACGTAGCTTTTCAGTCTGTAGTCCGAGCGCTTCGTGCCATTTCATACGGATAGATTTCCAATGGTCAAACCACTCCATCTCTTCGCCTGGACGTACAAAGAATTGCATCTCCATCTGCTCAAACTCACGCATACGGAAGATAAACTGACGGGCTACAATTTCGTTACGGAAAGCTTTACCAATTTGAGCAATACCAAAAGGTACCTTTTGGCGAGCCGTCTTCTGTACATTAAGGAAGTTAACAAAGATACCCTGGGCAGTTTCCGGGCGTAGGTAAATCGTATTAGAATCATCAGCTACAGAACCTACTTTGGTAGAGAACATCAGGTTGAACTGACGCACATCAGTCCAGTTAGCAGTGTCAGAGATAGGGCAGCGAATGTCATACTCCACAATAAGATCATGCAGGCCTTTGAGGTCTTCTGCCTCCAGCAGGCTGTTCATCTTTTTTAGCAGCAGATGAGCTGTTTTTATCTCTCCATCAGCTTCCAGGCGAGCAGCGTGGTCTTCTATTAGCGTATCAGCACGATAGCGCTTTTTAGAGTCCTTATTGTCCACCATAGGATCGTTGAAGCTGTCCACGTGGCCTGAGGCTTTCCAGGTTTGTGGCTGCATAAAAATAGCAGCATCCAACCCTACAATATTATCATTAAGGCGAGTCATGGCCTGCCACCATGCCTGCTTTAAATTATTTTTAAGCTCTACGCCATAAGGACCGTAATCATATACAGCCTGTAAGCCGTCGTAGATTTCACTGGAAGGATATACAAATCCATACTCTTTCGCATGGGCAATCACTTTTTTTAGGGAGTTTTCCGGCTCCCGGCCCTGCGAAGCTACTTTGCTTTTATCTGCGGTATCTTTTGCCATAGGCACAAAGATAGGATAGTATAGCGTGGAATTACAAGATTAAAAGCAAAGCTTTTATAGCCTCATCATATTTTAGGGGCATTAAATGTAGGGAAACGATTAAGTTATATAAAAAGCTGGATGATGGGGAGGCTTAAGTTTGGTTGAATAAAAAAAACTGCCCGCCTGCTATAGTGCAGGTCGGGCAGCCTTACAAATTTTGTATCAGGAGTTATTTGTATTGCTCCTCGTAATACTGCTTATAGTCGCCAGAAGTAATGCGTTCTAACCATTCCTGATTAGCCAGGTACCAGTCTACGGTTTTTTCCAGACCTTCTTCAAACTGTAATGAAGGCTCCCAACCTAGCTCATTCATCAATTTTTTTGCGTCAATAGCATAGCGGAGATCGTGTCCGGCGCGGTCTTTCACAAAGGTGATGAGTTGCTCCGACTCTCCTTCGGCTCTTCCCAGCTTTTTGTCCATAATTTTGCAGAGTAGTCGCACAATATCAATATTCTTCCACTCATTAAAGCCGCCAATATTATAAGTATCGCCAACTTTTCCTTTATGAAAAATCACATCAATGGCCCGCGCATGGTCTTCTACAAATAACCAGTCACGTACATTTTCACCTTTACCGTAAATCGGAAGCGGCTTTTTGTTCTGAATGTTGTTAATGCAAAGCGGAATCAACTTTTCTGGGAAGTGGTACGGCCCATAATTATTAGAACAGTTGCTTAATACCACAGGTAAGTTGTAAGTATTGTGGTAAGCTCTTACAAAATGATCGGAGCTCGCTTTGGATGCAGAGTAGGGTGATTTAGGGTCATAAGAAGTCTCTTCTACAAAGAAGCCTCCATTGTCTAAAGAGCCATATACCTCATCGGTAGAGACATGATAGAACAAGTGTTTGTCCATGTCATCCTGCCATATAGCTTTGGCCGCATTAAGTAAGGTTACGGTGCCCACTACATTAGTAGTGATAAAGGCCATAGGATCTTTAATAGATCGGTCTACGTGAGACTCCGCCGCCAGGTGAATTACCGCATCAAACTGGTTCTTTTCAAAAAGCTGATTAATAAAGTCAGCATCGCTAATATCTCCACGGACAAAAGTATAGTTGGGCTTATCCTCTATATCTTTCAGGTTCTCCAGGTTACCGGCATAGGTTAGCTTATCCAGGTTAAAAATGCTGTATTCAGGATAAGTATTCACAAACAGACGTACGACATGAGAGCCAATAAAGCCTGCGCCACCGGTAATAAGTATTTTTTTAGTGGTGTTCATATTGTATTGCGATAATTAAGAAAGAACAAATGTATCTTTTTTTACTATTATTTCATACTAAAATGCAATGCTAAAGGTTTGTATGCTGCAAAGCTTTTAGATTTATCTGCATTTCATGGAGCAAATCTCAGAATCATGCGTTAAGCTTGGTACAATCATCGTGCAAATTGGTAATATTGCCCATGCTAAAAATGTTGTGATTGTATAGCGTGCAAGAGAATTAAAAATACGTTTTGATGAAAATAAAAACTGCTATTTTATCTATCGTTAGTCTGCTGTGTATGGTGGCCTGCTCTTCAGACTACGTACCTAAGCCAAAAGGCTATAACCGAATCAATCTTCCCCCACATACCTATGTTGGCCTTACCGATACCTTACCCTATCATTTTGAGTATTCCGGCCACGCAAAGGTTTATGAAGATACCAGCTATAATGCGGAACCGTATTGGCTTAATGTATACTACCCCGACTATCAGGCCAATATACAGCTTACATATAAGGACATAGATAGCGAGGATAAGTTGGAAACTCTGCTGGAAGATTCCTACAGGCTTACCGCTAATCATCAGATTAAAGCCTCGGCAATAGAAGAAAGAATTTTGGGAACTCCTTATGGCAAAAAAGCGCTAATTGCCGAACTGCAAGGAGAAGTGCCCAGCCAGTTTCAGTTTTATGTAACCGACTCCAGCAAGCATTTTCTCAGGGGGGCTCTGTATTTTCGTACTGCTACCAAAAATGATTCGCTGGCACCCGTAATCGAGTATATTAAGATGGACATGGTTCATATGTTAAACACATTACAGTGGGAAGGAGAGCGGACAAGCGGATAAAGCATGGCCAATTTTTTTGAAACCAAAATAGAATACCTTAAGGGGGTAGGGGAACGTATTGCCTCACTGCTCAAAGAGGAGCTTAATATCTTTACGTTTGGGGATCTGCTGCAACATTACCCTTTTCGCCACGAAGATCGTTCGCAGTTTCATCATATCAGTGATGTGAATGAGAATATGCCTTATATACAGTTGGTAGGGCGTATACAGCGAGTTGAGACTGTAGGGGAGAAAAGCAAAAAACGTCTGGTCGCCTATTTTAGCGATGGTACCGGCGTACTAGAGCTGGTGTGGTTTCAGGGTGCCCGCTGGGTAGCTAAAAACCTGAAAATGCAAACTGACTATGTTGTCTTTGGTAAGCCTAATCGTTTTGGAAGCAAGTTCAGTATTGCCCACCCAGAGATGGAAGTGTTCATTCCACAACAGCAGGAAGCCAAGCCCCTGCTTCCGGTGTATGCTACTACCGAAAAGCTAAAACGAGGACGAATAGACAGTAAAGCTCTGGTTAAGCTGCAAAAAAATCTGTTGCAGCGGGCTTATGAGCAGATACCTGAAAACCTTCCGGAGTATGTTATTAAACACTATCGCCTGATCTCTAAACGAGATGCCATCCGGCATATCCATTTTCCTGAAGATTTGGAGTGGCTGGAGAAGGCTCGTTTTCGTCTAAAGTTTGAAGAGCTATTCTACATACAGTTGCGTATACTCAAACTCAAACTCTCTAAAATGGCAAAGTCGCCAGGGCAGGTGCTTTGCGAGACCCAGCTGGTACATGACTTTTATGAAAAATATCTCCCTTTTGATCTTACAAACGCGCAGAAAAAAGTAATACGCGAAATTTTTGAAGACCTACGTTCTGGCAAGCAAATGAATCGTCTTTTGCAGGGAGATGTAGGTAGTGGCAAAACCATAGTGGCGTTTATCTGTATGCTCATTGCTATTGGTAGTGGTGCGCAGGTAGCCATGATGGCACCAACAGAAATTCTGGCAGAGCAGCATTACCGGGGGCTCAAAGATTTTGCAGAAAAGCTGGGGCTACACATAGCCCTGCTTACAGGCTCTACCAAAACAAAGGAGCGTCGTACTATTGACCAAATGCTGAGGAGTGGCGAACTCAATATATTAGTAGGTACCCATGCCTTACTGGAGTCACACGTACAATTTAGTAATCTGGGGCTTTCTATTGTAGATGAGCAGCATCGTTTTGGGGTAGCTCAGCGTGCTAAGCTGTGGCAAAAAAACGAAAACTTTGACCCTCACGTGCTGGTCATGACTGCTACACCTATCCCTCGTACACTGGCTATGACCCTCTATGGCGATCTGGATGTATCAGTAATAGATGAGCTGCCCGCTGGGCGAAAGCCTATACGTACGGTGCATCGTTATGAGAAAAACCGACTTTCAGTTTTTGGGTTTGTACGCGAGCAGATTCAAGCCGGCCGGCAGGTATATATTGTGTACCCTCTAATCGAGGAATCTGAAAAGCTGGACCTTAAACATCTTGAAGATGGCTATGAATCTATTCGCAGAGCTTTCCCAGATACCCCAGTGAGTGTGGTACATGGGAGAATGAAGCCTGCGGATAAGGATTTTGAGATGCAGCGCTTTGTGCAGGCGAAGACAAAAATTATGGTAGCTACTACTGTCATAGAAGTAGGAGTGAATGTGCCTAATGCTTCAGTGATGATTATAGAAAACGCTGAGCGTTTTGGTTTGGCGCAGCTCCATCAGCTTAGAGGTAGAGTAGGACGTGGAGCAGAGCAGTCTTACTGCATACTAATGACCGAGTATAAACTAAGCAAAGAAAGCAAAACCCGCCTGAGTACCATGGTACGTACCAACGATGGCTTTGAGATTGCGGAAGTAGACCTCAAACTACGAGGGCCTGGCGATATTGAAGGTACACAGCAAAGTGGAGTACTGGATTTGCTGGTGGCAGATATCAGCAAAGATGGTAAGATTATGCAGGAGGCGAGAGTGCAGGTTTTAGAAATTTTAGAAAAAGACCCTGATTTATGCCAGCCAGAACACCTTCCGATAAAAAGACACATTTCCTCTCTGAAACAACATACTATCAATTGGAGCAAAATCAGCTAAAAAGCGGATTTATTATGACCGTAATTTTGTTCTGATTTGGTAGCTTATTGAATGTGATCTAAAAAAAATAGTGTTTCGGTAAGAGTTCGCTAACAGAAGTGGGTTTTACTTTGATTTGCAGCAAAAAGCTGAATTTTTTTTAAAATTTTCAAAAAAATCAGACTGATAATCATATTTGCAAAAATCATAATGGAAAACTCATTTTTGCATTCATTTTATAATTTTATCAACATTTGAGCGGAAGAGCTCGGCTTCCTTCAATAAAAACGCTCTGAACTCCCGTTTTATCAGGCTTTTTCCACCACGTTTGCTTGGTGGAATCTTTTAAAAAGTGCTATAATTTAAGTATATTACTGGTTTCCAAAATAATATTTTGAAAATAGTATATCTGTAATATATGCTACTGAATTAAAACTTTATGCTTCAATAATTATAATTGCTTGCCAATATAAAAGTTATTAAGCGAAAAAGTCAAAATAATGTTTTGGTTTTTTAGTGAAAGTCAAAATATAAAATAAATAGCTGAATTTACCACTAATCTTTGAGCTGAATGAAAGATTCTCGACAACAAACCCTATACTCACCAGAGTTTGAACATGATGCCTGCGGCATTGGCTTCGTGGCGAACCTTAAAGGCAAGAAGTCACATCAGATAGTAGAGGATGCCATCATCATGTTACAAAACATGGAGCATCGGGGAGCTTGTGGTTGTGAACCTGATACAGGTGACGGTGCAGGTATACTGGTGCAAAAACCTCATGACTTCTTTTGTGAGGAGTTAAAATCTCAGGAGATAAGCCTGCCAGATTTTGATGATTATGGTGTAGCCATGATTTTCTTCCCGCTGGAAGAAAGCAAAAGAGCAGCATGTTATCGTATATGGGAAGAAACTGCCGACAAACTCGGATTTGAACTTTTAGGTCACCGTAAAGTTCCTACCAACAACCAAAGCCTTGGGCGTTCTGCCAAATTGGTAGAGCACCATGTAGAACAAGCTTTTCTGCGTTTTAAAGACCGTAGTAATACCGACCCTATGGCTCTTGAGCGCCGACTGTTTGTGCTCAAAAACTATGTGTCTCACCTAATTCATCAGCAAGTAGAGGATACAGTAGACAGGTTCTACATTGCCTCTTGCTCATATAATACTGTAGTATATAAAGGACAGCTAACAACCTTTCAGTTGCGTCCGTACTACCTGGATTTGCAAAAGCCTCATTTTGATTCGGCTCTTGCACTCGTACACTCTAGATTCTCGACCAATACTTTCCCTAAGTGGAAGTTAGCGCAACCATTCCGCTTTATTGCTCACAATGGTGAGATCAATACCATTCGTGGTAATGTGAACTGGATGCGTTCTAAAGAAGCCTTACTAAAATCTACATTGTTTACTGAAGAAGAGCTGGATATGGTATTGCCTATCTGCGATGCTTCTTTCTCGGACTCAGCTAACCTAGATAATATAGTAGAGCTTCTTTTCCTAGGAGGGCGCTCGCTCCCCCACGTAATGATGATGCTTATCCCCGAAGCATGGCAGGATAATGACCTGATGGATGACCCCAAAAAGGCATTCTACGAGTACCATGCCTCTATGATGGAGCCCTGGGATGGCCCGGCGTCTATCTGCTTTACCGACGGAAAAATGGTAGGGGCTACCTTAGATAGAAACGGACTGCGCCCCTCTCGTTATCTGCTTACTGAAGATGATAAACTGGTGATGTCGTCTGAGGCGGGAGCTCTTCCTGTCAACGAATCTAAAGTGATTCTTAAAGGGCGACTGCAACCCGGACGTATGTTTGTAGCTAACCTGGAAGAGGGTAGAATTATTAGCGATGAAGAAATCAAGCAGGAAGTATGCTCTCAAAAGCCTTATCGTGAGTGGTTAAACGAGCACAAATACTTTTTACACGACCTGCCTGAGCCTGAAAACCTGAATGGACAGGACAAAAAAGCTTCTGACGACTTGCCTCTACTTACGCGTCAGATGACATTAGGCTACACTACAGAAGACCTAAAAGCTGTACTGGCTCCTATGGTAAAGGCAGGTAAAGAGCCACTAGGATCTATGGGGGTAGATATTCCGTTGGCTGTACTCTCAGACCATAGCCAACATTTGGCTAACTACTTCAAACAGCTGTTTGCGCAGGTAAGTAATCCTCCTATTGATCCTATTCGTGAGCGTTTAGTAATGTCTCTGTTTACAAGTGTAGGAGGCATGAAAAACATTCTGGATGAGACCCCTGAGCATTCTCGCCAGATTAATATGGTTCAGCCTGTACTAACCAATGCGGAGCTTAGTAAGCTAAAATATGTTAAGCTTAAGGGTTTTAAAACTCACGTGATTGATGCTACCTTTAGTGCCGCAGGAAAAGAGGGGGAATTAGAAGCTGCTATTGACCGTATCAATGAAGAGGCGGAAGTAGCCGTAAGGGATGGCGCTAATATCATCATCATCTCTGATCGTAACTTTAGCCGTGAAAAAGCTCCTATCCCTACTTTATTAGCTACTGGTGGTATACACCATCACCTTATTCGTAAAGGAGTGCGCTCAGAGGTAGGTATAGTAGTAGAAGGAGGCGACATCAGAGAAACTCATCACATAGCTACCCTTATAGGCTATGGAGCACATGCCGTTAACCCTTACCTGGCATTTGAAACACTGGATAGCCTGAAAGACCAGAAGCTGGTTCACGTAGACTATACCAGTGAAAAATTACAGAAGCAATTTATTAAAGCAGTAAATGCCGGATTGCTTAAAATCTTCTCAAAAATGGGTATCTCTACCCTTCAATCTTACCAGGGAGCTCAGATTTTTGAGGCTTTAGGTGTGAGCAAAAAAGTGGTAGATAAGTGCTTTGCCGGTACCATGACTCGTATAGAAGGTGTAGACTTTGATGATATTGCCAAAGAAACACTGATACGTCATAGAATGGCTTTCCCTGAAGAGCCTCAGGAGTCTTTACGTCTGGAAGTAGGAGGGGTATACCAGTGGAAGCGTAGGGGTGAGCGCCATATGTTCAATCCACAGACTATTCACCTGCTACAGAACTCTACCCGCAAAAACAACTATCAACAGTATAAGCAGTACGCTAAGCTGATCAACGATCAGGCACAGAAAGCCAATACACTCAGAGGCTTGATGGAATTTAAGAGCAATCGTAAAGCCGTTCCTCTGGAAGAGGTAGAGTCTAAAGAGAAAATCTTTAAGCGGTTTGCTACAGGAGCCATGTCATTTGGCTCTATTTCTCACGAAGCGCACTCTACGCTGGCTATCGCCATGAACCGTATCGGCGGAAAAAGTAATAGTGGAGAAGGAGGAGAGGATGAAATTCGTTTTGAGCGTAAATCTAATGGCGACTGGGAACGCTCTGCTATTAAGCAAGTGGCCTCTGGCCGTTTTGGAGTAACCAGCAACTACCTCACTAATGCAAATGAGCTACAAATTAAGATGGCTCAGGGTGCTAAGCCAGGAGAAGGAGGGCAACTTCCCGGGCATAAGGTGGACGACTGGATTGGTCGCGTACGTCACTCCACACCAGGTGTAGGTCTTATTTCTCCGCCCCCTCACCACGATATTTATTCTATTGAGGATTTAGCACAGCTCATCTACGATCTCAAAAATGCTAACCGTGAAGCTCGTATTAATGTGAAGCTGGTAGCATCTTCTGGGGTAGGTACCATTGCGGCAGGTGTGTCTAAAGCTCATGCCGATGTAGTGCTGATCTCCGGTCACGATGGAGGTACTGGAGCTTCGCCTATCAGTTCTATACGCCATGCGGGTTTGCCGTGGGAGCTTGGTCTTTCAGAGACGCATCAGACCTTAGTAAAAAACAATCTGCGTAGCCGTATTACGGTACAAACTGATGGCCAGATTAAAACTGGACGTGATATAGCTGTCGCTATATTGTTAGGTGCAGAAGAGTTTGGCGTATCTACTGCCGCTCTGGTAACCGAAGGTTGTATTATGATGCGTAAGTGCCACCTCAATACTTGTCCGGTAGGTATAGCTACACAGGACCCTGACCTGAGAGCGCTGTTTACCGGTAAGCCAGAGCATGTGGTTAACCTCTTTACCTTCCTGGCCGAAGAGCTAAGAGAAATTATGGCTGAGCTTGGCTTCCGTACGGTAGATGAAATGGTAGGCCAGGTAGATTGCTTGAAAGTACGTGACAATATAGACCACTGGAAGCTGAAGAAGCTGGACCTTAGCCGCATACTGGCTAAAGAAGATGTAGCTGAGCATGTGGGTATCTACAAGCAGCAGGAGCAGGATCATGGCATAGAGGAGGTCTTGGACTGGGATCTGGTAAAAGCTGCACAGCCCGCACTGGAGAATGCTGAAAAAGTAGAAGCTAAATTTAAGCTGATTAATACTAACCGTTCGGTAGGTGCCCTACTGTCTAACGAAGTATCTAAAAAATTCGGTAAGCCAGGATTGCCAGCTGGAACTATCAATTTCAAATTTAAAGGTTCTGCAGGCCAGAGTTTTGCTGCCTTTGCTGCTCCTGGCGTACGCTTTGAGTTAGAAGGAGAAGCAAACGACTACTTTGGTAAAGGTCTTTCCGGTGGTGAGCTGGTGGTCTACCCTCATAAAGAGTCTAAGTACGTGCCGGAGGACAATATGATTGTTGGTAATGTGGCATTTTATGGAGCCACCTCAGGAGATGCCTACATTAGAGGTATGGCAGGAGAGCGCTTTGCCGTGCGTAATTCAGGCGTGCGAACAGTAGTAGAAGGTATAGGTGACCACGGTTGTGAGTATATGACTGGTGGTGTAGTAGTAGTACTGGGAAGTACCGGACGTAACTTTGCTGCTGGTATGAGCGGGGGTATGGCATTCGTCTACGATGTGGAAAAGAGCTTTGAAAAATACTGCAACAAAGAGCTGGTAGAACTGGAAGCACTGGATGCGGAAGATAAAGAAAGAATCAAAGGAATGATCTCTCGTCATCAGCAACATACCGGAAGTACAGTAGCGGCTCGTATTCTTGAAAACTGGGAAGAAAGCTTGCAGCACTTTGTCAAAGTAATGCCTACAGAATACAAAGCCGTACTGAAGCGAAGAAAAGAACAACAGGAACTTTCTGAAAACGAAGATATTAAGGCGAAAGCTGCCTCTAAAGTGTAAACCTTAAAACTATAGAAACATGGGAAAACCAACTGGTTTTAAAGAATATAATCGTGAATTACCTCAAACTCGTGATCCTAAAGAAAGGATTAATGACTATAACGAGCTTTATGTAGAATTTAGCGAGGAAAAAACACAGCAGCAGGCAGCACGTTGTATGGATTGTGGCATTCCTTTTTGCCACAATGGATGTCCGCTGGGCAACAATATTCCTGAATTTAATGATGCTGCCTATCAGGGTAACTGGAAGCTGGCAATAGAAATATTACAGTCTACCAACAACTTTCCTGAATTTACAGGCCGTATCTGCCCTGCGCCCTGCGAGGCGTCTTGTGTACTGGGCATTAACAAGCCACCGGTAGCTATAGAACATATTGAAAAGACTATTGCAGAAAAAGCTTTTGAGCTAGGCTACATCAAGGCTAACCCACCAAAAGAACGTACCGGCAAAAAAGTAGCGGTTATTGGCTCAGGTCCTGCTGGACTGGGCGCTGCTGCTCAGCTTAATAAAGCGGGCCATTGGGTAACAGTTTTTGAGAAAGATAAGTATGTTGGCGGATTGTTACGCTACGGTATTCCTGACTTTAAGCTGGAGAAGAGAGTGATAGAGCGCCGGGTAAAGGTGATGGAAGAAGAAGGAGTGCAGTTTAAAACCGAAACGCATGTGGGGAAAGATATTACCGCAGAAGAATTAGATAAAGAATTTGATGCAATTCTTTTCTGTACCGGAGCTGGTGTGCCTCGTGATCTGCCTATCCCCGGAAGAGACCTTAAAGGTATACACTTTGCCATGGAGTTTCTTACGCAGCAAAACCGCCGTGTATCTGGAGAGGCTTTTACTGAGAATAATGAGATATCAGCGACAGACAAAAATGTGTTTGTCATCGGTGGTGGTGATACAGGCTCTGACTGTGTTGGTACTTCTAACCGCCATAGAGCAAAGTCAGTAACTCAGATAGAACTTATGAGCAAGCCTCCTACAGAAAGAGGCGAAAACGACCCATGGCCGCTGTGGCCTATGATACTGCGCACCTCATCATCTCATGAAGAAGGGGTAAACAGAGACTGGGCCATACTGACAAAAGAATTTTTAGGCGATGAAGAAGGCAATCTTAGAGCCGTAAAAGTAGTTAAGATTGAGTGGAAGGTAAACGAAGAGGGCAGAACCTACTTTGAAGAAATACCAGGCACAGAAAAAGAAATGCCTTGCGAGCTTGCGTTGCTGGCTATTGGTTTTATGCATACCGACCCTACCGGAGCAATAGAGCAGTTAGCTCTTGAGCTAGATAGCAGAGGTAACATACAAGCAGAAGAAGGTAAGTACCAGACCAGTAACCCTAAGGTATTTGCCGCGGGCGATGCTCGCCGTGGACAGTCTTTAGTAGTATGGGCAATCTCAGAAGGACGTGAAGCTGCCAGAGCAGTAGATTTACACCTGATGGGGCATTCTGAATTGGAAACCAAGGATGATTCCTTCCTGAATGTCGCTGCTACTTTAGGATAAGTAATAATCACTCTATTCACAGGGCTTCTACCATTAGGCAGAAGCCCTTTTTTTGGGTGTCACCCTTGGTATAAAAATATTAAGTAACAATAAGAGGGAAAGGCTGTTTCTTAGGTACAGTGAGTAGATAGCTGTACATACAAGAGATCATTACCCTACTTCATTTACTATGGGAGTGCAGAGCAGACAGGGGCACTACGATTACATTATCGCATGATGTGGAGGCGCTGGTTTAAGCCTGGCCTACTACTTATCACAAAGCCAGAAGCTTAATGATTGCAGTGTGTTGCTGCTGGATACAGAAGAAAAGAAAATGAATGACCGAAGCTGGTGCTTCTGGGCAAAAGACGCTCCTCCCTTTCCTTAGATTCAAACAAATACTGGCAATACCTTCAGCTAAGCAAAGCGCATAAACTGCAAAGCAAAAACATAACGCCTTATCGCTACTATTATACTAATAGTCAGTCTTATTATGAGTTGGTAAAAAGTGTGTTGCGCCATTATCCAAACTTTGAGTTCAGGTACGAAGCTGTTCAGGGTATGCAAGACGTTTCGGAAGGTGTAGTGGTAAGTACTTCTCAAAATACATATCATGCCAAGTGGGTATTTAGTAGCCTGGCCGTTATTCCTCCCAAAAACACCCTGAGTATAAGGCAACATTTCAGAGGATGGTATATTCGCACCCAAGAGCCTTCTTTTGACGATCAGTCCATTCGGTTGATGGATTTTCGTACGAGTCAGCAGGACGGCGCCTCTTTTTTTTATATGCTTCCATTAAGCCCCTATCAGGCTTTGGTAGAGTACACTGTAATATCCAAAAAGCAGTATGAAGAATCAGTTTATGAACAGAAGCTAGAGCATTACATTAAACAAGTATTGGGTATTGCACATTATGAGTTACTGCACCAGAAGAAAGGACTGATTCCAATGACCAACTATCGCTTTCCACGGCGCTCAGGCAAACATATCATGCGTATTGGTACAGCAGGCGGTATGACAAAAGCCTGTACAGTGTTTACTTACAAAAATATGTTAGAGGATGCCCGGCAGATTGTTAGGCAGTTAGAAAAGAATGGCCAGCCTTATTATAAAACCAGGCCCTCTACTCGCTTTCGCTTTTACGATAATTTATTGCTGTACATATTAAAGAATCACCCAATGGCAGCACGGCATATCTTTGAAAAGATGTTCAGTAAAAATAAAGGGGCACTTATCTTACGTTTTCTGGACGAAAAAACTACTTTGTGGGAGGAGGCTTCATTATTTATAAGTCTTCCCTGGCCTCCGTACTTAAATGCGCTCTGGTCGTATTATATGCCGGATATGCTGAAGCTGAATTTCAGCTGGACTTGGACAAAACCTGGGTATTATGCTAACAAGCAGTCCACAGAAGCTCAATAAAGTACTGATAGGCATTACATTTACTATTTCTCTGCTTCTTTTACTAGTCAGCTCCATTCCCTTTGAGTGGCAGCTTGTATTTTTTGTGCTGCTTATGGTGGTTACCGGTATACCTCATGGCGCAGTGAATCATGTTGTGTATCAGGAAGTAGAAAAAAATAAACAGGCGAGCACTAATTATCTGCGCTTCTTTATGGTGTATCTTGGCATTATTTTGTTGTATGCGCTACTCTGGTATTTGCTTCCTCAGTTATGCCTGGCCTTTTCTTTATTGAGCTTTGTGGGTATTGCTTTACTCCTCATAGGAGGGCAGTACCTGGCAGAATACATCTCTCCTTATTTATTATTTTTTATCGCTATTTCCTTATTAACAATGCCTCACATGTACTATATGCAGCAGCTGTATACTACCCCAAACCATAAAAAATAAGGCTTACTTTGCATTGCAGGGATACTTTTGAGCGCTATAAGTAGCTGTACTCTGTACGATATCGCTTAACTTAGTGAGCGAAGGATGCAGGATATTTACCCCTATGAAACAATACATTTTTATTATTCTTTTTTTTCTGCCTGGGCTGGGCTTTTCTCAAATTAAGCTGGTCAAGATTCATGAGGGTAGCGCAGATCTGGGGCCTTGCGAACCTTCTATTGCTATTAACCCAAATACACCGGAGCAGCTAGTAGCAGGGAGTGTACTGGATAATGTTTATTACTCGGACGATGGAGGCCTGAGCTGGAAAGTTCAGCAACTTAGATCACGCTACGGTGTATGGGGCGACCCATGCCTCATAGCAGACTATAGCGATAATTTTTACTACTTCCACCTCTCTAATCCGGCTGGTAAAGGCTGGAAGTCAGCGGAGCTTTTGGATCGTATAGTAGTGCAAAAGTCTGAAGACGGAGGGCGCAGCTGGAGCCAAGGTAGCAGCATTGGCTTTCATGACAAAAGGCACGATCAGGATAAAGAGTGGGCCGTAGCTGACCCTGCCAATAATAATTTGTATGTAAGCTGGACAGAGTTTGACAAGTACCGTAGCCGCAAACCGGCGGATAGTAGCTATATTCTTTTTTCATCTTCTGTAGATCAGGGAGAGACCTGGACTGAGCCTACCCGTATCAATCAGAGAGCCGGCAATTGCCTGGATGATGACCTGACGGTAGAAGGAGCAGTTCCAGCAGTAGGCCCGGAAGGTCAGGTGTATGTGGCATGGGCGTTCAATGATAGCATTTTCTTTGACCGCTCTCTGGATGGAGGAAAAACCTGGTTGGCAGAGGATAGGTTGGTAAGTACTCAGCCCGGTGGATGGACCTTCGCAGTACCCGGCTTAGACCGATGTAATGGCCTCCCGGTAACAGCCTGTGATCTAAGTGAAGGACCAAATAGAGGGACGATTTACATTAACTGGTCAGACCAAAGAAATGGTAGCGACAATACTGATATCTGGCTGGCGAAATCTGTAGATGGGGGTGATAGCTGGTCAGAGCCCATACGGGTAAATAATGACGACAGTAAGAGGCATCAATTTATGAGCTGGATGAGTGTAGACCCTAAAAATGGGTATATCTATATTGTTTTTTATGATCGCAGGCATACTTCAACTCACCAGACGGACGTTTATCTGGCCTTCTCTACTGATGGGGGAGAAAGCTTCAACAACATCTGCCTGACAGAAAAGAGCTTTATGCTGGAAGAAGGTACCTTCTTCGGAGACTATACCAATATTGTGGCCTATAATGGCAAAATTTACCCTGTCTGGACACAGATTGATGGTAAAAGTTTAAGTGTCTGGACGGCCATTATCCGCCAGGAAGACTTATAATTAAGTTTTCTGTCTTGTACTGCTACAGCTTTTTACTAATTTTTAGGTTTGTTATTATCTAAACAAAGATTAAGGGTTTTACACACTTCCTATGCCTATGAAAAATGTATACACATTGTTATCAACATTGTTGATAAGTACCTCACTCTTTGCTCAAATCCCCAGCCCAGCGGAGTTTTTGGGCTACGAACTGGGCGAGCGCTTTACGCCACACCATCGGGTTATTGACTACTTTGAGACAATAGCCGAAGAAGTACCCAATATATCACTTACCCAATACGGAGAAACGAATGAGTACCGGCCTCTGGTTGTAGCCTTCATCAGTTCACCAGACAATTTTGACAAGCTAGAAAACATCCGTAAAGCTAATCTCAGTAGGGCAGGCTTAGCCGAAGCGGCAGATAGTGAATTTGAAGATATTGCATTGGTTTGGCTGAGCTACAATGTGCACGGCAATGAGTCGGTTTCTACAGAAGCTTCCATGCAGGTGCTCTACAATTTGGCTAATAAAAACAATGCGCAAGCGCAGGAGTGGCTAAAAAATACGGTAGTCATGATTGACCCGTGCATTAACCCAGATGGAAGAGAGCGCTACGTAAATTGGTATCAGCAGAAGGTAGCCTATCCTCATAATCCTTCGCCAGACGCCTGGGAGCATCATGAACCCTGGCCGGGTGGCAGAGCCAACCACTATCTTTTTGACCTTAACCGCGACTGGGCATGGCTCACTCAGAAAGAGAGCCGCCTGCGATTGAATATCTACAATCAGTGGCTACCCCATGTACACGCTGACTTTCATGAGCAGGGTGTAAATAGTCCTTATTATTTCGCTCCGGCGGCGGAGCCTTTTCACCAACTAATTACCGACTGGCAGAGAGATTTTCAGACCCAGATTGGTAAAAATAACGCTCGCTATTTTGACGAAGAGGGTTGGTTATACTTTACTCGTGAACGCTTTGACCTACTGTACCCCAGCTATGGAGATACCTACCCTACATATAATGGAGCCATTGGTATGACCTATGAGCAGGGGGGCTCTGGCCGTGCTGGCCTGGCAGTAATTACTGAAGAAGGAGATACGCTAACGCTTAAAGATCGTATTGACCACCACGTGACTACCAGCCTTTCTACCATTGAGGTAAGCGCCAAGAATGCTGCCCGTGTAGTGGAAGAATTTGCTGCTTTTTTTGAGAAGGCAGAAAGTAACCCTACTGGGCAGTACAAGTCTTTTATCATCAAAAAAACGGATAACCCAGATAAGTGGAACAAGTTACAGCACCTGCTTAACACGCACGAGATAGAATACACTATCAGTAACAGCAGTCGTAATTATTCAGGCTATAGCTATCGTACAACAGCTAGCCAGAGCTTTCGCCTGGAGGAAGGTGATATGATACTCTCTGCCTATCAGCCCAAGTCTGTCCTTTTGCAGGTTTTGTTTGAGCCAGAAGCAGAACTTTCAGACTCTATTACTTATGATATAACTGCCTGGTCTATCCCTTATGCCTACGATCTGGAAGCCTATGCGCTTACCTCTCGGCTTAGTGATGGGCAAGCCCCGGAGCAGCCCTCTTTTGAGGCGCAACAGGTTCAGGAAAACGCTTACGCCTATATTGCCCCCTGGAACAGTGTGGAAGATGTCAGATTTTTGTCTAAAGTGATTCAGGCGGGCATTAAAGCCAGGTACGCTGGCAATGACTTTACAGTAGAAGGTACAAAGTATCCTGCTGGCTCAATTATTTTGACGAGAGCCAATAATGAGGCTATGGGTAAAAAATTTGATCAGACTGTAATTGATATAGCCAATGCGCAGGAACAGAAAATTTCTGTTGTTAGGACTGGGCTTGTAAGTACAGGCAACGACCTGGGGTCAGGAGAGGTACATTATATAGAGCCACCTAAAGTGTTACTTATTGGAGGAGAAGGTACTTCTTCGCTCGCCTTTGGTGAAGTCTGGTACTACTTTGAGCAGGATATAGAATACCCCTTAACCATTGTAGATACTAAAGACATTAAAGATATAGACCTTAAGGAGTATAACACACTCATTCTCCCTAGCGGTAACTACAATGAAACGCTCTCGTCCCTTGACCTAGAGGGCTGGGTACGTGCGGGAGGTAGAGTAATTGCTTTGGAGAATGCACTGAGCTACTTCAGAGATTCTGACACTTACGAACTGTCGGAGTACAATAGCGAAGAAGAAAAACAGCGAATGGAAGGAGAGGCAGAAGCAGCAAAAGAAAGTGAAAAGCTTGCTTCATACGGTTCTCGTGAGCGCAGAGGCATTAGTAATTATATTTCTGGTGGCATATTTAAGCTACAGCTAGACAATACCCACCCTCTAGGTTTGGGTTACCCTGAGTATTATTATACCCTGAAAAGAGGTAACAAACGTTTTGGCTATCTGCAAAATGGCTGGAATGTAGGCGTATTAAGAAGTAAAGATGAACTAGTAAGTGGTTTTGCTGGTCAGAAGATACTCAGCAAGCTACCCGAATCATTGGTATTTGGGGTTGAAGAAAAGGGTAGAGGAGAACTTGTGTATATGGTAGACAACCCACTATTCAGAGCCTTTTGGTATAATGGCAAACTAATGTTTGGCAATGCGCTCTTTTTGGTAGGGCAAAATTAATATAATGCACATAATCCGACCTATGTGATATTAGATGCCGCAAAGACAAGTACGCTACAGATTATAGCAGTAAAATTATGTTGAATATTAACCTTTTACTGTTATGAAAAGAGCTTTAGCTTATTGTATCGTATTATTTTCGTTTTTGTGTATGTCCTGTGAAGAGGAGGATGTGGCGGAAGGAGGCATAGGCGCTCCTGGTGTTGAGCTTAGAGGTGTTACTGCCAACCAACTAAGTTTTGCGGTCAACTTTGAAGAAGATGCTCTTAATGGGCGTTTCTACTATATTACGCAAACCAGTGATAAGGCAAGCCTGACAGCGGAAGAGCTTAAAGCCAGCCCTTATGCCACCAGCTATGATGTAAATGGTAGCGACTTTCGGAAATACTCCATGCCAGGGCTTGCTCCCAAAACAGAGTATACACTGTATGCATTAGTAGCTGTGGGAGATCAGTTGAGCAAAATGGTCACCTTAACATTTACTACCGAATAATTTTTGTAGTAAAAGCACAAAAAAGGGACTGTAACGATAAGTTGCAGCCCCTTTTCTTTATCTCAACCTCAGTATTATTTACCAATATTCAGATCTTTTTTCATATTATGGATATAGTTGGCCAATGCCTCTTCCCAGGTTTCATCAGCATCCCAGGGGTTGCCTAAATATACATCTCCAGTATAAATATGCTTGATATAATATTTATATACTGGTGCTTTAGCAGGAATATGACGCATTTTAATATTGCCTCCATTTTGCTGCATTGTTACATAATCTGTTTCTGCAGGATTAAGCTCATAGCCCAGCATCTCCTTAATATTTTCACCAGTAGTATGTAAGCGCATCAGAATGAACTGGTATCCTTCCTGGCGTATCTGGTCTTCTGCTTTGCTTGGGTCAACCAAACTAAACTCGTAAGGATAATCGTTTAAAATTTCTTTTAGCGTGAGATTGTTGCGCTTTACCAGCTTGTTATTTTTCTCAATTTCTTTTTCCAGGTTCTTGTTAGCATTGCCACCCGGACGATTTTGCGGAATAGTCGCCTCTTCAAATTGAGGAACAGCTAGCTTGTCTAGTTTAAGATCTTGAGCAAAGCCCTGCGCTCTTCTGCCTTTGATAATATTACCGGCTCCGGTAAAAAACTCAGGCTGATCAGCAATCAGGTGGTTCTGAGAGCTCATTCCACTTTTACGAATATCTTTGTCAAACTGCTTGAACAGCTTTTCTGTGTCTTTAGCTACCTCTTTGTAGGCCGTTTGTCCATGAGAGATAAAAGAGTTTTCTTCGTTAAACTCTGTAATTAGTATTGCAAAGCGCTCGGTATGCTTACCAGCAATTTTAAGAGGGACCTGACTTAGCAGTATGATGTTTTCTATCTGCCGTCCTTTAAGTTCTTCAGCAAGTTTAATAGAAGCATCACGTCCAGCTTCTACATCGCCAAGGTTATAGTAAGCTACAGCATCTATACCTGCCTCTTTAAAGACCTGATGACCTGCTTTGGCAAGTGCCTTCCAGTCACCTCGCAAAGAGGTTCCGGATTTTACAGGTACATCTACAAATACCACGGATTTGGTATGTAGCAGATTATCAGGGAGTTTGTTGTTGTAATCCAGAAAGCGCAGGCCCGCCGGAAACACCATGTCCTCCTCCTGAGCTACAGCAGTCAGCAAAGAGACAATACAGAAAACGAATGCTAAATATATTCTTTTCATAAGCGATCATTTTTATGACAACGCTAAGTAAAGAGCAATTAGTCGATAAAAATTCCTTTTTTGCAAAAGCCTTCCTCAGATGTAACAAATCGGGCACAATAATGCAATAAAAAAGCCACATGCTACTGTGCACGTGGCTTATCCGGTTTGAAAAGAAAACTACTTTACTATTGCGGCGGGCGTCCGCCTTTTCTGCGTTCACTAAACTTTTGTAATACCATTCTATGAAACTCCGCTTCGGCTTTAAAAAGCTGAACTACCTGCTTGGGTGAGAGTACATCCTGGTACTGTTCGGCTGCGTCTTTTTCAAGTGCGAGCTGTTGCTCTTTTAGTTCAAAGAATTTGGCGAGTGCCTGTTCGGCCTCTGCGTCAGTCATAGTATTGTTAGCTTCATTGCGACGCATCTCCATCTCCTGCTTTCTGAGTTCGCGCTCCTTTTCTTTGATCTGGTTGTATACCGGCCAAAACTGCTGGGCTACTTCCGGTGTAAGCGAAAGCTTTTCTGTTATATGGGCAATTTTAGCGCTTTCCAGCTTTTGGCGATCTCCCGGGCGCTGTGCAAATGCCATTTGACTAAAGCCTAACAGGCATAGCATAAGCACTAAAAGCCTAGAGGTACTCTTCCACAAATTCAATTTCGTATTCATAATCTTCTAAGGGTATATTGTAATTATCTAATTCATTTAAAAGTAATTCCTGTTGTTCTGCCTCTGTGAGGGACATAGCCAGAGTAGCGGTCTCAGTATGAGACTCCAGATAGCTGAGCATGTCCTCGTCGGATACAGAGGCCAGAAGTTGATCTACGTCTGTAGTAGAAGCCATATTGTTGGTTTCTTCCGTTGGTTTGAAGAGGAACAAGCTCGCTACCAAAAGTACAAGTACAGAGGCAGCGACAGCGTAGGTCCAGCGAGTTATGCTAAAAGTTGTGGGGCTTTCCTCCTTTTCATCTTCAGCAATTCTTCGCGCAATACGTCCCTGTAGTCCCTCAAAATAGCCTTCGGGTGCTTCAAATACATTTTTTTTCAGTTTATCCGTATCTTTCATGACTTTCAGGATAATTGTGTTTTAATATCTTCTTCTATTTTTTTAACCGCATGGTGGTAGCTGGCTTTCAGGCTACCAATGCTAGTGCCTGTAATTTCTGCTATCTCATCATACTTCAGGTCTTCAAAATATTTCAGGTTAAATACCAACCTTTGTTTATCAGGAAGTTTGAGTAAAGATTTTTGTAAACGAAGCTGTACTTCATCTCCACTTATGTGTGGAGAAGTCTCCAGTTTGTTTGCCAGTTCGTTTCCGGCATCTCCCATTGATATCCAGAATCTTTTCTTCTTATTCTTTTCTAAAAAACGCAGACACTCATTGGTAGCAATACGGTACAGCCAGGTGAATAGCTGCGAGCCACCTTCAAAACGGCCTAAGCTCTTCCAGACTTTGATAAACACCTCCTGCACTACATCATCTGCATCATCATGGTCAATAACCATCTTGCGCACCAGGAAGTACACCCTCTGCTGATATTTCTCTACCAGTTGCCCAAATGCTCTTTCACGACTTTCTGCCTGTGCAAAAGCAGCTAGTAGCTCTGCATCCTCTAAATTTGCTGTTTTCTTTTCCAATACCTGCAAGGCTTTCTGTGTTGGTTCTGTCTTTTAGATACAGCATACCACACAAGGTTTAATCAAACATAAAAAAAATTACCCTGTAAATGGAAAGTCATTCAGCCACTGCCAGGATCCCTGCTGATAAGGACATAAACTTAAACCTAAACCCTCTGCTATAAATGGGCTGAAGTTATGGCCGAGCTTTTGGTATAGGGCTTTAGCTTTTGCGGCTTCTACTTTGTTCTGTATAGTAATGTGCGGCCAGAGTATCTGCTGATCCTGAGGACTAAGCCAGGGTTTCCATAACTGCGACAGGCGGTTGTGTAGCTTGAGTAGAGGGGGGCTTTCCAGACTAAATGCCACGCCCCTCCCCATCATTCTGAGCTGTTTTACTTCCAGGCTAGATTGGGCTGCTCCTGACTAATATCTGCTATCTGTTGCTCCATAGTATCTATTTCGCTATCTGGTAGCTTATGAAAAAGTGTGAGGTGAGCATCCAGGTAATTACGCTCCGCAGGAAAACACACGGCTCTTAGTCTGTTAAAATATTTCTGTGAACCCTTATCTAAGGTGAGTGTGAGAATGAGAGGGGGCTTCCGTAGGGTTTTCTGCCTTCTTCATGAGTTCACTTTAAGTACTATAACAGTACCAGCTCAGTAAGCCGCATGTTTAGTCTCTGTGTAAATTCCAGTATGCTAGCCATGCATTGTAACACATGAAACTTTCATCATTTGAAAAACGTCTAAGAAAACACATTGAATGAATAAGTTATGTTGGCATCTAAGTATTTTGATATTTTTCTGAACGGATTTAGCGGATACTGGAATTATTTGGTTTATGAGATTACTCATCCCGCCTGGAACAATTATTTCTGGTGGCTTATCGCAGTATCTTTGTTCTTTTTTGTACTGGAAGTCATAGTCCCCTGGAGAAAAAATCAGCCTCTTTTCCGAAAAGACTTCTGGCAGGATGCCTTTTATATGTTTTTCAGCTTCTTTATTTTTTCTTTAATTGGATACAATGCTATCTCCGATGTGTTTGTGCAGCTTTTTAAAGACTTCCTGGCCCTCTTTGGAGTAAGTAATCTGGTAGCTATTGAAGTAAACTCCTGGCCAGTATGGGGGCAGTTGCTAACTCTATTTATTCTTAGGGATTTTGTGCACTTTAACGTACACCGCCTGCTGCATACTGTGCCCTGGCTGTGGGAGTTTCATAAGGTACACCACTCCGTTCGGGAGATGGGGTTTGCAGCGCACTTGCGCTATCATTTTATGGAAACTGTAGTGTATCGTTTTATAGAATACCTACCTCTGGCCATGATTGGTTTTAGTATTTCAGACTTTTTTGTGGTACATATCTTTTCGCTCGCTATTGGGCACCTTAATCATAGCAATCTTAACATTGATTTTGGGCCTTTCAGGTATTTGTTAAACAACCCCAAAATGCACATCTGGCATCATGCCAAAGAGCTACCAAAAGAGCATGGCCACGGAGTTAACTTTGGCATTACACTCAGCATCTGGGACTATATGTTTCGTACCAACTACATACCCCATGATGGACGCGACATTCCTCTTGGGTTTGAAGACGTAGAAAAATTCCCGGATAGTTTTGTTGAGCAGCAGCTTGGTCCTTTTCGTCGGCACAAAACTTTGGACGCTAATATTCACAAGCGTAAGCTGGTCAAATAGCGAGTGTGAACCTACCTTGCTCATAGATGTTTATTATGTAAATGATGGATAAACTCTACATCAAAAATATGGTATGTCCTCGCTGTATCTTAGTTGTACAGCAAGTAATGGATAAGCATAAGCTGAAAGTAAAGCAGGTCAGTCTTGGTGAGGTAGAATTAGAGGAGCAGGTGGATGAAAATACTGCTGAGGCACTAAAAAAAGACCTTCATGCAGAAGGCTTTGAGTTGTTGGATAGCAAAGCGGCTCGTTTGATAGCTAGTGTTAAATCAGAAATTATTCAACTGGTTCACCATTCAGAAAAATTTGAGCTGCCCCAAAAACTATCTGTATTGCTGGAAGAAAAAACAAAAAAAGACTATGCCTACCTAAGCAGCTTGTTCTCGGAGACAGAAGGAGTCACCATAGAAAAGTACCTGATGGCACAACGTATAGAAAAAGCTAAAGAGTTATTAGCTTATGGAGAGCTCAACCTAAACCAGATAGCTGAAGTATTGGGTTATAGTAGTGCTGCACATTTTTCCAATCAGTTTAAGCAGTTAAATGGCATGACTCCTTCAGCATTTAAAAAAGTAGCGGAAGATTTACGAAAACCTTTAGACCAGATATAGCATGCCTGTAAATGATCCTCTGGAGTTGCGTATTAAAGGCATGGTATGCGATCGTTGTATTCGCGTACTAGAGAGTGCTTTTGAGGAGGCAGGCCTAAAAGTGGAAAGTATACGATTAGGTAGCGTTAAGCTTTCTGGCACCCATAAGCTACACTCTCTGACCCCCCTACGGCAATTGCTGGAAAAGCATGGCTTTGGCCTATTAGAAGATAGCCGACAAAATCTGATTAAGCAGGCACAAGACTTGATAAGTCAGTACTATCAGGAGGAGGTGGCTTTTTATCAGGAAATCAGGCTTTCTACATTTCTAAACCAAGAGATGAACATGCATTATGATAGTTTGAGCGCACTTTTTTCATCACTCACAGGCTTAACCTTAGATCAGTATGCTCAGCAGCAAAGGTTGCATAAGGTCAAAGAATTGTTAGTGTATTCCAATATGACACTAATGGAAATCGCAGCTCGTACCGGATTCAGCAGTACCCAACACCTTTCTTCACACTTTAAATCGCAGCTTGGCCTTCCGCCCTCACATTTCAGGCAGTTGCAGGCCAGAAAGAAAAAAGTGCAGGGTGGCAGGAATTAATCACTTTCCAAAAATGATGTAAATCTTATCAGGAATTATATAAAGCATACAGCCTTGTATATCCGTTTCTTTGTAGTATAAACAATGGATATGATGGCACAAGATAAATCAACTATAGAAAAATCTCAGGATACGCAACCAGATACTGGCTATGTACGGAAGAGCTTTCCGGTAAGTGGCATGAGCTGTGCCTCCTGTGCAGTAAGTGTAGAATCTACACTAAAAACTACGCCCGGCGTAAAAGAAGCAGGAGTCAATTATGCTACTCAAAGTGCATGGGTAGAAGTTACGCCTGGTACTGAGGATCAAGCTTTGCAGCAGGCAGTACGTTCAGTAGGCTATGACTTGATCATTGAATCGGAGAACGCGCAAGAAAAACAGGCTGAAGCCCAGCAGGCTCAGTATGAGGGTCTGAAAAAGCGTACGCTTTATGCCGCGCTACTCACTTTGCCAGTATTTATCATCGGGATGTTTTTAATGGGCATGCCCTGGGGTAACTGGATTATGATGGTACTGACAGCGCCGGTACTCTTCTGGTTTGGGCGCAATTTCTTTGTCAATGCCTGGAAGCAGGCTCGTCACCGCCAGGCCAATATGGATACGCTAGTAGCTCTAAGTACAGGTATAGCCTTTGTTTTTAGTGTGTTTACTACTTTTTATCCTGAGTTCTGGCATAGCCGCGGTTTACCGGCACATACCTATTTTGAGGCTGCCGCTGTTATTGTTACACTTATTTCTTTGGGCAAACTTCTGGAAGAGCGAGCCAAAGCCAATACTTCTTCCGCTATCAAAAAGCTGATTGGTTTGCAGCCTAAAACAGTGCGCATACTTGCTGAGGGAAAAGAGGTAGAAATATCGCTGTCAGAGGTAAAGCCGGGAGCTGTTATTATAGTAAAGCCTGGAGAAAAAATTCCGGTAGACGGCCAACTTATCTCCGGTACTTCTTATGTAGACGAAAGTATGATCAGTGGTGAGCCGGTGCCTGTATACAAGCAGGCGGGAGAAGCCGTGTATGCAGGTACTGTTAACCAGCAGGGTAGCTTCCGCTTTAAGGCTCAAAAGGTAGGTGCTGAAACTATGCTGGGGCAGATTATTAAAATGGTGCAAGAGGCACAAGGGAGTAAGGCTCCGGTGCAAAGGTTGGTTGATAAAATAGCGGGTATTTTTGTGCCTGCCGTAATCCTCATCGCTCTGATTACTTTTGCTTCATGGATGGTGTGGGGTGGTGAGAATGCATTTACTCATGCTTTACTGACCTCTATAAGCGTACTGGTAATCGCCTGCCCCTGCGCTCTGGGTTTGGCAACTCCCACAGCAATTATGGTAGGTGTAGGCAAGGGGGCAGAAAATAATATTCTGATAAAAGATGCTGAAAGTTTGGAGCTTGGCCATAAGGTTAATGCTATAGTATTGGATAAGACCGGAACTATAACCGAAGGGAAGCCGGTAGTTACAGATGACGTATGGAACGACTCGCTTAACGAGGGTGAGCGAAAAAAACTAGTTAGCCTGCTATATAGTCTTGAAAAACAGTCTGAGCATCCACTAGCTGCTGCAGTAGCCAAAAAGCTGGAAGAACAAAGCGCTGCCTTACTGGAATTGCAGGCTTTTGAAAACCTGAGTGGGAGAGGAGTTCAGGCAACGTACGATGACCAAACCTACTTTGCAGGTAACTTTCAATTGATTAAAGAGCAACAAGTAGACCTGGATAATGCATTGAGCAAACGAGCTAAAAGTTGGCAGCAGGAGGCAAAAACTGTCATTTACTTTGCTAATTCTAAGACAGTGCTTGCGATTATGGCCATTGCTGATGCCGTAAAGGTTTCTTCTGCCGAGGCTATCAGCAGGTTGCAGCAGCAAGGTATAGAAGTATATATGCTTACAGGAGATAATGAGCAGACTGCTGCTGCTGTAGCGGGTCAGGTAGGAGTATCACGCTATCAGGCAGAAGTATTACCTTCAGATAAAGCTGAGTTTGTCGCCAAACTTCAGAAGCAGGGAAAAGTGGTAGCTATGGTAGGTGATGGCATCAACGACTCGCAGGCACTGGCGCAGGCAGATGTGAGTATAGCTATGGGTAAAGGAACTGATATTGCTATGGATGTAGCTAAAATGACGCTCATTACATCTGACCTACAGGCAATCCCAAAAGCTCTAAAACTATCTGGGAAGACAGTGCAAACTATCAAACAAAATTTGTTTTGGGCTTTTATCTATAATGTTATAGGTATACCGATAGCTGCGGGAGTCTTGTACCCATTCTTTGGGTTTTTGCTAGACCCAATGATAGCAGGAGCTGCTATGGCACTCAGTTCAGTCTCAGTAGTGAGTAATAGCCTGAGACTTAAAGGGTCAAAACTGTAAGAGTTTATACAAACTAATAACTAAAGCGCATATGAAAAACATACAATATAAGTCTAATATTAAATGTGGAGCCTGCGTAGCCGCGGTAAAACCCGGGCTGGATGCAGTAGTAGGAAAAGGTCGTTGGAAAGTAGACCTGAACGCCAAAGATCGTATCCTTAGTGTGGATACAGAGCAGGAAGAAAAGGTAGAGGAGGTGGTGCAGAAAGCTGGCTATCAGCTGGAGAGAATATAAAGAGGAGAGCCACAACTTTAAAGTTGTGGCTTTTTTAGTTCTGTCATTTTCTATGCAGCTCTCTCTGTACTTCTTTCCATGACTCCTGAAACTGGGAGAGCGTTTTTTTCAGGCTTTGGTAAAATTTGGGTAGAGAGCGCGGACCAAAAAAAAGGTAAATCACTAATACAATGATAAACAACTCCCAACCACTAATATTCTCCAGCATCAAAAAAGTAAGCGTCATAGGTTCTGATGATTTAGTTAGGTTTCGTACTCATCACTTAGACGCTGAGCTTGATTAAAAGTAACTCAATAAGGCAAAAAAAAAGTGTAGCAAGAGTAAGAACTTTCTATTGCTACACTTTTAAGCATTTTCCCAGGCCTTGCTTATTCTTTGCCTGCTTCTCTTACTGCCTTTACCTCTTCAAAAGTTACTACTTCTCCTTTATTGCCCCAGCTATTACGGACAAAGTTCAGGACATGGGTAATCTGTTCGTCATCCAGTCCCAATGGCATCATTATGTTGTTATAAGTTGTACCATTGACTTCAATCTCGCCTTCCAGCCCATACATTACAATATGAATAGAACGTTCCTTATCTGCCATGAGGTAATCAGACTCTGCCAGAGGAGGGAATGCACCAGGAATGCCTTCTCCTGCGCTCATATGGCAGGTTACACAATAGCTGGAGTAAATTTCGCGGCCTAGCTCAATGCTTTTTTCCAGCTCTGGCTCTACAGAGGCTGTCGCTTCTTCTTTTTGGTTGAATGAAAAAAGTACAGTGCTTGCATAAACTACTGCACTTAGTATCAGTGATAATTGAAACATATTTAAATGATAAGTCTACTAAGGATTATTAATCAATTAAAGTTTTGAAAACATCAATTTATACTCTGTCCAGGCGGAGAGGTAACTCTCTGATACGCTTGCCCGACTCGTTGAAAATAGCATTGGCCAATGCCGGAGCCAGAGGGGGTAAGCCAGGTTCGCCAACACCACCAGGTTGCTCTTCATTCTGTACAATGTGAACCTCTACCTCGGGCATCTCATTGAGCATAAGCATCTGATAGTTGTGGAAATTGGTTTGTCGGGTTCTGCCTCTACTAAATACTATCGGGCTTTTGATAGCAGCCGTAAGCCCCATAACGATGTTCCCTTCAGTTTGAGCGCGTATCGTATCAGGGTTCACCGTCATGCCGCAATCTATAACAGCTATCACTTTTTCTAGCTTAAGCTTTCCGCTTTCATCACGTTTAACTTTAGCAATTTGCCCACAAATACTTCCGAAACACTCGGCAAGGGCTACGCCTTTCCCGCTACCTTCTTCCGTAGCCTCGTTCCAGCCTTTTTCTTCCAGTATTTCCAGTACTTTTACAAAACGGGGGTGCTCTTTCAGCATAGTTTTTCTAAACTGTAGAGGGTCTTGTCCGGCTTCGTGCGCAACTTCATCTATAAAACACTCATGAGCGAAAGCATTAGTAGACGAATATACAGAGCGCCACCACAACACTGGTATTTGTGACTCATAAGGCACGTAGCGCGTCATTAGGTTAGGAAAAGCATAACCAGTATTAATAGCTTCCATGACCCCACCAGGCAGCTTACTTTTGTCAGCATCCGGCCACTGATGGCTTAATGCCTGCCCAATCATTTTGTGTTGCAGGGAGGTAGGATTGCCCTCTGCGTCAAAACCTGCCTGTAGGTGATGGTATGTTCCCGGACGAAAAGGTCCCTGTTGTGTATCATCTTCACGAGTCCAGATAACTTTAACCGGCTCATTTATCTGCCTGGAAATAGAAGCTGCCTCTATGACAAAGTCGTTGAAGGCACGGCGGCCAAACCCTCCTCCCAGAAATGTGACATTTACTTTAATTTTTTCTTCGGGTATATCCAGGTAGCCAGCAAGGTCTCGCATAGCCCACTGTGGCGATTGGGTTGGCCCCCACACCTCGCAACTACCGTCTTTTTTTACGTGTGCGGTCATGTTCATAGGTTCCATGGGGCTGTGGGCCAGATAGGGTAGTTCGTACTCAGCCTCAATGGTTTTAGCAGCACTTTGTATTCCCTCTTTAAAGTCACCTATACTTTTATGTGCCAGGCCATCTTCAGCCTTCAGCGCTACCAGCTCTTCGTGTATCTTTCGCGAATCAATATCTTCAAAGCCACTTAGGTCCCATTCTATTTTAAGGGCCTTTCTACCCTTGGTAGCAGTGTAGTATGAGTCTGCAACTACGGCTACGCCTTCCAGCTTATAGCCGAAAACATGGCGTTCCGTTTTGAGGACATGTTTTACCCCTGGAATTGCTTTTGCAGCAGTATCATCAAAGCTTAGTACTTTACCATGAATGGTTGGAGGGCGCTCAACAGTTGCATACAACAAGCGAGGCATTTCTAGGTCTATGCCGAACACCGCACTTCCGTCAACTTTAGCGGGGGCATCTTTACGCGCCAGCGGCTGGCCCAGTACTTTAAAATTTTTATGCTCCTTTAGCTGAGGGTCTTTGGGGGCTTCCAGCTTTGCAGCATCGGCTATCAGTTGGCCATAAGTAAAGCTTTTGCCTGATTTTTTGTGGTACACCTTGCCCTTTTCAGCATAGGTTTTACTCACTTTGGTCTTCCAGCGTTTGGCGGCGGCTTCTTGCAGCATTTCGCGGGCAGCCGCTCCCATTTTACGCAAAGGTTCCCATTGTCCTCTTACACTATTGCTACCTCCTACAATCTGGCTTCCATAATTCTTATTGCCCAAGCCCTGTACAACATGTACTTCTTCCATATCTACTTCCAGCTCTTCGGCTACCAGCATGGGCATGGACTGAAAAACTCCCTGACCCATTTCTGGTTTGTGGTTCATGATCGTAACCTTACCCGCTTCATCAATTATTACAAAGGGGTTGAGCTGCGCACCACTAACACCTTCAGCATTTACTTTGAATACTTCGGCTTCCTGCCCTACAGAAGGAATAGCAAAGCCAAGGGTAAGAACAGCGCCGGAGGCTCCGGATACTTTTAAAAAATTTCTTCTATTCATTAGCTTGTCCATGAGCAGTCATTTCTTTAGAGGCTTCTTGTATCGCTTGTTTAATTCTTTGGTAGGTGCCGCAGCGGCAGATGTTGTGCATAGCACGGTTAACATCTTCCTCGCTAGGCTGAGGAGTGCTTTGCAGAAGGGCAGAGGCGGCCATAATCTGCCCCGACTGGCAGTATCCGCACTGGGGCACCTGAAGTTTAAGCCATGCTTTTTGCACAGGGTGCTCGTTGTCGTTGGACAGACCTTCTATTGTAGTTATTTTTTTACCGGTAGCTGCCGATACTGGGAGTACACAAGTACGTGTGGCTTTGCCATCCAGGTGTATGGTACAGGCTCCGCACTGGGCAATTCCGCAACCAAATTTGGTGCCTTTAAGACCAATCTCATCCCGAATTACCCAAAGCAACGGCATCTGCGGATCTACATCAACAGTATAATCCTTACTGTTAATGTTTAATTTAAATTCTGCCATGATTGTGTAGTATAAAAAAAGGTTAAAAACGTATGTAACAGGCCTTCTAATTTACCAAAATGCTGCGTTGCTCTTTTAGCTAATCTATGATTTATAGAAGATTTGCTCTTATTTAGAGTTTATCTAAATACGGGCTTGTGTTTGAGCCCCTGCGATTGCTCCCAATTCGTAAGAAAATGATTCATGGTTACAATTCTATAGGTTGAAAGTATTATACTTTGTCCAGTATCGTACAAGAATGTGCGCAAACGTACAATCCATATGTACGTACAGCTAAAATTTAAGAATACAAGCTGATTTGCAAGGTGGCATACTTTTTTACTATACCAATTTGTTAGTACTGGTTAAAGACTTACAGGATATGCTGAAAAATTATCTGATTGTTGCTCTTAGAAATTTATCCAGACAGAAAAGTTTTTCCTGGCTAAATATAGCCGGACTTACCTTGGGCATAAGTAGTGCGCTTATTATCTTTTTAGTGGTGAGGTTTGAGCTTAGCTTTGACAGGTTCCATACCAATGCTGACAGAATCTACCGGGTATTGTCAGGCTCTCCCAAAGAAGCAATACTTGAAGATGCCGGTACGCCCCATGGCCTGCGAGAAGTTATGAGCCATGAATTTTCTGAGATAGAAAAGATAGCAGTTGCCTTTAAAGTTAATCCAGAAGAAACTCAGATTGAGATTAATGACAATATAACAAAAGAAGATGGGATCGTATTTGCGACTCCTACTTTCTTTGAAATATTTGACTACGATTGGGTTGTTGGTAGTCCTGAGTCTTCCTTAAGTGAACCTGGGCAGGTAGTTATTAATGAGCAACTGGCAGAAAAGTACTTTGGAGGTGATGCTATAGGCAAGCGTATAATCTATAACAATAAGCATGAAGTATTGGTAAGCGGAGTGATTAAAAACATGCCCCGCAATACAGATCTGAGTATGCGCATGATTATTTCTCATGCTACTTTTGAGCAGAGCGATGAGTATGACAAAGAGTATAATGCCAACCGTAATTCTTACTATCAGACCTTTGTTTTGCTTAAGCCTGGTACTGATCCGGAAAGTGTAAATGCTCAGTTTCCGGCTATGATAGAGAAGTATCAGGGAAAGGAAATTGCTGCCAGTTATATGTCTCATGCCTTGCAGCCAATTAGCGAAATGCATTTTAGTGAAAATGTTGATAATTTTTCAGAGCGCTCAGTTTCCAAAGAGGTAGTATACAGCCTGGCATTAATAGGACTTTTTTTATTGGTTACAGCCTGTATTAACTTTATAAACCTTACTACAGCGCAGGCAGTAAAGCGCTCTAAAGAGGTAGGAGTACGTAAAGCGCTAGGGAGCTCACGCACCCAGTTAGTAAAACAGTTTATGGGAGAAACAGCGCTACTTACCCTTTTTGCAGTGCTTCTTTCTTATCTGATTACTGTGAACATTATCCCTTACCTAAGCCCTCTTTTTAATATCAGCATAGACTATGCGCTAGTGCAAGATCTGCCTACATTTGTTTTCCTGCTGGTAACAGCAGTGTTTGTAAGCATACTAGCCGGTTTTTACCCGTCTATTGTGCTTTCTTCTTTCCGACCGGTAACAACGCTAAAAAACACCCTGACTAATAAAAAAAGTGGAGGCTTAGGTTTACGCAAAACGCTGATTGTATTTCAGTTTGCCTTATCCCAGGTGCTTATTATTTGCACTATTGTAGTGTTAAACCAGATGCATTACTTCAATACCAAATCTTTGGGTTTTGTAAAAGAAGCTGTTCTTACCCTGGATATCCCTTTTACCAGAAGCGAAAGACTGGAGTCGTTTCGCCAGCGGCTTAAAGAGCATAGCGCAATTCATGAAGTTAGCTTTTCTCTCAATACGCCTGCTGCTACTATCAATAAGTCGTGGACATATTTTGGACATAGCGCATTGGAAAATAACCTGCCTTCTGAGATAAAATTTGTAGACCCCAGCTACTTACCCTTCTACGATCTTCAGTTACTATCAGGAAGAAACTTAATTGATAGTGACTCTACCGAACTTGTAGTTAATGAGGCCTTTCTTAAAACCATCGGAATAGATGAGCCAGATAAGGCATTAGGAGAGGAGGTAGAGTATTATGGAACGAGCGGTACTATAGTAGGTGTAGTAAGAGATTTTCACTCACTTTCTTTGCAAAACATGATACCGCCTCTAATGCTGACTCATAACTCAGACATGTTCAGAAAAGCTTCTCTCAAGATTGATATGACACAGGCTGGCGCGGCAATAGCGACTACGGAAGAGGTATGGAAAGACCTGTTTCCCAAGCAATATTTTGCCTATAAGTTTCTGGACGATGACCTGGCGACTATGTACGAGCAGGAAAGAAATACCTCGCGTTTGTTAAGCATCTTTGCCAGCATTGCCATATTTATTGGCTGTCTGGGGCTCTATGGACTAATTAGCTTCATGACTGTGCAAAAAGAGAAAGAGATGGGAATAAGGAAAGTATTAGGAGGCAGTACTCAGCATATTGTCTATCTGTTTACCCGTGAATTTATTATACTGGTAAGCATTGCTTTTCTTATCGCTCTTCCGCTGGGCTATTATCTTATGAACGAATGGCTCAACAATTTTATTTACAGCATAGAATTAGAATGGTGGATGTTTGCCCTGGCTGCTTTGAGTGGAATACTAATCGCAGCGCTTACTGTGAGCTATAAGTCGTTAAGAGCAGCGCTGGTAAGCCCTGCAAATTCTTTGAGAGGGGAGTAATCAGGTGAAATTATGTTGTCTTTTTAGCAGGTGATAATCTTCTGGGGTATCAATATCCGTAATTCCCTGAGGGAATGCTATGCCAGTCACATCTTGCTGGTTTTTAAGAATTAATTTTCTTGCTCCCTGATCTGCTTTGAGTTGTAAAAGGGCAGAAAAATAAGTGTGATGAAAATATGCCGGTACACCCAATATACCCTTGTACTCCGAGGCTATAAGAGGTTTATAGGTACTGCTGTGCGTGCGAATTAGTTTTTCTAAATGCTTAGCGTTAACGTAAGGCTGGTCGGTAAGCATTATACATATGCCCTCTAATGATGCGTTACTTTTTAGCGCTGCATGTACGCCGGTACGGATGGAACTCCCCATCCCTGATGCCCAGTCAGAATTAATAACAATCTTTACCGGCAACTTTTCTGCTGAGCCTCGTATCTTTTCTGCATTACAGCCCAGGACCACCCAAACTTCTGCAGTATTAGCTTTTAAAGCTTCTTCTGCCGCTCTTTGTAAGAGTGTTTTTCCTTCAAAGGGTAAAAGTTGCTTAGGCTGGCCCATTCTGCTGGAGCTGCCTGCCGCCAAAATGATAATAGCATTTTGCTCAGGCGCGCTCATGAATAAAACCCTTTTTATTTTTTAACATACCTGCTTTTGCGCTACGGTGTATGGCCTGTATTTCTGAAACGATAGATAATGCTATCTCTTCAGGTGTTTCTGCGCCCAGGTCTAGTCCTACCGGGCTATACACTCTCCTTTGCTCAGCTTCGCCTATCATGACACCCTCCTGAGCCAACTCATTTATCATTTTAATAAATCTCTTTTTAGGGCCTAGTATTCCGATGTATTGAACTTGAGTAGCCAAAAGCTGAGGGAGTACGGCTTTGTCATAGGCAAAATTATGCGACATCAAAACAGCATAGGTGTAGGGGGTAAAGTTGAGCTGTTTTACTACATCTTCTCGTGCTGCGTGTAGCACCTGGCAGGCCCCAGGAAAACGCTTCCTACCAGTATGTGCAACGCAGTCATCCGTAACACTGACTTTCCAGCCGAGTTCGGTCCCCAATTTTACTACAGGTGTAGCATCGTAGCCCCCACCAAAAATGACAAGTTCAATACTTGGTTGTAGTACTTCTATGCTTAGTTCTACTTTTCCCTGGCTTAATGTGTAGGTACGAATACCATTTTTAGGATTTTGGATCACCTTCTCTAAGTCCTGCCTTACTTCCTGGGCCAGTATTGGGTCAGCCATATTAGTGATTGTATTACCCCGGCTATCTATGATGAAACGTTGACCAATTATATTAGCCATAGATTCTTCCACATTAAAAACAGTAGCAATAGCAGCTATTTCCCGGTCTTCCAAAAAATGTGTAAAAACCTGCATCAGATCAAGCTGTTGTTCCAAATAGCCTAATGGTTCTATAAGTACATCAATAATACCATTGCAGCCCAAGCCAACGCCCAATCTGCTGGCGTTTTCGTCGGTCATGGTATCGTAGGTGACTACGCTAGGTGTATTCCTGAGTATTGCCTGACGGGCTTTGCGTAAAGCATCTCCTTCCAGGCAGCCGCCACTAATCGCTCCAGTCCACCTTCCGTCATCGCTCATAAGCATACGTGCGCCAGCTCTCCGGTAAGAAGAGCCCTGTACTTTAACCACGGTAGCCAGGGCTGCCTGCTGGCCACTCTCTTTAATCTGTTGGTAAGCTTCTACAATTCTACTAAGCTCCTTCATACTGCTTCCGGTTGATGCGTAGTGATTTTAGTTTTTCAAATATTAAAATTTACTCAAAAATATGTTGAGCTTTCTATCTTAGACAAAGTAAAACAGTAATATACACAATTACTATGGCACAACAGAAAGCTCCTTTGTCATGTCAGAAAGAAAAATTCAGCCTTTCCCCTGATAGCACTTACCTCAATTGTGCGTATATGGCTCCATTGCTGAAAAGTGTAGAAGATGCAGGCATTAACGGCCTTAAGCTAAAGCAGGCTCCTCAACAGATAGGTCATTATGAATTTTTTGATTTAGCCACTCAACTCAGAGAAGCTTATGCTCAGCTTATTAATAGTACTGAGCCTTCTCGTATTGCAATACAGCCTTCAGTGTCGTACGGTATGGCTAGTATAGCTAAAAACCTGAAAATAGAGAAAGGAGATAATATTGTAATGGTAGGGGAGCAGTTTCCCAGTAATGTCTATACCTGGCAGAAGCTGTGCGTTCAGCATAAAGCCACTCTTAAGGTAGTAGATGCTCCCATGCAAGCTGCAAAGAGAGGAAAAGTCTGGAATGAGCGCCTGCTGGAAGCTATTGATAAGCGAACCCGCCTGCTGGCTATGGCGCATGTACATTGGTCTGATGGTACTAAGTTTGACCTGCCAGCCCTTCGGAAAAGAACACACGATGTAGGAGCGCTATTGGTTATTGACGGAACGCAGTCGGTTGGCGCCTTACCCTTTGATATGCAGGAGGTTCAGGCAGATGCTTTAGTATGTGCCGGCTACAAATGGCTGTTAGGCCCGTACTCTATAGCCCTGAGCTATTTTGGAGAGGCCTTTGATGATGGTGAGCCCCTGGAGGAAGGGTGGATCAGCCGGGAAAATAGTGATGATTTTGCCAGCTTGGTCAATTATCAGAATGAATATCAGGAGGGAGCTTTAAGATACGAAGTAGGAGAAAGAAGTAATTTTATACTTGTACCCATGATACTTCAGGCTATCAAAGAAATTAATCGTTGGGGGGTGCAAAACATCCAGAATTATTGCGAGCAAATAAGCAATAGAAATATTGAGACATTAGCACAGCTAGGATTTATGATAGAAGCTCCAACATTTAGGGGGCATCATTTGTTTGGTGTAAGACTACCAGAAAAGGTATCTATACAAAGATTACAGGAAGAACTAAAGAACAGCCACATTTCAGTTTCTATCAGGGGTAATTCAGTGCGTGTCTCTCCTCATCTGTACAATGACGAGAGAGATATAGATAAGCTGTTACAATGTTTTTCCGCAATGGTATAAAAAGAGAACCCCGAACGCGACCAAACGTTCGGGGTCAACTATCAACCTTAAACAAACGCTAAGAAAAATCCTTGCGCTATTGTACAATTCACAATAACTGTGCCTGATCAAAATAAAGATTCATCTTAGAATATTTATTTAAATAGCAAAACAGTCATTTTCTTACGTATTGCAAATGGTTAACGATGGCACCTTGGGCATGTTGTGTTAGAGTAGAATAAAGACGTCTAATTTATTTAAGCAATCAGGGAAAGTCTATGGATCATTATTTACCCTTGTTTCCTCTCAACCTGGTCGCCTTTCCGGGCGAAGATGTAAACCTGCACATCTTTGAAGAACGCTACAAACAGCTTATTCGCGACTGTATAGAAAAAGACCATGCTTTTGGCATACCAGCATATATCAACAAAAAAATTGAATATGGTACGGAGGTGTATGTCAAAAAAATAGTTAAAGAGTATGAAGATGGACGTATGGATATTACGACCAAAGCAAGCCGGGCTTTTAAGGTAATGTCGTATATGAATCCGGTAGGCGGGAAGCTATATGCCGGCGGCGATGT